>JAJRYG010000093.1 GCA_024275915.1 Gammaproteobacteria bacterium
CTCCCGAACACTGGTGCGCGATGCCTTGAGCAACTCCGCAGTTTGAGTCTTATTGTAGCCTTCATATAAAACTAGAGTTTAGAGTTTCAGAGGAGAAAAAAGCAAAAAATCCCCAAATAACCTGGCATAGCGGCAGGCCTCGCGCGGCCTTCAGAAGATAAGTCCAACTTCTGGAGGCCGCTATGAACGCAAGAGGATATGGCAGCATCCCCTGCGAACTGTGTTACTGGATAACATTTTTGTGCTAAGCGCTACCCCCAAGATCAATAGGCACGTTCATCGAGCTATTGATCGGGGCCATGTTGACGCCCACGGGCTTCGTCACCGATGCTTGGTTGATGGTCAATATGTGCAACCACTGGAGCAGTTATTACAAGTGGTTGCAGAAAGGGAAATGGTCATGGTTGGCGCTGGCGCGACAGTTTGTGCGTCTGGTGCGAGCGGTATTGTGTGAATTTCAGAGCGACAGTGGAAAATGGAAATCCACCTGTCTGCTATTGAGTACCGACACCACGCTTACAGCCGAACAAGTGATTGAAAGTTACGGCCTGCGCTGGTCGATCGAATCCATGTTCAATCAACTGAAACTGGCGTGGGGTATGAAGGAAGCCTGGCAACAGACACGCCAGACCTTGCACCGCTAGGTGCATATCACCATGGTGGGCTATAGCCTGGTGCCACTGTTGAGCTGTTTGAGCAGCCAAGCTGTGGAAGATTTATGTCGTCACTCACCCTGGCGACAGGATGCTCCCAAAACGGCAGGGCAAATTCGTAAAGGGCTTGTTTATCTTTTTCGACATGTTGCCGTAAGACACTGGTGGAACCGTAAAGGCAAAAAATTCGAGCCCCCAGACGGGGAAGGAAACGGAAGGTCCGACTATGAACAGCGTAAAGCGGTGTAATACAAGGATTAACAACAAGGCAACCAATCTGTGCGGCCTGATAAAATCAGTCCGAACAGGGCGGGTTTGGTCTAAACTCTAGTCTTTGATAAATACATTATTCAAATGCAGACGATTGGAACACAGAGCCTGAATACCTCTCACTGACAGGTGTGCCCAGTAGTTCACGCTATTGGCCAAACAGACGAGTTTGTCATAAACGGGTTTGGCTTGTGGTGTGCTACAAATCCTGATCTCTGCTCAATGCCCTGCAATCACTGGCTGTAATTGACTGGATGTTGTATTAAGCATGATAGAAGCTCCCTTTCGATTGTTGTTTGATTAGAGGTGCTAACTTGGTATGCAAATATTTTCCCACTACCTTTTGTTTAACACCTCTATTCAATAGCCTGCGTTGAAATTGTTTTCGGTTTTGCCAACTTCATCACATTTTGGTGGTGTGTGATGTTCAGGAGACCGTCAGATTTGCATACTCCATCATCAGCCACTTGCTACCTTCGCTGTCGAAGTTGACCTGCACGCGGGCATGGCGGCCTTCGCCTTCGTAGTTGAGCACCACGCCTTCACCGAATTTCTGGTGGAACACGCGCTGGCCCAGTTGCAGGCCACTCTCCTGCTGCATGGTGCTGCGGATGACGTCGCTGGTTGTGTTGCCGGGGGTGGGGGTGGACCAGGCGCTGGCGGTATTCTGGATGCGCACTTCTTCGATGAGTTCGGATGGGATTTCGCTGATGAAGCGGGAGGGACGTTGCCAGGTCTCGTCGCCATACATGCGACGCCTTTCGGCGTAGCTGATGGTCAGGCGCTCCATGGCGCGGGTCATGCCCACGTAGCACAGGCGCCGTTCTTCTTCCAGCCGTGCGGGATCGTCGGCGGACAGGCGGTGGGGGAACAGGCCTTCTTCCACGCCGCAGAGAAAGACCTGTTTGAATTCCAGGCCCTTGGCCGAGTGCAGGGTCATGAGCTGTACGCAGTCATCCCATTCGTCGGCCTGGCGTTCACCGGCTTCCAGTGAGGCATGGGACAGGAAGGCGGACAGTTCATCCATGCCTTCTTCGGCCTCCGCCTCGTCCATTTCGAAACTGCGTCCGGCATTGACCAGTTCCTCGAGATTTTCCAGCCGGGTTTGGGCCTTTTCGCCCTTTTCCTTTTCGTAGTGAGCCTTGAGGCCACTGTTGTGAATGATGTGTTCGATCTTCTCGAACAGTTGCAGGCCCTGGATGTCCCGATCCAGGGCTTCGATTAGATCGATGAACTGACTCAGTGCCGACACGGCCCGGGAGGGCAGGCTCTTTTGTTCGACGATGCGGTACATGGCCTGCCACAGGGAGTCGCCGCTCTGGCGGGCTTCGTCACGGATGAGGTCCATGGTGCGATTGCCGATGCCGCGGGTGGGTACGTTGTAGATGCGTTCGAAGGAGGCCGCATCGTGACGGTTGGCAGTGAGGCGCAGGTAGGCCAGAGCATCCTTGATTTCCTGACGCTCGAAGAAGCGCAGGCCGCCATAGACCCGGTAGGGCATGCCCTGGCGGATCAGTGCCTCTTCCAGAACCCGTGACTGGGCATTGGAGCGGTACAGCAAGGCGCACTCACTGCGCAGGCCGCCCTGCTCCACCCACTGGGCAATGTTGTCGACGATGTAGCTGGCTTCGTCCAGATCATTGAAGGCGCCGTAGACGCGGATCAGTTCACCGTCGTTGCCCTCGGTCCAGAGGTTCTTGCCCAGGCGTTCGACATTGTTGGCGATCAGCGCATTGGCGCCGGAAAGGATATTGCCCGTCGATCGGTAATTCTGTTCCAGGCGGAACACCTGGGTGTCGGCAAAGTCCTTTTCGAACTGGTGGATGTTTTCCACCCGGGCGCCACGCCAGCCATAGATGGACTGATCGTCATCACCCACGGCAAAAACCTTGCCTTCCTCCCCGGCCAGCAGACGGATCCAGGCGTACTGGATGGTGTTGGTGTCCTGGAACTCGTCCACCAGCAGATGCCGGAAGCGCTGCTGGTAGTTTTTCAGGATCTCGGGGTGCTCCAGCCACAGCTCGTGGGCGCGCAGCAGCAGTTCGCCGAAGTCGACCACACCATTGCGCTGGCACATGGCCTCGTAGGCCTGGTAGATGTCGATCATGTGGCGCAGATAGACGTCATTGTGGTGCTGCAGGTGCCGGGGACGCAGCCCTTCGTCCTTGCGGGCATTGATGTACCACTGCACTTCCTTGGGGATCCACTGCTTTTCATCCAGGCCCATTTCGCGGATCAGGCGGCGGATGGCGCGCTGCTGATCCTCGCTGTCCATGATCTGGAAACCCTGTACCAGGCCGGCTTCCTTCCAGTGGGCGCGCAACAGGCGGTGAGCGATGCCGTGGAAGGTGCCCACCCACAGGCCACCGGCCGGGGTTTCCAGCAGCTCCTCGATCCGGCCACGCATCTCACCGGCGGCCTTGTTTGTGAAAGTCACGGCAAGGAGGCTCCAGGGCGAAAGGCCTTCGGCCAGCATCAGCCAGGCAATGCGGTGCACCAGCACCCGGGTCTTGCCGCTGCCGGCACCGGCCAGCACCAGGGTATTGCCGGTGGTGGCACAGACGGCCTGGCGCTGGATATCGTTGAGGGGGTCGAGTATGCGGGAAACGTCCATGTGACTCATTCTACCAGAAGCCTTCCAGTTTGCGCGCCCGCCCGCTGATTCACCCTCAATCTGCCCGGCGGCGACAAAACAGACTTTGCCACCACCTGCTAAACTGTCTGCAGATACGGCCGATAAGGCTCAGACCGGCCTCTGACGAACCGTGGTGAATAACAATATTTCCATGCCCGACACAGCCAACGACTCCATTGAAGACAAACTGGCCAGGCTCAAGCTCAATTATGCCAGCAGCCTGCCCGCCCGCCTCGACAAGCTTTCGGCCCTCTGGCAGCAGGCGGATCACAGTGAGGATCGGGGTGAATTTCATGAAAGCCTGATCCGGGAATTCCACACCCTGGCCGGCTCTGGCAGCAGCTTCGGCTTTCCCGAGGTCACCCGTCTGGCCCGCGAAATCGAACACGCCCTGCAGGACGGCCAGACCGGCACCAGTGAATCCCTTGCCGACTTCGTCAACCAGCGCATCCAGGCCCTGCAGGCCATTGCCCGGCAGGAACCGACCAAGGCGCAACCAGCCGAAGCACAAACCATGACCGACAACGCGGCTTTACAGGAAAACCGGCGGGTGTTCGTCTATGTCGATGAACCGCAGCACATCGATGAACTGCAGGATCAGTTGCAGCACTATGGCTACCGGGTGGAGCTGTTCGATAGCCTGGCCCGGTTGCAGTCGGCCCTGCAGCAACGCCTGCCCGGGGTCATGGTCGTTTCGGTGCAGCACCTCGACGAAGCCAGCCGGGAGCTGCTGCTGCAGTACCAGCACAATGACCTGCAAGTACCGGTCATCATTCTCTCCCGGCACAATGACACCCAGCACCGCCTCGACGCGGTACGTGCCGGTGCCAGTGCCTTTTTCACCTGGCCACTGGACTACAGCCGTTTCATCGACACCCTGGACCATCTCACCAGCCATAGCCTGCCGGATCCCTTTCGCATCCTCATCGTCGATGATGCCAAATCTTCCGCCGACTTCTATGCCCGCACCCTGCAGGAAGCCGGCATGCACACGGATACGGTCAACGACCCTCTGGATGTCATCCAGCACATCCAGGACTTCTGCCCCGAGCTGATCCTCATGGACATCTACATGCCCAACTGCCATGGTACCGAGCTGGCCGCCGTGATCCGCCAGGATGAATCCTATGTGGGCACCCCGGTGGTCTACCTGTCTTCGGAAACCCGCGCCGACAAGCAACAGATTGCCATGGCCCAGGGCGGTGACGATTTTCTCACCAAGCCCATCAAACCCGAACACCTGGTCTCCGCAGTACGCAACCGTGCCAGCCGCTATCGCAAGCTGCGCTCCTTCATGGTGCGCGACAGCCTTACCGGCCTCTACAACCATACCAGCACCAAGGAACTGCTTGCCCATGAACTGGCCCAGGCCGTGCGCAACGGCAGTGCCCTTAGCTACGTGATGCTCGATATCGATCACTTCAAGACTGTCAATGATCGCTACGGCCATGCCATGGGGGATCGGGTGATCAAGATCCTCGCCCGTCTGCTCAAGCAGCGCCTGCGCTGCACCGACATCATTGGCCGTTACGGTGGCGAGGAATTTGCCATCATTCTGCCCGACACACCGCTGGAGGCCGCACACCAGGTCATCGATGACATTCGCGGCAGCTTCGAGAACATCCGCCTGTCACAGAACGATGTGAACTTCCATGTCAGCTTCAGCGCCGGCATTGCCGTCCATCCCGTGTATACCGATGCCATCACCCTCAACGACGCCGCCGACCGGGCACTGTATCAGGCCAAGCAGAACGGCCGCAATCGAATAGAGACACAGACAAGATAGATAAAAGATACAAGTGACAAGATACAAGCAAACACGGCTCCGGTCATTCGAGCGAAAGCTGGAATCCAGGGAGGCTTCGGGCAGGCGAGGCTGGCCCGTCGATGGCAACAAGGGGGTTGGTGGCAACGAATTCACCTTTTTTCCTCAATCCACCCCTGCCTGGATGCCAACCTGCGCTGGCAAGACGGAATAGTCTCGTCATTCGTCACTCATCCCTCGCGCCGCGATGAGCGAGGCCTTTTCCTTCACGCATTCGCCACACAGGGCAAACCCGCGTATTTCATCATTCTGTTTGTACAAGGCGCGCAGACCGCCGGTTTCCACTTCCACCGCCCACTGGCCCTTCGTGTCGGCCTGGGGCGGGCAGACCACCAGCGGCAGGGCCGGGGTCTTGATCACCACGGGCATGGGCGGGTAGCTCACCGCGGTTCGCTCGTCGCCGAGGGTTCGGGCCAGTGCTCGTGCGCCGGCCATCAGGGGCAGGACGAAGGGCCGCAGCTTGCCGTTCACTTCGGCACAATCACCCAGGGCATAGACATGCGTGTCGCGAGTCTGCAGGTAACGGTCGACGACGATGCCATGGCCGGTTTCCAGGCCGGCCTCCTGCGCCAGCCGGGTATCGGCCTTGAGCCCAATGGCCGAGAGCACCATGTCGACCTGCAGGCTTTCGCCGCCGGCCAGCGTCAGCGCCAGGCCCGATCCTGATTCCTCGATCCGTTCCACCGTGCTGGCCAGCTTCCACTTCACACCCTGATCGGCCAGTGCCTGCTGCAGGGCCTGACCCACTTCGGCGGGTACCAGCCGACCCAGAGGATGGAGATCGGGGCCAATCACCGTGACGGCATACCCTGCCAGCACCAGATCATTGGCAAACTCGCAGCCGATGAGTCCAGGGCCGATGATGGCGACGCTGCAATTGGCTTCGAGCACCTTGCGAAAACGGCGGTAGTCTTCGAGGTTGTTGACCTGCAACACCTGGCCTACCCCACTGCCCTGCACCGGTGGCAGAACGGGACGGGCACCGGTGGCCAGGACCAGTGTCCGGTAGGTGAACGTTTCGCCCTTGTCGGTAACAATCTTTCTGTGTTCCCGCTGGATTGCCTTTACCTCCGCGTGGGCAAAGATCCTGGCATGGAGATCGCTGGCCATTTTTTCTGCACTGGCCATGATCAGCTCATCGGCCTGTTTGCCAGCGGCCAGGGCATTGGACAACATGGGCTTTGAGTAAAAACAGCCGTCATCCTGTGTGATCATCACCAGGGGTGTGGTCGTGTCCAGCTTGCGCCATTCCCGTGCCAGGGTGTAGCCGGCCAGGCCGCTGCCAATGATGATGACCGGTTCCACGGAACGTCAGGCTTCCACCATCTCGAATTCCGACTTGCCGACCCCGCAGTCGGGACACTTCCAGTCGTCGGGAATGTCTTCCCATTTCGTCCCTGCGGCAATCCCCTCGGCCGGCAGGCCTTCGGCTTCGTCATAGATAAAACCACATACTACACACTGCCATTTTTTCATCTGCCAATCTCCTTGTCCCAATGTCGTCTCGGTTGTCATGTGTACCATCACGGTAAACCCATTCATTGCATAAATTTCTGCATGCCGGGGCTTTCCGGGCGGTAAATTCAGGGGGTCGCAACGCCATCCTGCACCGAATACTTATGCAACGATTGGGTAAGGACAATGCCTGCTCAGTCGAGCATTTCTATGCACGACAGGGGGCAGGCCAGAATCGCCTGGCGCAGCGCCTCGATGGCCTTTGGTCGCACAAAGCTCTGCCGCCAGGCCAGCGCCACCGTACGTTCAGGTACCGGAGGTGTAAAACGCTTGATCGCCAGAAGGCGCTGCTCATAGCGATCTGCCGCCACCGCGGTGCAGGGCAGCACGGTCAGTCCCACCCCAGACGCCACCATGTGGCGAATGGTCTCCAGAGAACTGCCTTCCAGAGTACGGCCCAGGCTGTTTTCCTTGCCGGCACTGGCGCAGGCCGGGCAGACTTCCAGCACCTGATCCCTGAAGCAGTGCCCGGCGCCCAGCAGCAAGAGGTTCTCCTCGGCCAGTTCATCGGTATCGATGCTGTTCTTTTCCCGCCATGGATGGCTGCTGGGCATCACCACCATGAAGGGCTCCCGATACAGGGGCAGGGTCAACAGGCCCGGCTCATCGAAGGGCAGGGCAATGAGGATGGCGTCGAGCTCACCCTGCCTGAGTTTTTCCGTCAGTCTCGCTGTATAGTTTTCCTCGATGATCAGCGGCATTTGCTGATTGCGCTCATGCAATTCGGGGATCAAGTGCGGCAGCAAATAGGGCCCGATGGTATAGATAGCCCCCAGGCGCAAGGGCTCGGCGAGCTGATCCTGACCTGCCGAGGCAATGGCCTTGAGCTTTTCCACTTCTTCGAGCACGGTCTGGGCCTGGGCGAGGATCTTCTCTCCCTGCGGGGTGATGCGGATGTCATTCTTGCCGCGTTCGAACAGCAATACGCCCAGCTCATCCTCGAGCTTCTTGATCGCCACGCTCAGAGTCGGCTGGCTGACATGGCAGGCCTGTGCCGCTCTGCCAAAGTGGTGCTCGCGGGCCACGGCGATGATGTAGCGCAATTCGGTCAGGGTCATGGCACAATACTAACAGGCCATGGATTTTTCGCGACCTCTTTACCCTCCTGGAGCTACTGATGCCAAAAAGGCATGTCTACCGACTCATTGCCACGATCTACCTGCTGCTGGCCAGCCTTGTGGCCATGGCCGCAACCCAGACCATCGAAACCGACGATGGCAACGAGATCTCCGTCAGCCGTTATCCCGCCACCGGCAACCGGCTGTTTCTCTTCCTGCCGGGCGAGGACGGTTTCCAGGCTGGCGAACTGGCGGCCGCAAGCCGGCTCCAGAAAAACAGCAACGAAGTCTGGCTAGCCGACCTGTTCGAATCCCGCTTCCTGCCCGTGGTTCCCAGCAGTCTGGACCGGATCCCCGCTTCTGACGTGGTTGCCCTGATCGACAGTGCCATGGACACCGGCAAGTCGGTCTTCCTGATCAGCAACGGCCGCGGCATCCTGCCCCTGCTGCTCGGGGCCCATGCCTGGCAACGGCAACACCCCGGCAACAATCAGCTGCAGGGCGCCATACTGATCAGCCCCAAATTCTACGTGGAGACCCCCGATCCCGGTGAAGCGGCACAGCTACTGCCCATCGTCTCTCACACCAACCTGCCCGTGTTCATCATCCAGCCACATCTTTCCCCCTGGTTCTGGAAGCTGGACAAGACCGTCCCGGCGCTGGAACGCGCGGGCAGCGACGTCTACCGTCGCATCCTGCCGGGTGTGCGCGACCGCTACTACTACCGCCCCGACGCCACGGCACAGGAACAGGCCCTGAGCGAAAAGCTGCCCGACCATATACAAGAAGCAGCCCGACTGCTGGCTGCCCTGCCTGCGAAACACCGCACCGTCCCTCCCCTGGACAGCCCGGCCCGAACCGCAACACCGGGCAAGAAGGCGCGCAGTCTGCGTGCCTATGCCGGCAACCCCACCCCGCCACCGTTACACCTGCCAGGCCTGGATGGCTCGATGCGGGATCTGCAGGACTATCGCGGCAAGGTGGTACTGGTTAACTTCTGGGCCAGCTGGTGCCCGCCCTGTGTGCATGAAATGCCTTCCATGCAGCGCCTGCAGAACCGGCTGGCCGGCAATGGCCTGATCATCCTTGCCGTCAACATGGCCGAATCCCCCGACACCATACGTGAATTTCTGCGCACCAGGGTCTCGGTGGACTTTCCCATCCTGCTCGACCGCGATGGCGCGGCCCTGAAAAACTGGAAGGTGTTCGCCTTTCCCACCAGCTATGTGATCGACAGACAGGGGCGCATCCGCTATGCCCTGTTCGGCAGTGTCGACTGGGATACCGAAGACATGATCAGGGTGTTCGAACAGCTGCTCGCCGAAGGCGAATAAACCCCAATGTTGCATGAATTTCTCGATGCAGGAGCGTTGGGGATCGTATTTTCAGGGTCGAGCACAGGTTTTTTCCAACCATCACATGGCCTGGCGAAATGTGAGGATTGGAAAAATCGCGCACAGCACTGAAAATGCCGGCATGGAAGGTGCTACGCTATCCTGCGCCAAAATTCATGCAACGATTGGGTAAACAAACAGGACAAACTCACTTGAAAACACCGTTACGCAATTACCTGTTACCCGCCATTGTCAGCCTGCTCGCCCTGCTGGCCCAAAGTGGTGGTGAAAAAGCCATCCTGCTGCTGCGCTATCAGCGTGATGCCCTCGCCAGTGGTGAAGTCTGGCGGCTGATGAGCGGTCATCTGGTGCACGTCAACTGGACTCACCTGGGCATGAACCTCGCCGGGCTGTGGCTCGTCTGGCAGATTTTCTATCCCCTGCTGCGGCAGGGACAATGGTGGCTGGTATTCGGGGCAAGCCTGCTGGTCATCGACCTGGGCCTGCATTATTTCAATCCCCAGCTGCTCTGGTATGTGGGCCTGTCCGGGATCCTGCACGGCCTGTTTGCCGCAGGTGCGGTGATGATGATCCGGGAACGGGGCATTCGTGGCAGCCTGTTTCTGCTTCTGCTGGTGATCAAGCTGGGCTGGGAGATCTGGCAGGGAGCCATGCCCGGCTCGGCCGAGTCCATCGGCGCGGCCGTGATCACCGATGCCCATCTGTACGGGGCGATTGGCGGGACCGTCATGGCGTTGTTATTTACTGTACGGGCAACCCGTCCCCCTGCATCAGTGGACTGAAGCAGGGGTAATGTTTCTAACCGGTCGGTTAGTGTTTTCATTAAGGCAATGAGGTCGTCATAGTCCTAGGTACTTAAATCCAGACCGGGATCGACGAAGGCCGGATCGGCAACATTGGCCGGGTTATTCGGGTTGGACGGCGTCCCGATGTTCTAGAACCGGTGGCTGGTAAACAGAACAGGGCCCGTATCGGGAACGGTGTGGCAATTGGCGCACTTGGCCTTGTTGCTCTTGAACAGATCGAAACCCCGCTGCTCTGACGGTGTAAAGGACTCGGCCCCGGCCCTCACCGCATCAAACTTGGAAGAAAACCTGTTCACTTCCGTGGAGGCTTCGAAGGCGGCTATCGCCATGGCTATCTTGTTATAGGCCGTCGGCACATCGCTGAACACATTGGCACCAAACATCGTCTTGAAATCATCCGCATAATTGCTGTTGCTGACCTTGGTCACCACATCGGCGGCATCGGCATTGTTCATTTCCACCGGATTGAGGAAGGGATCCTTGGCCTGTTCCATCAGATTGGGGCGCCGGCCATCGAGGAACTGGCCGCCCTGGTAGTTGGAGACGGTACCATCAGGGGTCGTATGGGCTGACTTGTTGAACTGGGGAGAGAAAAAGGCATAGGCGGCGGGGGGGGGCATTGCGATCACCAAAGGCGTTGGACTCGGAACCTTCGGAGACCGGAGCGGTATTGCTGACACGGGGATCGGCAAACCCATTGGCAGGATCATGGCAGGAGGCGCAGGACTGGTTGCTTCTGCTTGACAGATTTTCATCGAAAAACAACTTCTTGCCGACTCTCACTATTGTCGCACCGGTCCCCGTGCCGGATGGAGGCGAAACAGGATCACTGCCACCACCACAACTGCCAGTAATTTCTTCATACTCATCAAACCGCCCATTGAAAACTCATGCCTTAGAATGGATTAACATAGACGCTCCGCGCCTATACTAAAATTGATCTACATCAATAACGGCACTGCGGGTGCAGGCTAAAGGCGGAAACTCTGCGAGTAGTCGCACTTTCCTGCACCAGTGCCACACCCACATCAAAAGGACCCATCGCATGACAACCACCACCGGCGCCTGTACCTGCGGGCAGATACATTTCACCATCGAAGGCCCGGCGGGCCTTGCGGTCAACTGCCACTGTAGCGATTGCCGCAAACGCAACGGCAGTGCCTTTTCCAGCTATCTGGTGGTCGATGAAGACAAGCTGCAGCTGCACGGCGAACAGGCGCCGGCCCGGTTCGAGATCGCCCGCCAGGGCAGCCGATCTTTCTGTGCCGACTGCGGCACGCCCCTGTTCAATCGCAACCACAAATACCCCGGCAAGCTCATGGTCTTCCTCGGCATTCTGGACGGATCCGTGCCCAGCCCCCGCTTCAATCTCTACACGGACGAGGCACTGGACTGGGTCATGGCCTTGGCCCGGCTCAAGGGTGTTACCCAGGGGCTGGTTCCCTGATCCCGGCCGGCCAAAAATATTTTCCCCGCCGGGCTTGATTGTTCTCCGAACGTTCTCTATAGTAGAGAACATCTGGAGAACATTTAATGCTCACACAACTGGAACAACGTATTCTCGACTTCATTCGCCACTACTTGGCCGAACACGGCCAGGGGCCCACCCTGAGCGAAATCGGCTCAGGCGTCGGCATCAAGTCAAAGGGTACAGTACACCGTTATGTGCAGGCGCTGACCAGTAAAGGCGCCCTCGAGCATACCGAGCGCGGTTGGCGCGGTATCCGGCTTGCTGACGAACCCCACTCCACATCCCTCACGTTAGCAGGCCGGATTGCCGCCGGCAACCCCATTGAGGCCATCCCAGGCCAGGATCAACTCGATCTCGCCGAGCTGTTCGGTGGCGACAATCGCTATGCCCTGCAGGTCAGGGGCGATTCCATGATTGACGCCGGGATCCTGGACGACGACTGGGTCATCATCGAACACTGCGATACCGCCAGGGACGGAGATATCGTTGTCGCCCTGATCGACGATCAGGACGCCACCCTGAAACGTTTCAAGCGCCTGGAAAATGGCGATATCCTTCTCATCCCCGAGAACACCAGCATGACCCCCATGCAGTTTGCTCCCCGGCAGGTCCGTATCCAGGGCAAGCTGGTCGGGCAAATGCGTCGTTATGCCTGATTGCCGGACCGAGGCATGCAGGATCCTTCCCCCTCGCGTCCGTCCCGCCCGGATTACTGGCCCCGCGCCATCATCCTGGTCGACATGGATGCCTTTTTTGCCTCCATCGAACAGTACGACTTCCCCGAACTGCGTGGCAAGGCCATCGCCGTGACCAACGGCCGCCAGGGCAGCTGCATCATCACCAGCTCCTATGAGGCCCGCGCCCGCGGTATTCACACCGGCATGCGCCTGCGCGAGGGCCTGCAACTGTGTCCCGATCTGATCCAGTGTCCGGCCCGGCCCGACCGTTATGCCGCGGTTTCTTCCAACATCATGAGTGCCCTGCAGGACATCAGCCCCGATATCGAGGTGTTTTCCGTGGACGAGGCCTTTGTCGACGTGAGCCGTTGCCAGAAACTGCACGGCAGTCCCGAACGCATGGCTCGCATGGTCAAGCAGAAGGTCTTCGAAGTTTCGGGACTGCCCTGTTCAGTGGGGGTCAGTGGCGACAAGACCACCGCCAAGTACGCGGCCAAGCAGAGCAAGCCCAACGGCCTGTGTGTGATCCCACCCTGGCAGGCCCGTGAGCGCCTGGCCGATGTGCCGGTGACCGAACTGTGTGGCATTGCCGAGGGCATCGGACGCTTTCTTGCCGAACGCGGCGTGATCCGCTGCGGTGACATGGCCCGCCTGCCCATTGGCGAACTGGCGCGGCGCTTTGGCAATCCCGGCCGGCGCATCTGGTACATGTGCCAGGGTGCGGATCCGGCACCCTTGGAACTCAACGTACCCGCGCCAAAGAGCATCGGTCACGGCAAGGTCATCCCGCCCGACTGCCGTTCCCTGCGGGTACTGCTTACCTATCTGCTGCACATGAGTGAAAAGGTAGCCGCCCGTCTGCGCCGACACGACATGCAGGCCCGGCAATTCCACATTGGCCTGCTCGGCCGCGAGGGCTGGATCGCCGGCAGGCGCCTAGCCATCCTGCCCACCCAGGACAGCCAGGTCATCTTCACTCTGGCCCGGCAGGTGCTCGACACCGACTGGCAAGGTGAAGGCGTGTTCCAGGTGCAGATCACGGCCCTGGATCCCCGCCCCGCCGAATTTCAGGCCGACCTGTTCGAAGGCAGCCTGGATCGCCAGGCCGGCAACCGGGTCATGGATCAGGTCAATGAACGCTACGGGGAGTTTGCCCTCAGCCCCGCCCGGCTCATCGATCGTTCCTCCATGCCCAACGTGATTTCACCATCATGGAAGCCCTTTGGTCACCGCAAGACCATCTGAGCCGTGCCACAGCAGGCGATCAGTAATCGAAGGAATAGAGCACCGATAGCAGGCCAGAGATCATGAAGTCGTCGGCGACAATGGGGCTGTTGCGGATCTGGCTGCTCAGGTAGTCGACACGAATGTTGCCGAGAAAATGCCAGTGCTTGCTGAAGTCGTACATGATGTAGGTCTGGGCGGCGAGATTGACGCCACCTCCGGCCCGATAGGCCGCACGCGTTGCCGTGGCCTCGTTGTCACGGACGCCATAATAATAGTTGTTGAAGCGGTCTGAATAATACAGCAGGTAGACACTGGGCTGAAAAAACCAGCGTCCGGCCGGGATCAGCTTGCCCAGTTCCAGGCGGCTCATGTAGCCGTTGGAATTGCCGAGGATGTCCTGAAAGTACACAAGCTCGGCAAAACCCAGTCTGTTCTTGCCACCAATGGCCAGTCCCGCTTCCCAGCTGTTGTTGCGATCGGCCATGCCGGCCAGTGTCGGCGAATCCGCCGTCTTGTATCCAAACGGACGGGGCTGGGCGGTAATGGACATGCCCCAGTTGTCACCACCATAGAAATACATTCCCAGGCGGGCCCAGCGCACATAGAACAGCCGGTTGTCGAAAATGCCCACCGGCGACGCCAGCACCAGGGGATCGGCCCCCTCGTAGGGTTGTGACTGAAAATAGGGTCCGGCACCGACGTATACCGTGGTCTTTTCAGGTTGGGCTTCCTCGGCCTGAACAGGGTGCGACAAAACTAGCGCAATGATAAAAAGGGGTAGATAAAACAACTTCACATCGAGGTCTCGCTGAATTGGGTTTGACTGAAATGTATTGTACACCTGCAAAAGGATTGCCTTGACCGCCTGTGTGCGGTGCATGGAGGCACCGGACGAGGAGACAGTGATTTTCCTCATGCCCCGGCCCTTCCTGTATCTTTCCTCCCTGGGCGCTTTTATCCGACCTATCTCACCAATCCGGCCTCGACCTCAGCCCGCTTGTCTTTGCCTGCCAGCACTTCGATCAGGCTCAGGGCAAAATCCATGGCAGTGCCGGGGCCGCGGGAGGTAATGACACGTCCGTCGATCACCACCGCCTGTTGTATATCGTAGTCGATGTCTTCCAGACCGTAGCCTTCCAGACTGCCGGGATAACCGGTTGCATGCCGGCCATTCAACAGGCCTGCACGGGCCAGGACTCTTGGTGCCGCACAGATGGCGGCCGTGTACTTGCCGTTGTCTGCCAGTTGCTTGAGCAGCTGGTGGATGCGGGGATCGTCATTGAGATTGTCGGCGCCTGGCAGGCCACCGGGCAGAACCATCATGTCGAAGTCGTCGTCGAGGACCGCGTCCAGCGTGGTATCGGGGATCAGCACCGTGCCACGGCTGGCGGTGACGGGCTGATCATCGAGCCCCGCGGAAATGACCGTGATGCCGGCACGACGCAACAGATCGATGACCGTGATCGCTTCGAGTTCTTCACAGCCCTGGGCTAGCGGGACGAGGACATGCGCCATAGGGGATCTCCCTGTTTTTGTCGGATGGCTATCAGTTCGGAAACATGGACAAGCCGGATACCCATTGCCCTGAGACGGGGCAACCAGCTTTCCAGTACTGCCAGGGTTTCAGGATAGGGATGGCCGATGGCCAGTGCCGTACCCCTTCGTTTGGCCCGCTTGATCAGCTGTTGCAACTGCTGTTCGACTATCTCGCTTTTCTGCTGGTAGTCGAGAAAGATGTCCCGCCGGGTATTTTCGATACCGATGCGAATGGCCTCGTCCTGGGCCACGCTTTGTGCTGTGGTACGGCTGTCGACAAAATACATGTCGGCATGAAACATAGCGGCTTCCATCAGCCAGCGCATCTGCAGGGTATTGCGAGTCAGATGACTGCCCATGTGGTTGTTGAAGCCTTTGACATGGGGAATCGAGGCTAGGGTGCTGTGCAGGGTCTGCTTGAATTTCTGCTCGGACATGTCATCGGTCAGACCGCCGGGACCGAGTTTATTCCCGGCATCGGCCTGCATGGGCAGATGCAGCATAACTTCCTTGCTGTTTTGATGTGCCTGTTCGGCAAGCCGTGTGGCGTAGGGTGACTGCGGCAAAAAGGCATAGGTCAGGTTACCGGGCAGGTTTACTGCCCGCTGCCCGTCCTTGAGCCGGTAGCCCATGTCATCGAGGATGATGCTGATGACGGCTTCGCCCGCCACCCCGGCACCGGCCCACAGCAACAGGCTGCCGAGCAAGGCGCCAATGAGTAGCGGACGTGGCATGATTACCGATCTCTCAGCAGATACAGGCCCTTGAGCAGGTTGAGCGCTTCGAACAGGGCGTAATCATCCTTGGCCAGTTCCATGTGATCCTTGCTTTCCTTGGGCTTGGGTGTGCTCTTGCCCAGAGCCTTGGTACCAGCCGGCTCTTTCTTGCTCTCCTTGGGATTTTCCAGGTGACCGGTGAGATCGGCCTCCTTGATGGGCTTGAAGCCATTGTCTCCCCGTTCGGAAACCTTCAGGTGCTTGAGCTCGATGTCCGGCTCGATGCCTTCGGCCTGAATCGAACGCCCCGATGGCGTGTAGTAACGCGCCGTGGTCAGCTTGAGGGCACTCTTGTTGCCAAGCGGAATGACGGTCTGAACCGAACCCTTGCCGAAGGTTTTCTGACCCATGATGATGGCACGCTTGTCATCCTGCAGGGCGCCGGCGACAATTTCCGAAGCCGAAGCCGAACCTTCATTGACCAGCACCACCATGGGCGCACCATTGAGGATATCACCCGGAGTCGCCGACTGGGAAAGCTTGTTTTCCTGCGTCCGTCCCTTGACCGAAACGATGATCCCCTTGTTGAGGAAGGCATCGGAAACGCTGATGGCCGCATCGAGCAGTCCACCGGGGTTGTTGCGCAGATCCAGCACCAGGCCCTTGAGCTCGCCTCCACTTTCCTTCTTCATCTCGGATATGGCCTTGCGCAGATCGCTGCCGGTACGTTCCTGGAACTGGGAGATACGTACATAACCAAAACCGGGTTCCAGCAGTTTGTGCTTGACGCTCTTGACACGAATGCGGTCGCGCGTGATCTTGATCTTCAGGGGTTTGTCTTCACCCTTGCGCACGATGGTAAGCAGGATATCGGTGCCGGGCTTGCCACGCATCAGCTTCACGGCATCGTCCAGGCTCATGCCCTTGACCGGCGTGTCATCCAGGCGAATGATCAAATCACCAGCCTTGACACCGGCCCGTTCGGCCGGCGTATCGTCAATGGGAGAAATGACCTTGACGAAGCCGTCTTCCATGCCGACCACGATACCCAGTCCGCCGAACTCACCGGTGGTGCCAACCCGCAGTTCCTCGAAGGCCTTGGCATCCAGGTAAGTGGAGTGAGGATCCAGACCACTCAGCATGCCGCGGATGGCGTCGTCCAGCAGTTTCTTGTCATCGGTATCCTCGACATAGTTGTTCTTGATCTTGTCGAAGACCTCACTCAGGGTACGAACCGTTTCCAGGGGCAGGCCCGTGGAGCGGCTGGCAGATTTTTCGGCCATGACCCCCTGCCCGATTGCCAGAGAAACCCCGAGGACGAGGCCAAGCAACAGAATGAGGGAATTGCGGCTAAATGCATTCATGCGTCAGATCTCCTGAGCCCCGGTGCATAGTCCGGAGCAGATATATATAAAATAAGTTAAGTTTGAAACAGTATAGGCGATCGCCATTATCCCAGACAAATCTGTAAGATTAATGATCGTTAACATTCTTGGCCGACTGTTGAAAAGTCCTGTTTTTCGGCAGCCTGCAAGCGACACACGGTGGCTCCGCCATTGTCCTCAACCCCTGGCTGATCGCCGTTTGCGCGAGCACCAGCGTGCCGGATTGGCCGGCTTGCCCTTGTGACGAATCTCGAAATACAGGGCATTGTCCTGCTGACCGCCACTTTTGCCCACTGTGGCAAGAACATCACCGGTCTCCACCCATTCACCCACTTCCCGCAGCAGGCTCTGGTTGTAACCATACAGGCTCATGTAACCGTCACCATGATCCAGGATCAGCAACAGGCCATAACCCCGCAACCAGTCGGCATAGGCCACCCGGCCACGTGCCACGGCCCGCACATTGCTGCCCTCGGCCGCACTGATCAGCACCCCGTTCCATTTGAGCTTGCTGCTCTGACGGTGCTTGCCGTACAGGTTTCGAACCTTGCCTCGTACCGGCCAGCTCAGCTGACCGCGCTGATCGACAAACCTGTCCCTGTCATCGGGTGCGGTCAGAATATCTTCAATGGCATCGAGCAGTGATGTGAGCTTGTTCTCATCTTCACGCAACAGGGCAATCTGCTGATCCTTGCTTTGCAGATCTTTTTTCAGTTGCGCCATGACCTTGCGGCGCTGCTTTTTCTGTTTGAGCAAGCTGCGCTTTTTTGCCAGCTGTTCCTGCCGGCTTTGTGTCAGCTTTTTGCTTTCGACTTCCAGCTGCGCCGTGACGGCCTGCAATTCGGCCAGGCTGGTTAGCACCGCCTCGATGCGTTCGCGGCGCGCCTGATTGAAATACCGGTAATAGGTGAATACCCGGCCCATGGCCGTCGGATCTTCCTGGTTGAGCACCAGCTTGAGATATTCCTGGCGGCCAATCATGTAGGCCGCGCGGATCTGTGAACCGAGCAAGTCCCGCTGTCTGTTGACCACCTCGGTGAGACGCGTCTGTTTTTTGTGCAATTCGGCCAGCTTGCGCTTCTGCCCGGCAATCCTGCGATCGATTTTCTTCAGCGCCCGCGCCTGTCGGCCAATCTCGCGATCCACTTGCCGCAACTGTTTCTGCACCTTGTCGTACTTGCTGTGCACCGCGCTGCGCTGTTCGGCAATGGCCTGAATCCGGGCCTGGAGTTTTTTGAGTTCGGCCGCCTTGGCATGGCGCTCGGCATCACTGAGCTGGGCCTGCACGCCAAGGGCCATGGCAAACAGCAAAAGCAGGGCAAGGAGACGCTGTGCGGCACCGCGCCAGGCCGGGACGAGCGGCACAGCCCGCCCCGGCAGGGCCGACTGTACCGGATGCCGTTGCTCAGGCGCCGTTTTCGGCACCTTCGCCTTGTTCATCGTCATGCACGATGAGGGAATGGCCGGTAATTTCTGTCGGTATTTCGAGATCCAGCAAATCCAGCATGGTCGGTGTGATGTCCGACAGGGCACCGCCATTTTCATTGAGCTTCAGATCACGCCCCACGTAGATCAGTGGCACCGGGTTGATGGTATGGGCCGTATGAGCCTGGTTGGTTTCGCTGTTGCACATCATCTCGGCATTGCCGTGATCGGCGGTGATCAGTACCTCGCCGCCAACCTTTTTGAGTGCCGTCACCACCCGGCCGATGCATTCGTCGAGGGCTTCGATGGCCTTGACGGTAGCCTCGAAGTTGCCACTGTGACCCACCATGTCCGGGTTGGCGTAGTTGCAGATGATGACATCGTAGGCCTTCGATTAAATGGCCGCGACCAGTTTGTCGGTCAGCAACGGCGCATTCATTTCCGGCTGCTGGTCGTAGGTGTCGACATTGGGTGAATCGATCAGCTCCCGATCCTCGAAGGGAAAGGGCTCTTCTCGCCCGCCATTGAAAAAGAAGGTCACATGGGCGTATTTCTCGGTTTCGGCAATGCGCAGCTGGTGCAGGCCGAGGTTGGAAATGTATTCGCCGAAGACGTTTTTCAGGCGCTCGGCCGGGTAGGCGACCGGGATATCGTATTCGGAATTGTATTCGGTGAGGCTGACGAACCGGCCCAGTTTCGGTACCTTGTGCCGCTCGAAACAGTCGAAATCGGGCTCGATGAAGGGCCGGGTGATCTGCCGCGCCCGATCGGAACGGTAGTTCATGAAGATGATCACGTCACCGTCGTTGACCTGCACCGGGCTTTCACCTGCGGGCACGATGGCCGTGGCCTTGACGAATTCATCGGTTTCGCCCCGTTCATAGGCAGCCTGCAGGCCGGCCATGGCCGTTTCGGCCTGGAATTCACCCTTGCCTTCGGTGATGAGATCATAGGCACTCTGGATGCGTGGCCAGCGGTGGTCACGGTCCATGGCATAGTAGCGCCCAATGATGGAAGCAAACCGGCCTTTGCCGATTTCGCCAAATTTTGCCTGCATTTTCTCGATGGATTCCGCTGCACTTTTCGGTGCGGTATCCCGCCCGTCGAGAAAGGCGTGCAGGTAGAGCTGCTCGATGTCGTGCTGGCCAGCCAGCTCGGCCATGGCATGGATGTGCTCTTCGTGGCTGTGCACGCCGCCGGGCGACAGCAGGCCGAGGATGTGTACGGCCTTGCCGTTGTCCCGCGCCAGCTCCACGGCATCCACCAGGGTCTGGTTGGTGAAGAACGAGCCGGTCTTGATGGAGCGGCTGACCCGGGTGAATTCCTGGTACACCACCCGGCCGGCCCCCAGATTGAGGTGACCGACTTCCGAGTTGCCCATCTGATCCGCCGGCAGCCCCACTTCGGCGCCAGAACCCCGAACCAGGGTATGGGGACAGGTTTCCCACAGACGATCCCAGTTTGGCTTGTTTGCCGCCATGATGGCGTTGCATTCCTTTTTCTCGGAATAACCCCAGCCATCGAGAATCATCAGTAGCATTGGTCGAGGAGCATCAGACATAGGTTTTCATATATTCTTGGTGTTAAAGTCATAAAAAAAGCGAAAAATCACGGTTATCTTCGCCAAATTACCAAAATCCTGTTACGGTTTGGCGATCCGGCCAAAACTGGCATGATCCTCCATCCACTAATTTGGATTAAGTCTAACCCGCATTTGGGTCAGCGGCTATACCCCGCCGATATCGGCCTGCCTTGCGGTTTTTGTACAGAAGTTTGCACGCAGGCTTCTCAAAAGGTAGATTATTGTATAATGTTTTATTAATAAAAGGCAGTATGAATCGTCCCTGTGTCAATTCGGGACCCCGGTGTTATCAGAAGTGCAGCGAGGATCAGACATCATGAATAGCGAAAACAACCTGCCAGCGGACTTTTCCCTGGCGAACATTGAATCCTCTACCTTGCTCACCAAGGATGAAGACATCGACCGTGCATCACGTTCCCTGAAAGCCATGTCCCACCCCCTGCGGCTGAAAATTCTCTGCACCCTAGGTGACCAGGAGATCAGCGTACAGGACATCGTCGAGCAGGTCGGCACTTCGCAAAGCAACATTTCCCAGCATCTGGCCATCCTGCGTGACAAGGGGATTCTGGATTCGAGAAAGGATGCCAACCGGGTTTATTACCGGGTTGGTGATACCCGCACTCTGCGACTCATCGACATGATGCGGGAAGTCTTCTGTTCCCCCCAGTAACCTGGCCTGATCTCTGTACCGAATCGTCTTGCAAGCATGTTTTCCCCTGCCTGTCTTGTGAACCACTCTGACTAAAAACCCATTTCCCCCAAAGGAGATACCGTGGAGCAATATATCGCTTTTGTTACCCAGAACTGGATGCTGGTGTTGGCCTTCATCGTCATTCTGGTGATGCTTTTTCTCAACCTGTTTGGTGGCAAACTGCGTGGCTACCAGTCGGTGTCACCCAGCGACGCCGTTCTCATGATCAACCATGACGATGCTGTCGTGCTTGATGTGCGTGAAAACAAGGAATACCAAGATGGCCACATTCTCAATGCCATCCACATTCCCCAGAGCAGTCTGGCCAGCCGTCTCGACGAACTGGAAAAATACAAATCCCGGCCCATCATCGTCAGTTGTCGTTCTGGCCAGCGTTCGGCACACGCCTGCGCGGTCTTGAAAAAACATGGTTTTGAATCCATATACAACCTCAGCGGTGGTGTGATGAGCTGGCAAAATGCCAGCCTGCCCTTAACCCGTAGCTGATTTTATTTAAAACACGGAGCCAACCATGCCGGAAGTCGTTATCTACACCACCCAGTACTGTCCCTACTGCGTGCGTGCACGCATGCTGCTGGACGCAAAAAATATCGATTACACCGAAGTCCGCATCGATCAGCAACCTGAGCGACGCGCTGAAATGGAAGCCAGGAGCCAGCGCACCAGCGTGCCACAGATTTTCATCGACGATTATCATGTCGGTGGCTGTGACGACCTGTTTGCCCTGGAACAGGGTGGCCATCTCGACTCGAAACTTGGAGTGACAAGCTAGACCATGAGCAATCCGTTACATATCGTCTGCCCCAATTGTGCCAGCATCAACCGGGTGCCTGCAGACAAGATATCGGCTGGCCCCAAATGTGGAAAATGTGGCCAGGCCCTTTTTCAGGCCCGGCCGAGCAACCTCACTGCCGGTAATTTTTCCCGTCACATTCAAAAAAGTGACATCCCGATCCTGGTCGACTTCTGGGCACCCTGGTGTGGACCCTGCAAGATGATGGCCCCCATCTTTGAACAGGCCGCCGCCCAGCTCGAACCGCAAATGCGCCTCGCCAAGGTCAACACCGAAGAAGAGCAGCAGCTCGCCGCCCAGTATCAGATCCGCAGCATTCCCACCATTGCCATATTCAGGCACGGCAAGGAGCTGGCCCGCACTGCCGGGGCAATGGATCTGCAAAACCTGCTGCGCTGGGCCCGGCAGTACGTCTGATCCTCGGATGCCACCTGCCCCCCCCTGACTTGCCATTTCGGGAGTCCGGGCAGGCCATTGGCTGCCTGCACCCTGGCATTACCGGCTTCACGAAGCACTGTATCCGGGCAGAAAACTGCCAGCAGACCGTATTCGGGGAAGGCATAACCCCGCGGTTTTTGCTACTATCTACCGCACCGATTTTCATACATTCAACTCAGGACCGATCCATGTCAGACAAGCAAGAAGCCGCTACCGACAGTAACCAGCAGCAATTCACCATACAGAAAATCTACGTCAAGGATGTTTCCTACGAATCACCCAAGGCGCCACAAATCTTCACCAAGGAATGGAATCCTGACATCAACCTGGATCTCAACGCCAATGCCAACCCCCTCGATGAAGGCATTTTCGAGGTTGTCTTGTCACTCACCGTTACGGTAAAGAACAGCGACGAAACCGCTTTTCTGGTTGAAGTCCAGCAGTGCGGCATCTTTTCCATCAATGGTTTCAGTGAAGAACAGCTTGGCCACATGCTCGGCAGTTACTGTCCCAATGTCCTGTTTCCCTATGCCCGTGAGGCCATCTCCGATCTGGTCACCAAGGGCGGGTTCCCTCCCCTGGTTCTCGCCCCGGTCAACTTCGATGCCCTCTATGCCCAGCACATGGCTCAGAAACAGGAAGGGCAGAGCGCGGCAAAGCACTGATCCCTGATGCCTTCCCGTCCTCGTTTTGCGGTACTCGGCGCCGGTTCCTGGGGAACCGCACTGGCCATGGTGCTGGCCGACAACGGCCAGCCGACCCTGCTCTGGACCCACCGTGCCGAACAGGCGCAGCGCCTGCAACAGGATCGCTGCAACCAGCGCTACCTGCCAGATATTCCCTTTCCCGAGGGCCTGTCGGTCAGCGCCGATCTGCAACAGGTGCTCAATGATGCCGAACGGCTGCTCATTGTCGTGCCCAGTCACGCCTTTCGCCAGACCCTGCAGGCGATCAAGCCATTTTTGCGCCCCGAGCATAAAGTCGCCTGGGCCACCAAGGGTCTGGAACCTGACACCCGGAAACTTCTCCACCAGATGGCCCGGGAAGAGCTGGGCGAGAAAATTCCCCTAGCCGTCATTTCCGGCCCCACCTTCGCCAGGGAAGTGGCAAGAAAACTGCCCGGTGCCGTTACCGTGGCGGCCGAAGATCGGGATTATGCCCTGCAATGGGCAAAAGCCTTCAACAATCACTATTTTCGCACCTACACCGGTACCGACATCGTCGGTGTCGAGATTGGTGGTGCAGTCAAGAACGTGCTGGCCATCGCCGCCGGCACCGCCGATGGCCTGGGTTTCGGTGCCAACGCCCGTGCCGCCCTGATTGCCCGTGGTGTGGCGGAGATCACCCGCCTCGGTCTTGCCCTGGGCGCCCGCCAAGATACCTTCGTCGGCCTGACCGGCCTGGGTGATCTGGTCCTTACCTGCACCGATGATCAGTCACGTAACCGGCGCCTGGGACTGGCACTGGGACAGGGAAAAAACATCGACGACACGGTGAAGGAAATTGGCCAGGTGGTCGAAGGCATCAACACCAGCCGTGAAGTGCGGGCCCTGGCCGACGCCCACAATGTGGACATGCCGATTTCCGAACAGGTCTACCGAGTCATACATGAAGGCCTCGCTCCACGCGATGCCGTGCAGGCCTTGATGGAACGGGCCATCCGCGCGGAAATCGACTGAGTTTTGCCGTTGCCCCCTTTGGCCATCTATTCAGTTCATCCGCCCACAGGATACCGCCTCGTCTAGCAGGCTGTTGAAAAACACCGTTCTTACCCAGCCTGTTAAGGGCAACCTGGTTTGAGCGTTAGGAATGCAGCGGGGGGGTCATGGACCAAACCATAACGAAGGGTTCCCTCTTCCAGAGGGAGAGGGAGTTGGCACGGTGGCTACCCACAAATTTTTCTTAAGAGCCCTTTTTCTTTAATGTCTGCTCAATGATCAGGTCGACCTCAGACTGCACGGCTCTTCACCGCTACAGTCGACTTGTCCAGATCATCCTGATGGCATCCTCCGACCAGATGAACCCAATCATTGCATAAATTCTGACCAAGAATCGACCATGCAACGGACCTCAGGACATCCAGGTAATGCAACAACTCGGATTTGACGGCAGGGTTGGCGCTCATGGTGAATGTGAGCTGGCCTTGTGGCCGGGTCA
>JAJRYG010000094.1 GCA_024275915.1 Gammaproteobacteria bacterium
AGTGGAAACCCTGTTCGTGGTCGACAGCATGACCGGCCAGGATGCCGCCAATACTGCCAAGGCCTTCAACGAGGCCCTGCCGCTGACCGGCGTGGTGCTGACCAAGACCGATGGTGACGCCCGTGGCGGGGCGGCCCTGTCGATTCGCCAGATCACCGGCAAGCCCATCAAGTTCCTCGGGGTCGGCGAGAAATCCGATGCCCTCGAACCCTTCCACCCCGACCGGGTGGCCTCACGTATCCTCGGCATGGGTGATGTGCTCAGTCTGGTCGAGGAGGCGCACAAGAACCTCGATCAGGACAAGGCACAGAAACTGGTCAACAAGCTCAAGAAGGGCAAGGGCTTCGATCTGGAAGATTTTCGCGACCAGTTCGTGCAGCTGAAGAAAATGGGCGGCATCGCCAGCCTGATGGACAAGCTGCCCGGCATGCCCAACATCCCCAAGGGTGCCATGAACCAGATGGGCGATTCGGAACTGACCCGAATGGAAGCCATCATCAACTCCATGACCCCGCAGGAGCGGCGTTTTCCCGATGTGATTCGTGGCTCGCGCAAGCGCCGTATCGCCGCCGGCTCCGGCACCCAGGTGCAGGACGTCAATCGCCTGCTCAAGCAGTTTACCCAGATGCAGAAGATGATGAAAAAGATGGGCAAGGGCGGCATGGGCAAGATGATGCGCAACATGAAGAACATGAAAGGGATGTTGCCACCGGGCATGCACTGATCCCGGCCACGGGCAGGCCGGGGCAGGGGTCAGAAAGGCCAAATCGGCCATACTTTGGGATATTTCTGCCAATAAACGTCTAAAAGCCTTCACTTTTCCCCCAATATCAGTAAAATGCCCGGTCTTGATTACGAGGCTGCCTAGACAGTTTTTCGGCTTTCCCCCGTATTACGCCGGTGGGAAGGGCTGTAATATTGTCTCTGCGGCCTGTATGTATTTGAATTTATTGAGGAAAAACGATGGTAACCATTCGTTTAGCACGAGGCGGCGCGAAAAAGCGTCCTTTTTACCACATTGTCGTGACAGACAGCCGTAATCGCCGTGATGGCCGTTACATCGAGCGCGTTGGATTTTTCAATCCTTCTGCCAAGGGCAATGAAGTGCGCCTGAACATCAAGAGTGACCGTATCGAACACTGGCAGGGCCAGGGTGCACAGACATCCGATCGTGTTGCCCGTCTGATCAAGGACAACGCCGCAACCGCCTGAAACGGCTGTTTCGGCGTTTGCCCGCGGTGGTAGACAAGCCCCAATCGGATGCCGACATGATCCTGCTGGGCAAGGTGTCCGGCGTCTTCGGCGTGAAGGGCTGGGTCAAGGTTCATTCGGACACCGAGCCGAGGGAAAACATACTGACTTATTCGCCCTGGTACCTGCAGCGGCAGGGCCAGTGGCAGGAATACCGGCTGCTGGCTGGCAAGCGTCAGGGTAAAACGGTGATTGCCCAGCTGGAACATGTCAGTGACCGGGATGTGGCGGTCGAACTGCGGGACACCCGCATTGCCATTCGCCGCTCGCAGCTGCCCAGTGCCGAGGAAGGCAACTATTACTGGTCGGATCTGGTGGGTCTGCAGGTGGTCACGACCACCGGTATCGAACTGGGCCAGATCGATGCACTGATGGAAACCGGCGCCAACGATGTGCTGGTGGTTCACGAAAAGGCTGACGCAGGGCACAAGCCGGTGGAGCGGCTCATCCCCTTCATTCAGGACGCGGTGGTAAAATCCATCGACCTGTCGAGCGGTGAGATGATTGTCGACTGGGATCCTGATTTTTGACCGGCCGGACCAAGAGGTAGTGATGCGGATCGATGTGGTGACACTCTTCCCGCAGATGTTTCAGGGACTGACCGACTACGGCATCAGCCGGCGAGCGGTCGACAACGGCCTTCTCGAACTGGCCACCTGGAACCCTCGGGACTATGCCGAGGATCGTCATCGCACGGTCGATGACCGACCCTACGGCGGAGGCCCCGGCATGGTGATGATGGTCGAGCCCCTGCGCCACGCCATCGACGCGGCCAGAGCGGCCAGCGAGGGGGCGGCGAAAGTGATTTATCTTTCTCCCCAGGGCCGGCGGCTTGATCAGGCCGGGCTGGAAGAACTGTCTGCCAGGTCGCACATGGTGCTGGTCTGCGGGCGTTACGAGGGCATCGACGAACGGGTCATTGCCAGGGACATCGACGAGGAATGGTCGATTGGGGACTATGTCCTCAGTGGCGGTGAACTGGCCGCCATGGTCATGATCGACGGCATTACCCGGTTGTTGCCCGGTGCCCTCGGCCATGAGGATTCGGCACAAGA
Source organism: Gammaproteobacteria bacterium (assembly GCA_024275915.1). Lineage (GTDB taxonomy): Bacteria > Pseudomonadota > Gammaproteobacteria > UBA6429 > Thiohalophilaceae > JAJRYG01. Next base: position 2,307 of record JAJRYG010000094.1, read on the forward strand.
GGATTCCTTTGCCACGGGCTTGCTGGATTATCCGCAATATACCCGGCCGGAGGAAATTGAAGGTTTGCCAGTACCGGAAGTATTGCGCAGTGGCGATCACCAGGCCATTGCCCGCTGGCGGCAGAAACAGGCACTGGGACGAACCTGGTTACGTCGGCCTGATTTACTGGAAAAAATACAGCTGGATTCACAACAGCAGGCATTGCTGGATGAATTCATTCACGAACACGAAAGCGAAGTATCGTTTTCAAACTAGAACATGGGTAGCGTTGGAGCAATCAGATGAGCAAGATCATTGACCAGTTAGAAGCAGAACAGATGAAAGAGATTCCGGAATTTTCACCGGGTGACACGGTTGTCGTTCAAGTGAGAGTAAAGGAAGGCAGTCGCGAACGTCTGCAGGCCTTCGAAGGTGTGGTCATTGCGATCCGCAACCGCGGCCTGAACTCGGCTTTCACCGTGCGCAAGATTTCCCACGGTGAAGGTGTCGAACGTGTGTTCCAGACCCACAGCCCGATGATTGCTGAAATCAAGGTCAAGCGTCGTGGTGATGTGCGTCGCGCCAAGCTCTACTATCTGCGCGAGCGTTCCGGCAAGGCTGCACGCATCAAAGAAAAACTGGCACGCTAATCACGTTGCGGGCAGGCTTTGTTGAATGCCGCTCGTCTCGTTATTCTGCCTTTTTCACAACGGGTAACATTTTCATGATGTTGCCCGTTTTTTCCATGCCCGCCATTTTTCGCCATTCCCTGCTGGTGCTGCTTGGCCTGGGGCTCGTGCCGGCCTTCGCGGCCATGGCAGAGCCTGAACCTGCCCCTCCTGCGGTGACCACCGCCGCCCCGGCCGAAGCGGCCAGTAAACCACAGGATCCCACTGTCGAAATGCCGGCCGAAGTGCTGGAAGTGCGTTCCATCGCTGCCGGTGGCGCACCGCGACTGGCCTTGCATACCCTGGACGCCTATCAGTCGGCAAGCCGGGAGCAGCCGCATCTGTGGATGAGCTGGGAAAAGGAACGCATCGCCATCCTTTCCGACAACCGGTCCTGGCAGGACATCGCTGTCAGGCTGGCACAGCTCCCTGCCGGAGTGTCCGACACGTTTCGCTACTGGGCCATGACCCGCCGTGCCGAAGCCCTGGTCAAGTCCGGGCAGGCCGGTGCGGCCCTGCAACTGCTGCAGGGGCTGATCTGGAACATTCCACAAGCGACCCCGGCACGTTCCCGCTGGTTGCTCAAGTGGCGTTTTGGCATCATGAATGCCTACCTGGCCCTCGGCGCATTCGAGGACGCCCACCTGGCGGCGGCTCACTACTTCCGTGATGCCGGTTCCCACAGTATCGAAGAACAGCGCCTGCAGGCACGGATCCTGATCAGTGCCGACCGGGCCGATCAGGCCGCCGACATGCTGGAAAACAATCCGGACATGGAGGCCCGGATCATTTTCCATCTGGCGCAGTTGCGCAGCGGTCGGCGCACACCGGCAACGATTGTAAAAAAGGCCCAGCGGCTGATGCGCAGCGAGGGCGTCACCACGGCCATGCGTACCCAGCTGTGGGCCCTCGTTGCCGAGGCCTCCCGCAAGCTCGATGATCTGGGCACCACGGCCAATGCGCTGGAACATGTGCTGTCGGACAAGCAGCCCCTGCCTGATGGCATGTTTCGATTCGGCGTCGATGATCTGTGGCAGACCTATCTGGATTACGCCACCCGCATCGGCAACAGCTCGCGCTTTCTGATCGGCGATGACGGCCCCTGGTTCGATGCCGCCGGGAAGGCCGAGAAAAAACTGCCGGTACGGGCGCGTTCCCTCTATGCCATGCTGATGTTCAATGGGGAAAACGCGGAAAATCGCCTGCGGGCCGCCGACGACTTTGTCGGCCTGCTGAAACAGCGCAAGCGCGGCGGGCAGCTGCTCAAGGTGCTGTTCCTCGATTCGCGGCATTTTGCCAGCAAGGCGGCGGTACCGCTGCCGGCGCGCTATGTGCTGGTGGATGTGGCCCTGGCCCAGACCGACATCCCACTGGCCTCGGCCATCATGGCGACCATCGAAGCCCCTCCCGAGGGGGTGGAAAACTATTTCTGGCAATTGCGTCGTGCGCGGATTCTGGTGATGGGCGGTCATCATGAACAGGGTGCCGATGCCCTGCACAAACTGCTGGCCTCCAGGCAGAGGCTCAGCCAGGCACAGATCGATCAGTTTTTGCAGGTGGTGTTCGACTTGCAGACGGTGCAGGCACACCGGCAAGCCATTTCCCTGTTCCAGCAGCTCATGAGCTTCACCGATGATATCAAGCAGCAGCGCGAACTCTATTACTGGATGGCCGAATCCGGCACCGCCTTGCAGGACTACCCGAAGGCGGCCCAGTGGTATCTGCGTTCAGCCATGTTGCCGGGGGCCAGGACCATGGATCCCTGGGCGCAGACGGCACGCTACCAGGCGGCCGACAACCTCGCACGGGCCGGTTACGTGCGGGATGCGCGGGCCATCCTCCGGCACCTGTTGCGTGTGACCAGGGAGCCGGCACGCCAGGCGGTGTTGCGTCAGGAGTTGCAGAAACTGTGGCTGGTGACCGACCGGCAGGATCCGGCCGACCCGGACAGAAAAAAACCTACTGGATCAGAAATCCGGTAAACAGGGTGCGGGATACCGCCGCCTTGCCTACACTTTCCTCCATGACCTTGTTCACGGCGTCCTGAATCTCGTCGCGCAGTTTTTTCTTGCCCTGGGCAGAATTGATGTCGCTGATCTGACGGCCACTGACCAGGACCACGATGGCATTGCGGATCACCGGTTCATGTTCGCTGATCAGGGCGCCCATCTGGGCGTCGGTGGGGATGAAGGAGACGGACAGTTGCAGATGGTGGACTTCTTCGCCATCATTGACGTTGAGCACGAATGCTGGCTTGATGGCCACATAGGCGGCACCGTCACCGCCACCGCTGTCGGCCGAGGCAAAGCTGTTGCCGGTAATGGCAAGAAACAGGGCAAAGAGCAAAATTTGTCTGACGCGCATCGGGTCGTCTCCTGGGGGTGATGGCTTGTTTATCGGCGTGAAACACTGGAAATTTAGCCGTGGCCGGAAAAATATGCTGTAGCTCCTGCCCGCGGAGCAAACCTGGGGGAAGGTAGAATGGCCGCATCGAGCAGCGCAACATTTCTCACACCCATTGGCGAAGTTCGTGTTCTTCTGCAACAGGGCGAGGTGAGCGAGCTGACGCTTGGCCGTTTTGCTCCCGGTGCCCGGCAGATCAGGCCGGCCGCCGCACCGGCAGACGACATGTTGCCGGTACTTGCCCAGTTGCAGGCCTATTTCGAGGATGGCCGACAGGGCTTTTCCCTGCCGGTGAAACTGCTGGGAACGGATTTTCAGCGGCGTGTCTGGCAGGCCCTGCAGGCCATTCCGGCCGGGGAAGTTCGTACCTATGGCCAACTGGCCGAACAGCTGGGGTCACACTCCCGGGCCATCGGCATGGCCTGCCGCAACAACCCCGTGCCCCTCATCGTTCCCTGTCATCGCGTGGTGGCCGCCGATGGCCCTGGTGGCTTTGCCGGGCAGCGTGGCGGGGAAAAACTTGCCCTCAAGCGCTGGTTGCTGGCGCATGAGGGGGTCCGTATCTGAACGAGTCACGAAAACCGCACATGGCCGCACCGACCGACACGATTATCGAGCAGTTTCTCGACGCCATGTGGATGGAGCGCGGGCTGAGCGAGAACACCCTCAAGGCTTATCGAACGGATCTGTCGGGTTTCCGGCAATGGCTGCTCAGGGAACAGCAGACCGAACTCCCGGCGGTGCAGCGGGCCGACATTCTGCGCTATCTGGGTGAACGGCAAAGTGCCCGGGCCAGCAGTCAGGCCCGCTTCCTGTCCTCCCTGCGGCGGTTTTACCGCTGGTTGCTGCGGGAAAAACACATCCACAATGATCCCACCGAGCTGGTGGATTCCCCTAAACTGGGCCGTCCACTGCCCAAGGTGCTTTCGGAGCAGGAGGTGGAAGCCCTGCTGGCGGCACCCGACACCGGCACGGAGCTGGGTCTGCGGGACCGCAGCATGCTGGAGGTGCTGTATGCCTGCGGTCTGCGGGTCAGTGAGCTGATTTCCCTGCAGCCGGCCCAGGTGAACCTGCAGCAGGGGGTGATCCGGGTCATGGGCAAGGGCAACAAGGAACGCCTGGTTCCCCTGGGGGAAGAAGCGATAAGCTGGCTGGAGCGCTATCTGGGGGAGTCACGGCCCGATTTGCTGGCAGGTCGGGTCTGTGACAGCCTGTTCGTCACTCGACGCGGCGAGGCCATGACCCGCCAGGCCTTCTGGTACATGGTCAAACGTCATGCGCAGGTAGCGGGCATCGACAAGCCGATCTCCCCCCACACCCTGCGACACGCCTTTGCCACCCACCTGCTCAATCACGGCGCGGACCTGCGGGTGGTGCAGATGCTGCTGGGCCACAGTGATCTGTCCACCACCCAGATCTATACCCACGTGGCACAGATCCGCCTGCAGCAACTGCACGCAAAACATCACCCGCGGGGCTGAAGGCGGCCCGCTGGCCAAATCGGGCTGAACCGGCTGAATTTGACGTTGTCCCATATCCTGCAGCCATTCATTGTTATACTCTCGCTGCATTTTTTATCCCATATTATTGAGGTAGTTACATGAAATCGGTTATCGCACTCCTGCTCTTCGGTCTTTCCGGCCTGTTTGTCACCCTGCCTGCCGCCGAAGAAAAACCGGTTCAGCTCACGGACGCCGAGCTGCAGAAGGTGCAGCAGACCTTGCTGAAGGTGTTCCCCAAACTGCCCGCTGAGGCCATTCAGCCTTCTCCGATCCCCGGGCTTTACCAGATCCTGGTTGCTCCCCGCCTGTTTTATGTCAGTGCCGATGGCAAGTATGTCATCGACGGGGACGTGATCAATATTGAAAGTGGTGAAAATGTTTCCGACACGCTGCGGGAATCGCTGCGGGTCACAGCAATCGAAGGCATGGGCGAGGAGGCGATGATCATCTACGGTCCCAAAAAGCCCGAGCACACCATCACCGTATTTACCGACATCGATTGTGGCTACTGCCGCAAGCTGCACAGCGAGATGGCCGACTACAACAAGGCGGGTATTCGCGTACGCTACATGGCCTACCCACGGGCCGGTATCGGTTCCGAATCCTACGACAAGGCCGTGTCGGTCTGGTGTGCCGATGATCCGACCAAGGCCCTGACCGAGGCCAAGCAGAGCCGGCCGCTAGCGAAGAAAACCTGTGACAACCCGGTTGCCGCAGAGTATCAGCTTGGCCAGATGCTCGGGGTACGGGGTACGCCGGCGATTGTGACCGAAAACGGCCATATCATCCCCGGTTACGTCCCCGCCAATCGCCTGAAGGTGATGCTGGACACGCAAAAGGCCATAAAGTAACAAACGTTTCTTCCAGCCGCTTGCCACGGCGTTGCCGTGGTCAAGTGTTGCCGGAACTGTTCATCTTCTTGTTTCCTTTCACAGTTCAAGCTTGAACACCAAGCCGATGACGGGGCATTCCTGCGGCTGCCGGTCATGACAGGTTTAGCAGGCTGTTGAAAAACACCATTTTTACCCAGCCTGTGTGAGGGAACGGTAAACTGCGTTTTCCGTTCCCGAGTTGAAAAAGGCCAGGGAAGGGCTTTTTCAACATCCTGTTAGGCTCGGTGCCAGCCCCTAAGCTGTCGTGGTGTTCGCAACAGCTGTTCAGGACTTGAACTGGGACACCAGTTTCTGCAAGGCCAGTGACAGGTTGGACAGCTCCTCACTGGCGCTTTGTGTTTGCTCTGCATTTACCGCGGAGGTTTCGGCAATCTGGCTGATTGTTACCACATTCTGGTTGATTTCCTCGGCGACGGCACTTTGTTCATCGGCCGCGCTGGCGATTTGGGTATTCATGTCGTTGATGCGGGTGATTCCCTCGACGATGGTGTCCAGTGCATCACCGGCAGCAGATATTTGCTCTACGCCCTGTTTTGCCTGACGACGGCTTGAATCCATCACGCTCACCGCCGCGCTGGTACCGGCCTGCAGGGTTTCGATCATCTGCTGAATTTCCCGGGTCGATTCCTGGGTACGCGAGGCGAGGGTTCGAACTTCATCGGCCACCACGGCAAAACCGCGGCCCTGTTCGCCGGCACGGGCCGCTTCGATGGCGGCATTGAGGGCAAGCAGGTTGGTTTGTTCGGCAATGCCCCGGATCACATCCAGTACGGTGCCGATTTTGACACCGTCTTCCTCCAGTTCGTGAATCACTGAACCGGCCTGCTCAATTTCCTTTGCCAGCTTGTCGATGGAGTGGATGGCGTCATTGACCACCTGATGCCCCTGGTCGACATGTTGCGTCGTGTCATTGGCCGCCACCGCGGCTTCACCGGCATTGTGTGCAACTGCCTGAACGGTGGCCGACATCTGGTTGATTGCCGTGGCCACCTGGCCTGTATGCGAGGTTTGTTGCTGGATGCCGGCGGCTGTTTCCTGGGTGATGGCTGAGAGTCTTTCTGCTGCTCGGCTCATTTGTGTGGAGGAGTCATTGACCTGGGCAACGATGTTCTGAAATTTTTCCAGCATGGAATTGAAGGCCTTGCCCGTTTCTCCGATCTCATCTTTTGAGCTGACCTGCATGCGGACACTGAGATCACTTTTACGGGCAGCACGGCTCATGGTCGATGCCAGTGCCTGCATGGGACGCAGGATGCCGATGGCGATCCAGGCAATGATCGCAGTGACGAACAGGGCGAGCATCAGGGCGATGATATTGGTGGTCATCATCAGCCTGTCCAGACTGCCAACTTCAGTTTCAATGGCGCTGTTCAGTTCCTTGCTCAACGCGGCAAGCAGGGCTTCGGTTTTGTGTACCGTACTGCGCATCTTGCCCATCAGGCCATCCTTGCTGCTCAGGCCCTTTTCCCTGGAGGTGTTTACCAGATCAACAAAGCGATTTCGGTATTGCTCCATCAGGTGCTTTATGTTTTCCCGGGCCTCAGCCGGATGTGCGCTTGCATCGAGGTCGTTGATAAAGGTTTCGATGTTCTTGTTGAATTTGGCCAGGTATTTCATGTTGTTGCGCAGCATGAAATCTTTTTCATTGCGGCGCAGTTGCAACATGTCTGCCCGCAAGCGCTGATCTGCGAGGCTTTTTATTTCGGTTTCTGCTCCATGCACCGCATTGCGCAGACTGCCGTACAGGCCGTCTTTGGGGTTCAGGCCGATTTTTTTCTGCAATTCGACAATCTGGTTGAAGCTTTGCTGATAGTCGGCAAAGGTTTCGCCCAAGGTTTTTGCCTGCTGGCTCTGCAACCGGGCCGCTTGCAAGGTCCGGGCAAGCTGAGCCGTCTGTTCCTGCAAGATGGTATGGTTCTTCTGGAACTTGTCGCTGTATTTAAGGTTTTTTCTCGCCAGAAAATCTTTTTCATTGCGGCGCAACATCAACATTCCCGATTCAACCTTGTTGATGGCGTTGCTCACGTCGCCAAAGGTTTTCAGTTTCGTTGCGGTATATTGCCCGATGCCAAGAATGCCAAGCATGGAGACAAGGGCCAAGGTACCGACCAGAATGAATTTGTGTTTGATGGAGAGGTTGATTTTCTGCATTTTGATTACCGTTGTTGTCGAACAATTTTTAACAGGATGTTGAAAAACGCCGTTATTCGACAGCCTGTGTGGTGCAGGGAAGCACCGCCATTTTCAATGACCACAAGTCATTGAAAATGTGAGGGAACGGCTTTTTCAACATCCTGTAAAGCCAAACCTCATTCCCTATTGGTACAGCGCAGTGACGCATCTATTGGCGGCACCAGGGACCAGGACTTGAGGCCTGTGGACTTGTTTATATCCATGTGTTTTATAGGCGATATGGGCAAATGCAGAGGCCGAATGACCTTGCTGGAACCATCTTTTGTATTTTTGGTTTTTTAGAAGAATTTGTGGCTGGCCACCGTGCCAACTCCCGCTCCCGGGGGGGAAAGGGAACCCTTCGTGATTGTTTCGTTGAAACACACCCCACTGCATTCCAGATGCTAAAACCAGGTTGCCCTTAACAGGATGTTGAAAAAGTCCCTCCCTGGACTTTTTCAACCCGGGAACGGCAAACACGGTTTGCCGTTCCCTCACATTTTCAATGACTTGACCCAGGCATGTCTCCGCCCTGGCATTGCTGCGCCAGCGATGCATCGGCCGCAGCATCCCTTACCAGAGACAAGTAGCACCCCGGCACGGATTGACTTACAGCAACATGGATAATGGCCTCTTTCCGGTACCCCGACCCTCCGCTCACAACATTCAGCACAAAAATCCGCATCGTTAGAAAAATTTGTGGGTGGAGATGGTTGTGTTTATGTTTCAAGTTGTTGATATCGTGATAATTATAATGGCGAAAGGTGACCTGTTTTCTTAACAGACTGTTGAAAAACACCGTTTTTACCCAGCCTGTGTGCGGTGCAGGGACGCACCGCCATTTTCAATGTTTGCAAGGCGGACCTCTCTGCCATGCATGACAGGAGTTGGCCTGTTAATGTTTGAGCAGCTTGTCCCTGAGTTTGTCCAGCTCGGTCTCTATGGCCCCTTTGATGTCCATTTCAATCTGGATCATGGTCTGCAGGATGGTTTCGTGTAACTGTTTTTCAAGGTCAGCCTTGAAGTCATCGAGCAGTACCTTGAGCTCGACTTCATCGAGGCCGGCGTCAGGCGGAGGCAGGTCCAGGGGTTGCTGCAGGATGGTCGAGGTGGGTTCGGTTTCGCCGTGCGCCTGTTCTGCCAGATCGGGGATCTCCTCTTCGGTTTCCAGAGCCACTTCTTCGAGGGGCAGTTCGGGTACCGAGGCATCACTGAGATCCACATCGAGGTTGTCGGGGTCGTAAACGAAGTCACTGTCCTCAAGGGGTATGACTTCGTCCAGCACCGGCACGACCGGTTCGCTGGACTGGGCAGCGGTGGTGCGGAAAATGTGGTTGGAGGGGGGCTTGGCCTTGCGCAGGCTTTCACGCGCGGCAGAAAGTTTGCTTTCGCTTTTTTCCAGCAAGCCACGAATGGATTCAAGGGCGTTGACCAGCTCCTGATTTTCCGGTGACTCTTTGTCCTTTTTCTTTGTCATGGCCTGCTTATCTTACAGCTTGTGGGTTTGCAATTCATAGCCCCGATCCTTGTAAAAGCGGTATTTTTCCCGCCCCTTGCTGCGCACCGTCTCGTCCTGATCGACGATTTCGATGACCCGTTCGAAGCGGCTGAAGAACATGGGAACCTCGTGGTCCAGGTTGATCAGCAACTGGTTGATGGACTCGGGTTCGTGTTCATGGCCGATGAGAACCGGGCAGCTTTCCTTGTCCGCGGGCTCGAAAATCTGGTGGGGAATGAAACTGCCCTGGCGAAAGGTCCACATGAGGTTGTCCAGGGCACTGGCCTGCTGCGGATCCTGGGTGTGCAGATAGATTTGCATGTTCTGCGCCCAGGCTTTTTCCGTCAGGCGGCAGGCCAGCTGGGAGCGGGCTGTCGGGCTGTCGGTTTGCAGCACGTAAAAATCGACCCGGGTCATGACAACTGGTATTTCCTGCCGCACTGGTCCAGCAGGTACTGGGTGAGCAGACCAACCGGGCGGCCGGTGGCGCCCTTGTGGTGGCCGCTGTGCCAGGCCACGCCGGCAATGTCCAGGTGGGCCCATTTCATCTTTTCCGTATAGCGGGCGAGGAAGCAGGCGGCGGTGATGGTGCCGGCGTCGCGCCCGCCAATGTTGGCCATGTCGGCAAAATTGCTCTTGAGCTGTTCATCGTACTCTTCCCACAGGGGCAGTTGCCAGGCCCGGTCGCCACTTCGCTTGCCAGCCCTGAGCAGGTTATCGGCCAGTTTCTGGTCGTTGCTCAGCAGGCCGCAGGCATGTTTGCCCAGTGCCACCACACAGGCTCCGGTGAGGGTGGCCACGTCGATCACGGTTTTGGGCTTGAATCGCTCACTGTAGGTAAGGGCATCACAGAGGATCAGCCTGCCCTCGGCATCGGTGTTGAGCACTTCGATGGTCTGGCCGGACATGCTGGTGACCACGTCACCGGGTTTGCTGGCCTGGCCATCGGGGAGGTTTTCACAGCTGGGAACGATGGCCACCACGTTGACCGGCAGGTTCAGTTCGGCAATGGCCACCATGGTGCCCAGTACCCCGGCGGCACCGCACATGTCGAACTTCATCTCGTCCATGGCTGCGGAGGGCTTGATGGAAATCCCGCCTGAATCGAAGGTAATGCCCTTGCCGACCAGCACATGGGGCCGTTCGTCCTTCTTGCCACCCTTGTATTCGACAACGATGAGGCGGGGTTCCTCGCGGCTGCCCTTGGCCACCGAAAGGAAGGCGCCCATCTTGAGTTTTTCGATGTCTTTTGGTCCGAGCACCTTGACGCGGGTGGTCTTGCTGCCACGGGCGTTTTTCTGGGCACTGCTGGCCAGATACGTGGGGGTACAGATATTGGCGGGCAGGTTGCCCAGTTCACGGGCGATGTTGGCCCCTTTGGCAATGGCCGTGGCAATCTGCGCGGCCAGCTCGGCCTTGTGCAGATGACGCCGGTCACTGACATCGAGAAGCATTTTGTTGATGGCCGGTTTTTTCTCGTCCTTGTCCCTGGGTTTGTGCTGGTAACGGTATTCGCCCAGCAGCATCTGCTCGGCCATCAGGCGGATGCACTCGGCATGGCTCCGGTTCTTGACGGTCAATTCGCCAAGATAGCAGACCGCTTCCCTGGCGGCCGAATCACTGAGGGTGTTCCAGGTGGATTCGATGATTTTCTTGAACTGACGGCTGTCCAGACTGGCCTGCCTGCCACAGCCAACCAGCAGAATGCGGCGGGCGGTGATGCCGTCCACATCATGCAACATCAGGGTCTGGCCCGATTTGCCATCCATGTCGCCCTGCTTAAGCAGTTTGCTGAGGTAACCGCCACTGGCGTCATCCAGTTGTCTGGCTGATGGCGAGAGCTTGCGGTGCTCAAGGACACCCACCACAAGGCAGGCGGATTTCTGGTTGGCAGGCGAGGTGGTTTTTACACTGATTTGCATAGAGGTTTCCGGCTTTAGTCTGTTGTCTGTAATGATATCGACCCTGGCGGGTGTACCTTGCCAGAGCCCGCTGGGATGGCGAGGTTTTTGTTGTTTGTGGTAGGCGCCTTGCGCCAAACCGTTATAGTATAGCCTTATTCGTCCATTTAATGTGATAACACGATTCAACCGACTCTGGCCAGCCGTGATTATAACCCGATACCTTTTCAAGGAAATCCTTGCCACTTTTTCCGGGGTTGCACTGGTGTTGATGCTGATGGCATCTTCCGCCCAGCTGGTGGGGATTTTTACCAAGGTGGCCGATGGCACCATCAAGGCCGACACGGTCATGAGCCTGTTCGGTATCTACAGCATTACCACGGTGCCTTTCATTCTGCCCCTGTCCATCTATTTGGCGGTACTCATCACTCTGGGACGTCTGTACCGGGAAAGTGAAATGGCCGCCCTGGCCGCCTGTGGCTATGGGCCCTTCCAGTTGCTGCGTCCGGTGCTGATCGTGGCCGTGCTGGTTGCCATCATCCAGGGGGTGTTCACCCTGTTTCTGGCGCCCTGGGCCGACGGGCAGGGGGGGCGCATGGAAGCGCTGCAGAAAAACAGCGTGGACATCCAGGGGATTACCCCCGGCCGGTTTCGCCCCATCCCCATGAGCAAGGGCATCATCTATGTGGAAACCATCAACGAGGATCGCACCCGTATCGGCAACATCTTTGCCAACCTGTCCACGGAAAAGGGCAATACCACGATCATCGCCAGGGCCGGGCGGATACGCATCGACGAAAAAAGCGGCGATCGGTTTCTGGAACTGACCGACGGCCATCGTTATGAAGGCTCGCCGGACAAGGGGAATTTTTCCATCATCCGGTTCGAGCGCCATGCCATCCGCCTGGAAGAAAACAGATTGACCAATTTCCAGTTCCGTTACCGGTCACAACCCAGCCTGCTGTTGTACAAGGCGGGTAACCGTCATACCCTGGCCGAACTCCAGTGGCGCATTTCCTCGGCACTGTTCTGTATCGTACTGGCGGTTCTGGCTGTGCCCATGAGCAGGAGTTCTCCCCGCCAGGGGCGCTATACCCGCATGATCGTCGCCATCGTTTTCTACCTGCTGCTGAGCAATTTTCTCAATGTGGCCCGTACCTGGGTGGATGAGGGTACCGTGTCTCCGACCATTGGCATGTGGTGGGTCCATGTCTCGGCGCTGGTGTTTGCCATTGCCCTGATCATTTACCAGAATGGCGCCCGCTATTACCTGGGCAGACTCGTTCCTGGGAGGCGTGTCGTTGCGTCTGCTTGATCGCTATATTGGCCAGGCGGTACAGACCGGGGTGGTTTCGGTGCTGGCCGTGTTTCTCGTCCTGGTGGCGGTGATCAACTACATCGGCGAATACGACAAGATCGGCCGTGCCGATTACACGTCCTGGCTGGCCTTTCAGTATGTGATGCTCTGGATGCCAAGGATTGCCTACCAGATGTTTCCCCTGGCCGCCCTGATGGGGACCATGATTGGTCTTGGGGCCCTGTCCAATCACAGTGAACTGGTGGTGATCCGTGCCTCGGGGGTATCGAAATTGCGCATTGCCATGGCTGTGCTCAAGTCCATGATCGCCCTGGTGGTGGTGATTTTTCTCGTCGGAGAGGTGGTGGCGCCACCGGCCGAGCAATATGCCGAGCAGATGCGCATCCGTGCCATGGAGTCGCGAGTCAGCATCAATACCGAATACGGACTGTGGGTACGTTCCGGTGACACCTTCATTCATGTCATGGCCATCGACAACGATGGCAAACTGCGCAACGTGGAGCTGGCGGTAACGGAAAATCACAGCAAGCTGCTGCGTACCATCCATGCCGACAGTGCACAATACGATGGTGACAGCTGGCTGTTGCGCAACGTGGAGATCCATCACATCAGCCAGCAAGGGGTGAAAAAGGAACACCGCGATGAAATGCGCTGGAAAGGATTGCTGGAGCCGGACATTGTCGAGACCCTGACCTTCAATCCCGAATCCCTGTCCATCTGGAACCTGCTGGACTACGTGCGCTACCTGGAAAACAACGGCCTGGATTCCAGCCTCTACCAGCTGGCCATGTGGACCAAGATCCTCAGCCCGCTGACGGTCATGGCCATGGTACTGCTGGCGGTACCCTTCATGTTTCGCAGTCAGCGCAGTGGCGGGCTGGGCAGGCAGATCATCCTGGGTTTCATGATTGGTATCGTGTTTTACATCATCAACCGGCTGGTTGGCCAGATGGGGGTGATCTACAACATCCCGGCGGTGATTTCGGCCAGCATCCCGACCATGCTGGTCATGGCGACAGCCCTGCTGCTCTATCGGCGTGAATAGTTGCCGCTAGGCCATCTGATCCTTGTCCAGCTGCACGATGCGCGTGGCCGACAGCCGATCTCGCCAGCCACCGGGGCGTTGATCGAACACCAGAATGATGATGCCGGCCAGCAGGATCAACCCCCTGGGCACGGCATTGACCCACAGCAGCCAGCTGTGGGATTCCAGGCTAATCCCGGCCGCATGGGCAATGCCGATGAATATGACGATCCAGCCGGGCAGGGCGCTGAATACCCGGATTGCCGCCTGCTGCCAGCTGATATTGCGGCCATCGGCCTGTTGCACCCGCAGCCGCCAGGCACGCATGCCCAGGGTCTGCCCGGCGCGGGTCCAGAACCAGCCGAAAAACAGGTAACTCACCCCCAGCAGATAGAGGCTCAGCAGCGGGCTGCCCGGCGGCAGGCTTTCGCCACGCATCAGCAGCAACAGCAGGGCCATGGCCAGGAACAGCACGGCCACCAGCAACAGGGCATCGTAGATCAGGGCCATCAGGCGCTTGCCTAGACCGGCATCAGAACTTGCATCAATCGGTGTATTCATGAGCGGCCATCTTCGGGATTTCGCCGGGCGTTGTCAAATGCAGTCCGGCAGGGTTTTTTTCCTGCCATGCATTGCAGAATTCGAAATCTCTGTTATTAATTTAGGTACCAGATACAAGAAACCCGAAGACGGCGGAGAAAAGATCAGGGAAGTGACCGACGATGCCGACTCATCGGGGCGAAAAGCACAATAACAACAAAATACAACAACAAGAAGCAAAAACTGCCGGAAAAGGCTGTCTCGGTCCGGTTTTGACCAACAAAAACTGAGGAATCCCCATGAATCTGATTGGCGAACTGGCCGCCATGCCTGGTGTGATTGCGGCTGGCGAATACACCTATCGGGGCGATCGCTTCTCCTGCGAAGGGCAACTGAGCGACGAGATGGCACGCATGGCCTCCATCATGTGCCGGGCAACCAACATGGCGGTGCACATGCAGGCCAACATGCTCAAGTCCCTGGAAGCCGACTGTGGCTGCGCTCCGGCGCGGGGCTGGGCAGTCAAGGGCGACACCTTTTCTGTCTGCGTGATCGCCAATGTGTTCTGTTTCATCGACAACCGTGCCGTGTCCATGAACGAGATCATGGCGGTGTTGCGCAACCGGGTAAGGGGGCAGGCGGGCGAAATGGTCTAAATAGCTGTTTCAAATACCAGGTCAAGTCATGCGAAGCGCCCCAGGTGCGGAAGAATTTGGCATGACACGCAGTAAATACACCCCTGTAAGCTCGACAGCTGCAGTCGCTCCGGGCATTCTGCCCTCTCGCGACACTTGTGCGTCCTGCACATCGTCCTTGCGGTTAATGGTCATGCCAAATTCTTCCGCGCCTGGGGGTGTTTATGAAAAATCGCTTGTCAGCAAACTGACCTGGTATTTGGAACACCTATTTGGACGTCCGTTCAGGCACGTTCAGCACACAGGGTTGCCGGAATCAAAACATAAAAAATACAGACGCCGATTTTGGCGGAAAACAACCACAACAGTCAGGAGAAAGAAAAATGGCATCACTGGATAATCTGATGGCAGTGGACGGTGCACTGGCGGCATTTCGCTTCACCGGCAAGGGGCAGATCGAGGAAAGCAGAACCAGCGACAACAGCGAGTTCACCGATACCATCCTGGATTTGGTCAGTCATGTCTGTGTGGCGAACATGGCCATTGCCAGCATGCAGTCACGGGGCTGGGAGAACATGACCGGCATGGGCGGCTTCTACCCCCTCAAGGGATTTACTATGGTGGGTCTGGACTGGACGCTGATCTGCAATGACGAGACGGGGCTGGTGGTGGCCAATGACCGTGTCGATTATGACCGCATTCATGCGGCACTGGATGCCTGAAGGGGACGATGATGATCAAGCAACTGATGATCCTCGATGGGGTGGTCGCCGTGGCCCATTTCCGTGATGATGGCATGCTGGTCGAAGGTTATGGCATACAGGGCGAAGCCATGCTGGCCGGGCTGGCCAGTTTTGCCCACGACTACAAGCGCATCGTCCAGGGCAATGCCGATCAGTTGTCCATGTTTACGGGGGTGCGGGGCTGGACCCCACCCGCAGGCTGGATCGTGCGTGGCCAGGACATGCTGGTGTGTTCCATCGGCAACATCGTCTGCCTGCTGGAAACCCGCCTGGCCAGCCTCAACGAAATCATGCAGCAAATGGAACAGGCCGCCAGCATGTAAGTCCCCAATCATCTTGCCAGCGAAGGCTGGCATCCAGGCCGGGCGGGCATTGCCCAGGGTGTTGTTCGTTGCCTCCCGGCCTAGATTGATCGGCAACGAATGAAGCACCGGCACTCACATCCCTGCCGGGGTTCCGGCCTGCATTGGAACGATGATTCGTTTTCCATGTATCATGAACCATCAATTATTTGTAAAAGATTTGACAGGGAATTGTTCAACTCCGCATATTTCAGGAAAAATGAATTGTTTCTCTATGCTTCATGGCCGTTCAATCTGTTTCGTTCACTGGCCTATATTCTCCTTCTGGCCTTTCCCGGGGTAGCCAGAAAAAGACGGTTAAAGGGAGTGGATGTTGCTGCAGGAGACAACAGGGTTCTGGCTTTCTTTGCATGGCTTGTCGTGTTGCTTTGGGGGTGGGTGTTTTTTTATTTTTATCCTCATTGGGTGGTGACTGGTTATGTTCATTGAAGATCCTTTGATGTAGAGCCTGGCGTGCATGTTGACTGTTCGGGCCATAAGGCAGCGAATACTGTCTGTGTAAAATTCCACCCCTGCAGATTTAGTATCGAGTTACGAGGGGGCGGTGCGCGAGATGAGGCAGGGTCTGGATGCAGGTGTTGTTTGTTGCCGATGAACAAGGCCAGGAGGCAACGAACAAACCCTGGGCAATGCCTGCCCTGCCTGGATGCCAGCCTGCGTTGGCATGACGGAGTAATTCCCGTTCTTCTCCCTCGTCCCTGGTTCCTTCCAAGATGGTGTATCATACGCGCTTTCGTCAGCTGTCTGTTACCAAGAATCCGAGAGCATTCACATGTTGCAATTTCCTGGGGGCGCGGCCCTCTCCGATTTCCGTCAGCACAAGCTGCTGGTTGCCTTGAAGTCCGTATCGCCCGTGATCCGGGGAGTGTCCGGCCAGTTTCTGCATTTCGCCGATACGGCCCGTCAACTCACCGGCGAGGAGCAGTCGGTGCTTGCGCAACTGCTGGACTATGGCGAGGCCATGTCCACACCGGCTGGAGGCGGAGAGGCCTTGCTGGTCATTCCACGGCCCGGCACCATCTCGCCCTGGTCGTCCAAGGCCACGGATATCGCCCACAACTGTGGGCTGGAAGTGGTCAATCGCATCGAGCGGGGCATTCTCTACCGCCTGCAGGCGGAGCGCGAGCTGCGCCCCGATGAGCTGGAGGGGGTGTTCGCCCTGATCCACGATCGCATGACCGAGGCGGTGATGCTCAACCCGGACGATGCCGCCGCCCTGTTCATGCACCACGAGCCGGCGCCCCTGCGCCAGGTGGACGTGCTGGGCGGTGGCGAACAGGCCCTGCGGGTGGCCAACGGCGAACTGGGCCTGGCTCTGGCCGACGACGAGATCACCTATCTGGTGGAGAACTTCCAGGCCATGGGCCGCAATCCCAGCGACGTGGAACTGATGATGTTTGCCCAGGCCAACTCGGAGCACTGTCGGCACAAGATCTTCAATGCCGACTGGATCATCGATGGCCAGAAGCAGCCCCTGTCCCTATTCAGGATGATCCGCAACACCCATGAAAAACACCCCGGCCGGGTACTGTCGGCCTACAGCGACAACTCGGCGGTGATCAGTGGCAGCCCGGCAGGCCGCTTCTTTCCCGATGCCGATGGCCGCTATGCCTACCATCAGGAAGACGTGCAGATCCTCATGAAGGTGGAGACCCACAACCATCCTACCGCCATCGCTCCGTTTCCCGGTGCAGCCACCGGTTCGGGCGGCGAGATCCGTGACGAGGGTGCCACCGGCCGGGGTTCCCGGCCCAAGGCCGGCCTGAGCGGGTTTTGCGTCTCCAACCTCAAGTTGCCCGGTCTGCCCCGACCCTGGGAGAGCGACTTTGGCAAGCCCGAGCGCATCGTCTCGGCCCTGGAGATCATGCTGGAGGCTCCCATCGGATCGGCGGCCTTCAACAACGAGTTCGGTCGGCCCAATATTCTCGGCTATTTCCGCAGCTACGAGGAAAAGGTGCCGGGGCCCAACGGCGAGGAAGTACGCGGCTACCACAAGCCTATCATGCTGGCCGGTGGTGTCGGCAACATCCGGGACCAGCACGTGGAGAAGGGCCTGATCCCCGCCGGTGCGCAGATCATCGTGCTCGGTGGCCCGGCCATGCTCATTGGCCTCGGCGGCGGTGCTGCCTCGTCCATGTCCACCGGCGAGAGCCACGAGGATCTGGACTTTGCCTCGGTGCAACGCGGCAACCCGGAAATGGAACGCCGCGCCCAGGAGGTCATCGACAAGTGCTGGCAGCTAGATGACAACCCCATCATCAGCATCCATGACGTGGGCGCCGGTGGCCTGTCCAATGCCCTGCCCGAGCTGGTCAACGACAGCGGCCGTGGTGGTCGCTTCGAACTGCGGGTTATCCCCAACGACGAGCCGGGTATGTCGCCCATGGAAATCTGGTGCAACGAAGCCCAGGAACGCTACGTACTGGCGGTCAGCAGCGAGGATCTGCCCCGCTTCAGCGAGATCTGCCAGCGTGAACGCTGCCCCTTCGCGGTGCTGGGTGAAGCCACCGATGAGCAGCAGCTGATCCTTGGCGATGGCCATTTTGACAACACCCCCATCGACATGCCCCTGGAAGTGCTGCTGGGCAAGCCACCGAAAATGCTGCGCGAGGTGCATCACAAGTCCTTCCACAAAAAGGACATCGACACCGCGGAGATCGAGCTGGCCGAGGCGGCACACCGGGTGCTGGCCCTGCCCACCGTGGCCGGCAAGGGTTTTCTCATCACCATCGGGGATCGCACGGTGACCGGGCTGGTGGCCCGTGACCAGATGGTCGGTCCCTGGCAGGTACCGGTGGCCGATGTGGGGGTCACGGCGACCTCCTTCGATGTCTACAGCGGCGAGGCCATGGCCATCGGCGAGCGCACCCCGGTGGCCCTGCTGCACCATGCCGCCTCGGCACGCATGGCAGTGGGCGAGGCCCTGACCAACCTGGCCGCGGCCCAGGTCACCGCCCTGCAGGACGTGGTGCTGTCCGCCAACTGGATGGCCCCCGCCGGCCACCCCGGCGAGGATGCCGGGCTGTATGACGCGGTCCGGGCGGTGGGCATGGAATTGTGCCCGGCGCTGGGCATCGCCATTCCGGTGGGCAAGGATTCCATGTCCATGAAGACCGTCTGGGATGAGCAGGGTGAGCGCAAGAGTGTCACCGCGCCCCTGTCGCTGATCATCTCCGCCTTTGCACCGGTCAGTGATATCCGCCGTACCCTCACCCCGCAACTGCGTACCGACCTGGGTGTCACGGATCTGGTCCTGCTGGATCTGGGCAAGGGGCGAAATCGCCTCGGTGGTTCGGCGCTGGCGCAGGTCTACAAGCAGATCGGCCATCATCCGGCCGATCTGGATGATGTCCATAGCATGAAAAACTTCTTCGATACCATTCAGTCACTCAACCGTGAAGGCCTGCTGCTGGCCTACCATGATCGCTCCGATGGCGGCCTGCTGGCCTGCCTGTGCGAAATGGCCTTTGCCGGCCACACGGGGCTGAACATCACACTGGACGACCTGGGCGACGATCCCCTTGCCGCCCTGTTCAGCGAGGAGCTGGGCGCCGTCATCCAGGTGCGCCACGACGAGCTGGATGCGGTACTGGCCCAGTTGCACGATGCCGGCCTGGTTCACCACAGCCATGTCATCGGCACCCTCAGTGACGACGACCGGCTGCACTTTCATTTTGCCGGCAAGGAGATCCTTGCCGAGGCGCGCATCAGCTGGCAGCGGATCTGGAACGAGACCAGCTATCACATGCAGGCCCTGCGCGACAATTCCGACTGCGCCCGCGAGGAGCACGACAGCCTGCTCGATGCCCGTGATCCGGGCCTCAACGTGCAGCTGAGCTTCGATCCCCGCGATGACGTGGCCGCACCCTTCATCAACAGCGGCGCACGTCCGGCGGTGGCCATCCTCCGTGAGCAGGGCGTCAACGGCCAGATCGAAATGGCTGCCGCCTTCGACCGTGCCGGCTTTGCCAGTGTCGACGTGCACATGAGCGACATCATCGCCGGGCGTGTGGATCTGGCCGACTTCAAGGGGCTGGTGGCCTGTGGCGGTTTCTCCTATGGCGACGTGCTCGGAGCCGGTGGTGGCTGGGCACGCTCCATCATGTTCAATGCCCGCGCCCGTGATGCCTTCGATGCCTTCTTCCACCGTGCCGACAGCTTTGGCCTGGGCGTGTGCAACGGCTGCCAGATGCTCTCCCACCTCAAGGATCTGATCCCAGGTGCCAGCCACTGGCCCGGTTTCATGCGCAACCGCTCCGAGCAGTTCGAGGCCCGCTTCTCCCTGGTCGAAGTGCTGCCTTCACCGTCCCTGTTCCTGGCCGGCATGGAAGGCTCGCGCATGCCCATTGCCGTGGCCCACGGCGAGGGCAGGGCGGTGTTCCCTGATGCGCAGGCGGCCGAGGCCAGCCTGGAGGATGGCAAGGTGGTGCTGCGCTATGTGGACCACCACGGCCAGCCCACCGAACACTATCCCTTCAACCCCAATGGCTCGACCGGCGGCATCACCGGCCTGACCACGGACGATGGGCGATTCACCATCATGATGCCCCACCCGGAAAGGGTATTTCGCAGCGTGCAGCATTCCTGGCATCCCGACGACTGGGGCGAGGATGGCCCGTGGATGCGCATGTTCCGCAACGCCCGCACGTGGGTGGGCTGAGGTCCTTGAAAGCCATCGACATGGAGTGCACACGGTGAGCCTGGCACTGGACATCCGCGACCTGCGCAAGACCTACGCCAATGGTGCCGAAGCCCTCAAGGGTATCGATCTGCAGGTGCAGGCCGGCGACTTTTTCGCCCTGCTGGGTCCCAATGGCGCCGGCAAGTCCACCTGCATCGGCATCATCAGCTCGCTGGTCAACAAGACCCGTGGCAAGGTCGAAGTGTTCGGCCACGACATCGACACCGACAAGGAAGCGGCCAAGAGCTGCATTGGCCTGGTGCCCCAGGAATTCAACTTCAACCAGTTCGAGCCGGTCATCGAGGTGGTGATCAACCAGGCCGGCTACTACGGCATTCCCCGCGCCGAGGCCCGTGAGCGGGCCGAGCACTTCGTGCAACAGCTGGGCCTGTGGGACAAGCGCCGGGTCATGGCCCGGGAGCTGTCCGGCGGCATGAAGCGCCGGCTGATGATCGCCCGTGCCCTGGTGCACGAGCCAAAGCTGCTGATCCTCGACGAGCCCACCGCCGGGGTGGACATCGAGCTGCGCCGCTCCATGTGGGACTTCATGCGCCAGACCAACGAACAGGGCACCACCATCATCCTCACCACCCATTATCTGGAAGAAGCCGAGGCCCACTGCCGCAACATCGCCATCATCAACCATGGCCGCCTGATCGAAAATACCAACATGGCCGATCTGCTGCTCAAGCTGCACCTTGAGACCTTCATCCTCAACCTGCGTGATTCCCTCCGGGAACTGCCGGCCATCGAGGGCTATAACCTGCAACGCATCGACGACACCACACTCAGTGTCGACATCAGCAAGGAATACACCCTCAACGATCTGTTCATCAAGCTCGATGAGCATGGCATCTGCGTGCTGAGCATGCGCAACAAGTCCAACCGCCTGGAAGAACTGTTCATTCGCATCGTCGGCGAGGAGAGCGCATGAAGGTCCGCCAGCAACTCGCCGCGTTTCGCACCATCCTCACCAAGGAAATCCTGCGCTTCATGCGCATCTGGATCCAGACCGTGGTACCCCCGGCCATCACCATGGGCCTGTACTTCATCATCTTCGGCAACCTCATCGGCTCCCAGCTCGAAGACGTGCACGGTTACCGCTACATGGACTACATCGTGCCCGGGGTCATCCTCATGGCCATCATCACCAATACCTACGCCAACGTGGTGTCGTCCTTCTACATGTCCAAGTTTGCCCACTTCGTCGAGGAAATGCTGGTCTCGCCCATGCCCAACTACCTGATCCTGCTGGGCTACGTGGCCGGTGGCGTGGCCCGCGGCCTGCTGGTGGGGATCGTGGTTACCGTGGTGGCCATGTTCTTCACCACCCTCAAGGTCCACAACCCGTTTGTCATCATCACCGTGGTGGTATTGACTGCGATGCTGTTCTCGCTGGGCGGCTTCATCAATGCCATCTATGCAAAAAGCTTCGACGACATCTCCATCATTCCCACCTTCGTGCTCACCCCGCTCATCTACCTGGGCGGCATCTTCTACTCCATCGACATGCTGCCCGAGTTCTGGCAAAAGGTTTCCCTGGGCAATCCCATCCTGTACATGATCAATGCCATGCGTTACGGCATGCTCGGTGTCTCCGACATCGACGTGAGCACCGCTCTGGCCATCATCGTGCTGTTCGTGGTCGTCCTGTTCGGCTTCAGCCTTTACCTGTTGCACAAGGGCGTGGGCCTGCGGAATTGAGTGACGAGTGACGAGGGTCCGCGTCAACCCTCAATGCCCGGAGCGCCTGCGTTCCACCGGCAGCCGGCTCCAACAGCGGCACACAGGTAAAAACCTGCCACCGAAGCCCATGTAAATGTCGTGGTGCAGCCACACGGGAGGCTTTTTTCTTGTATCTTTCATCTCTGCTCTGCTCTGCTTCTCCCCAAAATCCCTTGTTCAAGAAGGGGTTGGAAGGGATTGACGCAAGCAAGTGCGATAAAACCTCGCCATTGGTGCTAAAATAGACAAATTCCAATTTTTGCCGATGTAATTCCATGCCGAGCGCGCCCGATATCTTCTCCTACCGCCAGTACTGGGCCAAACGTTTTGGTCCGGCGCCCGTGTTGCCCATGAGCCGTGAGGAAATGGACGAACTGGGCTGGGATTCCTGTGACATCATTCTGGTCACCGGCGATGCCTATGTGGATCACCCCAGCTTCGGCATGGCGCTCATCGGCCGCTTGCTGGAAGCGCAGGGCTTTCGGGTGGGGATCATTTCCCAGCCCGACTGGCGCGACAAGTCAGCCTTTCTGAGGCTGGGCAAGCCTAACCTGTTCTTCGGCATCACCGCCGGTAACATGGATTCCATGGTCAACCGCTATACCTCGGATCGGCGGGTACGCCACAACGATGCCTATACCCCCGATGGCGCAGGGGGTAAACGCCCCGATCGCTCGGTGGTGGTCTATGCCCAGCGCGCCCGGGAAGCCTGCAAGGGTGTGCCCATCATCATCGGTGGCATCGAAGCCAGCCTGCGCCGCATTGCGCACTATGACTACTGGTCCGACAAGGTGCGCCGCTCCATCCTGCCCGACTCCAAGGCCGACCTGCTGATCTTCGGCAACGCCGAGCGGGCCATCGTCGAGGTGGCCCACCGGCTGGCCCGGGGCGAGGCCATCGGCACCATCAGCGACGTGCGCGGCACGGCCTGCATGACCACCAAGTTGCCCGAAGACTGGACGGTGATCGATTCCACCGATGTGGATCAGCCCGGTCGCATCGAAGCCCATCCCGACCCCTATGCCATGCAGGAAGGCTGCAAGACCTCGGGGGCGGAAGGAACATCTGCCACCGTGGTGCAATTCGAACCGAAGCGGCGCAAGCTGGATCGCAGCCGTACCGTGTTGCGCCTGCCCAGTTATGATCAGGTTATCGAAGATCCGGTGCTCTATGCCCATGCCTCGCGGGTCTTTCATCTGGAGACCAACCCGGGCAATGCTCGTGCCCTGATCCAGAAGCACGGCAACCGCTATGTATGGCTCAACCCACCCCCCGTGCCGTTGACCACAGCCGAACTGGATCGGCTCTACGAGCTGCCCTATACCCGTTGCCCACACCCGGCCTACGGCAAGGCCAAATTGCCGGCCTGGGAGATGATTCGTTTTTCCATCAACATCATGCGCGGCTGCTTTGGTGGCTGCACCTTCTGCTCCATCACCGAGCACGAGGGGCGCATCATCCAGAGCCGCAGCGAAGACTCCATCGTGCGCGAGATCGAAACCATCCGCGACACGGTGCCGGGCTTCACTGGCCAGATATCGGATCTCGGCGGCCCCACCGCCAACATGTACCGGCTCAAGTGCAAGAGTGAGAAGATCGAATCGGCCTGCCGGCGCCTGTCCTGTGTCTATCCCGAGATCTGCAAGAACCTGGGTACCGATCACAAGCCCCTGATTCATCTGTATCGGCGTGCCCGTGCACTGCCGGGGATCAAGAAGATCAGCATCGCCTCGGGCCTGCGCTATGACCTAGCCATCCGCTCCCCGGAATATGTGAAGGAACTGGTCAGCCATCATGTGGGCGGCTACCTGAAGATCGCCCCGGAGCACACCGAGTCCGGTCCCCTGAGCAAGATGATGAAACCGGGTATCGGCGTCTATGACACGTTCAGGAAGATGTTCGAGAAATACTCGCAGCAGGCGGGCAAGGAACAATACCTGATCCCGTATTTCATCTCTGCCCATCCCGGCACCACCGACGAGGACATGCTCAACCTCGCCCTGTGGCTCAAGGCCAACGGCTTTCGTCCCGATCAGGTGCAGGCCTTCCTGCCCACCCCGCTGGCCATCGCTTCGGCCATGTATCACACTGGCAAGAATCCGCTGAAGAAGGTCGATTACAAGTCGGAAAGACTCAACGTGGTGCAGGGTGAACGTCAGCGCCGCCTGCACAAGGCCTTCCTGCGCTACCACGATGCAGAAAACTGGCCACTGTTGCGCGAAGCCCTCAAGCGCATGGGGCGCGAGGATCTCATTGGTAACGGCAAACGCCACCTGGTTCCCGCCTGGCAACCGGCCGGCACCGGTGGCAGGCCGGCAGGAAAAAAGACCGTCAGCAAACACCCCTCCCGGAAAACACACAAGGCAAGTGGCAGGAAAACCGGCCGCAAGCCGCCACGCAAGCCGGCGCTCAAGCAACGCAGCCGATAAGTGCATCGAAATGTCGGCCTGTCTCGCAGCGAACACCCTGTGGCCGTGCAGAAAAATGGCAGGCAAACCTGAGAAATCTCTGATATTTCAGGGATGAATTATTCAGCTTCCCTGATGCAGACAAACCATCCCCGGGATGTACGCCCCCAAACTACGGGATACGACAACATCGTCGAGGGTTGGCTGAGTCCTGTTCAATAACAGACGCTACACCAATCGGTACTATGAGCAATGACATAGCGGCTTGTCGGTTTAATCTTCCTTATAAAGAACCGGTTCTTGTGGCCGATATTTATCATGATGCATGATGATGCATGTTTTTCAGCGGTCAAAATCACTACCCCGAATATTGGCAGTCAGTCTGATCTTGTCAATTTATTCCGCGCGCGCACGAATGTTCCATTCGTATGAGCAGAATTGAAAAAAACTGATTGATGATTGGAAAGCAAATTGAACCATGAAGAAAAATTTACCCGTCAGTGATGTTGAAAAAACCTTTTCCGATAGTGTCAATATTCTTTCGACAACGGATCTCAAAGGTGCGTTGAAATATGCCAATCAGGACTTTGTCGATATCAGCGGCTTCAGTCTTGAAGAGTTGCAGGGCAAGAACCACAATATTGTTCGTCACCCGGACATGCCTCCCGAGGCCTTTGCCGATCTGTGGCAGACCGTAAAAAAGGGTGACTCATGGATGGGTATGGTCAAGAATCGCTGCAAGAACGGTGACTATTACTGGGTGGATGCCTATGTCACACCCATCATTGAAAATGGCAAGGTGATTGAGTACCAGTCGGTACGAAGCCGGCCAAATCGCGAGCATGTCGCACGGGCCGAACGTCTGTATCAGAAAATCAATGCCGGAAAAATGCCCGGCTGGCTCAGGCGCAAGCCGCTGAAACTGTTGCACAAGCTCATTCTTGCACTCATTGTGGTGCAGGCGCTGGTTGTTTCGATACCCGTGGCCCTGGGTTTTTTCCCCCTGTTGCCTGCCTTGTTGACCCTGCTGGCCGGCATTGTTGCCACCTCGGTGCTGTCCGTATGGTTGCTGCGACCATTGAGCCGGGTTTTTGCCAAAACGAATTCCATTTTCAACAACCCCATTGCTCGCCACGTCTTTACCGGCCGGCATGATGAAATCGGCCAGATCATGCTGGCGCTGAAATTTCTGCAAGAAGAATCGGGTGGCATCGTGGGGCGTGTTGCGGATGCCTCCGGGATTATTTCCCGTGATGCGGAGCAGCTCAAGTCCTCAATCGATGAGAACAACGCGGGCATATTCCAGCAGCATTCCGAGACCGATCTTGTGGCAACCGCCATCACTGAAATGTCGGCCAGCATTCAGGAGGTGGCCTCCAATGCCCGTCAGTCGGCGGATGCCGCCATGCGCGCCAATGAAGAGGCGCGAAGCAGCAAGGATGTCGTCAGTTCCACCATGGAGCATATCGAGATCCTTGCCGGCAAAATCCAGCAGGCCAATGATGTGATGAATTCGCTGGAAAACGAGAGCGAGCAGATCAGTACCGTGATCAATGTCATCACAGCCATTGCCGAACAGACCAACCTGTTGGCCTTGAATGCCGCCATCGAGGCGGCCCGGGCCGGTGAACAGGGGCGTGGCTTTGCGGTGGTGGCCGATGAGGTACGCACCCTGGCCAACCGCACGCATGAGTCGACCAAGGAAATTCAGCAAATGATCGAGAACCTGCAGGCCGGTACCTGCAAGGCAGTCGAAGCCATCGATGCCAGTCGCAGTCAGGCGGAAGAAAGTGTCCACAAAGCAAAGGAAGCCGTTGGTTCACTGGACACGATCACCGAGGCGGTGTCGAGTATCAATGACATGAATGTACAGATTGCGGCTTCGGTGGAAGAGCAGAACAACGTTGCCCAGGAAATCAATCAGAGCATCGTCAATATTCGTGAGCTGTCGGAATCAACAGTGAAGGGGATCAATGCTTCGCTGCTCATCAGTGAAGAAATGAATGCGCAGTCCGCGTCTCTGAATAAACTGGCCGAGCAGTTCTGGAACAAGCGCAAGGACAGCCGGTTGTAAACCCAATAGGTGCATAAATTTTTGGATGCAGGGGCTTTCAGGACAGCATTGTCAGTGCCGTGCTTTGCCTTCTCAATTCTTGATGGAAGGCAGGGCCATGTTCCGATTATAGAAAAACAGGGTGTGCCCCGGAACGCCGCTGTATTCAATATTACATACAACAATTGGGTAACCCCGTCGGGCTAGACAATCGGGCATTTGCAAGGAAACTCGCCTGAAAAAAACAATCCGTTGGCCTGGCCTCCGGCTTAACTGCCGGTAAACAGAATGTCAGATCTTGACCAGGATCCTGTCCAGTACACTCACCGGCAGAATCCGTTTTAGCCAGGCGAATACATGGGTGGGCACGGTTACGGGGTAGCGGGCTTTCGGCCTTGGGCTTTCCAGCGCACGAACGAGTTTTTTCAGTACCGCTTCCGGTGGCAGGGTAAAGGGCACCACGGCACCTTCGGATTCCAGGCGTTGCAGGGTTTTTATATAGGCCTCGCGGAAGTGGCTGGCCTCGATGTCGATGTGTTTCTTGAAGTGGGCCAGGGCGTTGGCGCGAAAGCGGCTTTCGATGGGGCCGGGTTCGATGAGGATCACGTGCACGCCACTGCCCATCAGTTCCAGGCGCAGGGTGTCGGCCAGGCCTTCGATGGCGAACTTGCTGGCGTTGTAGGCGCCGCGCATGGTCATGGCGGCGAAGCCCAGCACCGAGCTGTTGTGGATGATGCGCCCGTAACCCTGGCGGCGCATTACCGGCACCACCTTGCAGGTCAGTTCGTGCCAGCCGAACACGTTGGTCTCGAACTGTTCCTTCAACACATCCCGGCGCAGATCCTCCACCGCGCCGGGCTGGCCGTAGGCGCCGTTGTTGAAAAGGGCATAAAGCTCACCGTCGGTACGCGCCAGCACCTCGGCCACGGCGTAGTCGATGGAATGGCTGTCGGTGACGTCCAGTTGCAGGCTCTCCAGGCCTTCGGCATCGAGCCGGGCCACGTCTTCCTCCTTTCTGGCCGTGGCAAACACCCGATAGCCGCGTTGCTGCAGGCCGCGGGCACAGCACAGGCCGATGCCGCTGGAGCAGCCGGTGATGAGAATGGTACGTGGCGAGGGCACGGGCATGGTGTTCTCCTTGAGGTTCTGGCCTGTCTGTTCAGTGTGAAATGTCGTTGAGGGCCTGTGCCAGCAGGCCGGCCAGTTGTATGGTGTTGCTGGGGTGAGGGATGCTGTCGCTGCTCCAGATGTGCTCGATGCCAGCCTGTTGCAGCAGTTCTGTGGCGCCTTTGGCGAACAGGGCGTGGGTGACCAGGCTGTGGATGGCGCCAGCACCGGCGGCACGCAGCTGACCGGCGGCCTGGGCCAGGGTATGACCGCTGCTGACCACGTCGTCCACCAGCACCACGGTGCGGTCCTGGAAATCGAAGTCGGGCAGGACCACCTTCACATCCACATCGCTGTGACGGGTCTTGTGGGCCACGCCGAAATCGTAGCCGCCCACGGCGGCCACCTGCTGCACCCACTGGCGGGATTCGGCGTCAGGGCCGAGCAGGACCGGATCGAGAACCTGCCCGACGAGAAACTCACCCAGGGCGGTGGCGGCGGACAGGTTGATGGCGTTGTCCACGGGAATGGCCTGGGACAGGTGGCTGATGCGGTGCAGATGGGCATCGACGCTGATCACGTCATCCACCAGGCTGGCCAGGAAGCGGCCGATGATCTGTTGGCTGACGGCCTCACCGGGGTGGAAGGCCTTGTCCTGGCGCATGTAGCAAAGATAGGGGGCCACCAGGGTCAGGCGTTGCACACCCTGCTGGCGGGCGGTCTGGCAGGCCAGCAGCAGTTCGATGAGCTTGTCGTTGGGATGATCCAGACTCTGGCAGATCACCAGGTGATCGGGCAGATCCACGGGGATCTGCACCCGGCTTTCGCCATCGGGGAAACGGTGCACGCAAATGGGCCGGTAGTCGCCGTTGAACTGGCCGGCCAGGCGCCGGGCAGCGGCTTGATAGTCAGGCAGGCTGACAACACAGGTTTTCAAAATGTCAGATCTCCATGTAACTGGGTTCGCTTGGTGCCGCATCGCCAATGCTGAAGCCGCTGGTCTTTTCCGCCAGTTCTCGGGCAAAGCGGAAGTCGGCGGGGAATTCGGCCTGTACCCGGTACAGGGCCTCACCCTTTTTCACCTCGTCGCCCATTTTCTTCAGCAGATCGACCCCGGCATTGAGATCCATGGGTGCGCCGGCCAGACGGGCGATGCGCGCCAGGATCAGGTTGTCGATGGCGGTGACGAAACCGGCACGCTCGGCGTGGATCTCGATGCTCAGGGGGGCCTGGGTGGAATGGCCGTCGGCCGGTCCCTGGGCGGCGATGATCGCCTGCATCTTGGCCAGGGCGCGGCCACTTTCGAGGATGTCGCGGGCAATCTGGTAGCCTTGGCCGCCGCGAACGTCCGGATCGAATTCGAGGATGCGTCCTGCCAGGTACAGGGCCTTCTGGCGCAGATCCTGGGGTGCCTCCAGGTCGTTTCCCAGTACCTGCATCACGTCCCGCGCTTCCAGCGCCGGTCCGATGCCCCGGCCGATGGGCTGGCGGCCGTCGGTGATCACCACTTACAGGTGCAGGCCGAGGCGGTCGCCAGTGTATTCGAACAGCTTGCGCAGGCGCAGGGCGTGGCTCATGCGGTGGACCTTGGCCGAGGGGCCGACGGGAATGTCAATGAGCAGGTGGGTGGCGCCGGCGGCCAGCTTCTTGGAGAGAATGGAGGCGATCATCTGGCCTTCGGAGTCGATGCCCAAGGGCCGTTCCACCGAGATCAGCACGTCATCGGCGGGGGCCAGGTGGGCCTTGCCGCCCCAGGCCAGGCAGGCGCGGGTCTTTTCCACCACCTTGTGCATCTTTTCCGGACTCAGATCCACGTGAGCCAGCACGCTCATGGTGTCGGCGGTACCGGCCGGGGAGGTGATGGCACGGCTGGAGGTCTTGGGAATGAGCATGCCGTGGGCCGCGACGATGGGGACCACCAGCATGGTGGTGCGGTTGCCGGGAATGCCACCGATGCAGTGCTTGTCGGCCACCAGCGGTGCCTGCCAGTCGATGCGTTCACCGGTGTCGGTCATGGCGCGGGTCAGGGACAGGACTTCTTCCCGGTCCAGGCCCGACTGCACCGAGGCCACCAGGAAGGCGGCCATTTCCATTTTCGAATAGCGGTTGCCGGCGATGTCGCGGGTGATGGCGGCAAAATCCTCGTAGGACAGACGCTCTCCGCTGATCTTGCGCCGCACCGCGTCCATGGAGGCGGGTGGGACGGTGTGAGCCACCCGGACCTGGTCGCCGGGGCCGATGGCCAGCTGCTCGAAGGCCTGCTCCGCCAGGCCCAGTTCGTCGGGGGTGACGATGCTTTCGTCATCGACGATGTTGAGTACGGCATAGATGAGGTTGCCGTTGGCCCGCACTTCCACCTTGCTCAGGGCCTGGAAACCCTCGGCGCGGTACAGGGCACAGTTGCGGTGCAGGTAGGCGACGTTTTCGTGGTAGGTGTCGATGGCCACGCGGCGAAGCCTGAGCATGGCCTTGCTGGAGTCGTGTTTGTGTCGGGTCATGAGCTTCTCGGCGGATGCGGTCTGTGGAGGACGCACCCTGGTTGGAAATTTGTGAAAATGGCTTGAATTGGAGCCAGTTTAACCACATTCTGGCAAAAGCTGAAAACAAAAGTCATCGATAGCCGGGCTGACTCGGGAACAGGGAGAACGGAATTGAGCAAACCAACCGAAGAAGAGCTGCAGCATGCGCTGAAACGGGCAGGCTTCATGCGTGAAACGGGGGATGATCCCCATTACCTCGCCAAGGCCCTGCTGAATTGCCATTATCAGCATGGT
Source organism: Gammaproteobacteria bacterium (assembly GCA_024275915.1). Classification (GTDB taxonomy): domain Bacteria; phylum Pseudomonadota; class Gammaproteobacteria; order UBA6429; family Thiohalophilaceae; genus JAJRYG01. The sequence continues at coordinate 32,694 of JAJRYG010000094.1, forward strand.
TATCTGCTTGATGTGCTGCACGCAGCAGAAAAATACCTGCGCAGCGGTCTGGCCGAGCGGGAGCACACCGTACTGCTGCGGGCCATCGAAAAGGCCAGGGAAATCGACGACCGCAGCGCCCAGCGAGAACGGCCCTCGCTGGGGCTGTGATCCGGGGTATAATGCCCGGATCTTGAGCAAATTTGTGTAGTAATCCGTAAAGAAAGCAGGAAACAAGACCATGCCAATCTATGAATACGAATGCCAGGCCTGTGGCCACACCAAGGAAGCCTTGCAGAAAATGGCGGACGATCCGCTCCGGGATTGCCCCGAATGCGGTAAACCGGAGCTGAAAAAGCTCATTTCTGCCGCTGCTTTCCGTCTCAAGGGCGGTGGCTGGTATGAAACCGACTTCAAGACCGGCAGCAAGAAGAATATCGCCGGCGCTGAAGGCAAATCCGGCGATGCCGGCAAAAAATCCGCCTCTGACAGCAATAAGGCCAGTAACGCCTGAAAACAGCGGCGTATCGCAAGGTATATCCCCTAAAAATGCCGGGGTCGGTTGCACTGACCGGCCCCAATCCGTACCATTCCCGCTTTTGATTCCATTCCGGACAGACCAACAGGAACATACAGAGCATGCGTACCCATTATTGTGGCGAAATCAATGAAAGCCATATCGATCAGGAAATCACGGTATGTGGTTGGGTTCATCGTCGTCGAGACCACGGTGGTGTGATTTTTATCGATCTGCGCGATCGTGAAGGCCTGCTGCAGGTGGTCTACGACCCGGATATCGAAGAGGTGTTTGCCACCGCCGAACGGGTACGCAATGAATACGTGCTGAGGGTCATCGGCAAGGTACGTTCGCGCCCCGAAGGGACGAAAAACGACAACCTCGCCACCGGCCAGATTGAAGTGCTGGGCAAGCAGCTGGAGATTCTCAATGTGGCCGATACGCCGCCCTTCCAGCTCGACGACGACGATGTTTCCGAGGAACACCGCCTGCGCTACCGGTACGTGGACCTGCGCCGCCCGGAGATGCTGAAAAACCTGCAGTTGCGTTCCCGGGTTACCAGCCTGCTGCGCAACTATCTGGATTCCAACGGTTTTCTGGACATCGAGACCCCCATGCTGACCAAGGCGACCCCGGAAGGGGCACGCGACTATCTGGTGCCCAGCCGCACCCACGAGGGCAGCTTCTTCGCCCTGCCCCAGTCGCCCCAGCTGTTCAAGCAGTTGCTGATGATGTCGGGCATGGAGCGTTATTACCAGGTGGTTCGCTGCTTCCGTGACGAGGATCTGCGCGCCGACCGCCAGCCCGAATTCACCCAGCTGGATATCGAAACCTCGTTCCTCGACGAGGACGCCATCATGGGCATGATGGAAGACATGATCCGCGGCATCTTCAGGGGGGTTCTGGACGTAGAGCTGCCGACGCCGTTCCCGCGCATGACCCATGCCGAAGCCATGCACCGATATGGCTCCGACAAGCCGGATCTGCGCATTCCGCTCGAACTCATCGATGTGGGCGACATCATGGCCGGCGTGGAATTCAAGGTCTTCAGTGGCCCGGCCAATGATCCCAAAGGCCGGGTTGCGGCTCTGCGCGTGCCCCAGGGCAACAAACTGACCCGCAAGGAAATCGACGAGTACACCAGTTTTGTCGGTATCTACGGAGCCCGTGGCCTGGCCTACATCAAGGTCAATGAGCTGGCCAAAGGACGTGAAGGTCTGCAGTCTCCGATTCTGAAATTCCTCCCCGATGAAGCCATCAGCACCATCATGGAGCGCACCGGGGCCGAAGATGGTGACCTGGTGTTCTTCGGTGCCGACAAGATGTTTGTGGTCAACGAGTCTCTGGGCGCACTGCGGGTCAAACTCGGCCATGACCTCGGTCTGGTGAGTGAGGGCTGGGCTCCCCTGTGGGTGGTGGATTTCCCCATGTTCGAACATGACGAGGAAGGGGGCCGCTATGTGGCCCTGCACCATCCCTTTACCGCACCCCAGACCGATGATCCGGCCGAATTGCAGGCCAACCCCCATGGCATGTTGTCCCGCGCCTACGACATGGTGCTCAACGGCACCGAACTGGGTGGCGGCTCCATCCGCATCCACAAGGCCGACATTCAGGCCGAAGTGTTCAAGCACCTGGGGATCGGTGATGAGGAAGCCCGCGACAAGTTCGGCTTCCTGCTCGATGCCCTCAAGTATGGTTGCCCCCCCCATGGCGGCATTGCCTTCGGTCTCGACCGGCTGGTGATGCTGATGGCCGGCGCGGCGTCGATCCGTGATGTCATGGCCTTCCCGAAGACCCAGTCAGCGGCCTGCCTGCTGACCCAGGCGCCATCCCCGGTCAGCGAGGCCCAGCTGCGCGAATTGCACATCAAATTGCGCAAGAAACCGTCTGGCGAGGCAGAAAAGGCATAATCTGAAAGTGGGTGCTGTCCAGACGACGCAGTGATTTGCATCAGGAGTAAATTTCTAGAATACTCAATGTTTTAGCTGCGTCTTATCCTGGACAATACGGGGAAGGTGGAAATTTGTTGCACACTAAGGTGTGAATATTCCCACATTTTTTGTAAAAAAGTCATAAAACCAGGAATCCAGCCTCATGTCAGATCGAATTGTGCCGATAATTCATTGAATTATCAGCATAATTGTATGGTAACGAACAGAATCGAACCCGGAGGCCGGATTAGCAGAGCTGTTGAAAAAGAGCCTTTTTCAACAGCCTGATCAGGCGTAGGCTGCCCGGACAATATTCACAACCCGTAAAATACAGAAAAAACGATAAGGGTCGGAGTATGGAGCGTGAGTGAGAAAATCATTTTGGAAGACTGACTGGTTTATCGGTCTGGTCGTCATTCTGGCAATATTGCTGGCATCAAATACCAATATGGTGCGGGCGCTGGAGTGGCGTGCCTACGATCTGGGAGTTCGTTTTTCATCCACCGATCCGGCCAACAGTGATGTGGTGGTGGTGGCCATCGATGAACTTTCACTGCAGGAGCTGGGCGCCTGGCCCTGGTCACGGGACATCTTGGCCCAAGCCACCCGGCGGCTGAGCAGTTACGGCCCCTCGGTGATCGGTTTTGCCCTGCCCATGGATTCGGCCCAGAGCCTGCACGGCCTGGAATACATCCACGAGCTCAAGGAAATCGTCAACAACAACCCGAAAATGGCCAACAAGACGGTAAAACGTCTGCTCAACCGCGCCGAAATCCGCATGAACACGGATCAGATCTTTGCCAACAGCCTGCGGGCGGCGGGGCGAGTGGTGCTGGCCATGCCGTATCTCATCGATACCAATCTGCCCAGGAACAGCGAAGAAGTTGAATTGCCCCAGTACCTGAACAAGTTTACCCTGCGCGACGTGGTGGGCGAAGAACCTTCCGGAAGCTTTGCCTGGCTGTTCGGCGGCAAGGTGCCTCAGGTGAATGTGGTGTATCCCCCCATCAAGCCGCTGGCCCAGCATGCCGGCGGTGCCGGTCTGCTCAATCTGGGCTACGGGGGTGAGCGCCATGCCCGCACCGATGCCCTGGTCATGCGCTATGGTGACAGTTACCTGCCTTCCTTTTCGCTGATGATGGCGGCACGCAACAAGCATCTGGCCACCCGCAGTATCCGCGTCGAACTGGGCCGGGGAGTGCGGCTGGAAAAGGAACTGATCCCCACCGACAAGCAGCTGCGCGCCTATCCGCATTTCTACCGTGGCAAGAAAGGCAAGTCAGCTTTCAAGACCTATTCCATCGTCGATGTGATCGATCGCAAGGTTCCCCGCGAAGCCTTCGAGAAAAAGACTGTGCTGGTGGGGCTCACCGCCCGTCAGCACATCAACCCGCTGATCACGCCCATCGGTGAGGTCATGGCGCCGGTGCTGGTGACGGCCCATGTGGTTTCCAGTCTGCTCAATGACGAGTTGTATAAAATTCCTGACTGGGCCCTGCCGGTGCAGCTGGGGATTCTGCTGGCTGTCGGTCTTTACCTGATGTTCATGTTGCCCTGGTTCCGGCCAGGTACGGCGCTGGCCATTAGTGCCTTGCTGACCATTGCGCTGATCAATGTGCATTTTTATTTCATGGTCTCCGAGGCCATCTGGCTGAAGCTGGTAACCCCCCTGGTTGCCCTGTTGATCGGGCATTTTGTCCTCACCAGCAAGCACTTCCTCGAACACCGCATGAAAAGCATTCACGTGGAACTGTCGGAAGCCAACAAGGCACTCGGTCAGTCCTTCCACAGTCAGGGGCAGCTGGATCAGGCCTTCGAAAAATACCGCAGTTGCATCGTCAACAAATCACTGCTCAACCACATGTACAACCTGGGGCTGGATTACGAACGCAAGCGGCAGTTCAACAAGGCCGTCTCGGTGTTTCGTTTCATTGCCGATCATGATGCCGGTTTTTCCGATGTGCAGGAGCGCCTGACCCGCAATCAGGAGGTTTCCGATGCACTGGTGCTGGGCTCGGGCAAGGTGACCGCGTCCCACGAAGGCACCCTGGTGATCAGCAGTGGTGGAGTACAAAAACCCATGCTGGGGCGCTACCAGATTGACAAGGAAATCGGTCGTGGCGCCATGGGCATGGTGTACCTGGGGCATGATCCAAAAATTGGCCGTACCGTGGCCATCAAGACCATGAGCCTGGGCACCGAATTCGAGGGTGAGAAGCTGGCCGACGTGAAAGAACGCTTCTTCCGCGAAGCGGAAACGGCCGGCCGCTTGAATCACCCCAATATCGTCACCATCTATGATGTGGGTGAAGATCAGGATCTGTCCTATATCGCCATGGATTACCTCAAGGGGCAGAATCTGCTGCACTGGTGCAAGAAAGACAATCTGTTGCCACCGCTGGAAGTGATCGAAATCATGATCCAGGTGACCGATGCACTGGAATATGCCCATTCCGAGCACGTGGTGCATCGGGACATCAAGCCGGCCAATATCATTTATGATCAGGAATCGGGGACCTTGAACGTTACGGATTTTGGTGTCGCCTGTCTGACCGATACCAGCAAGACCAAGACCGGCACCATTCTTGGCAGTCCGTCCTACATGTCGCCGGAACAGCTGGCCGGGCAAAAGGTCGATGGTCGCTCGGATCTGTTCGCCGTAGGGGTGTCCATGTTCCAGTTGCTCAGTGGCGAGTTGCCTTTCATTGCCGACTCACTGGCCAGTCTGATGTTCAAGATTGCCAATGAAAAACATCCGGACATTCGCATGTTTCAACCGGAACTGCATGCCTGCGTGAGTCAGATCATCAACAAGGCATTACAGAAAAAACCTGAAGACCGGTTCCAGAATGGTGCACACATGGCCAAGGCCCTGATGCGCTGCCGGGACCGGATGCAGGGCAAGAAAAAATCCAGAACAGCCAAAAAAACCAGAACCGTAAAAACCAGAACCGTTAAACCTGGAGCAGCAGTTTGATTCGTGAAGGCAGCAAATTAGGCATATATGGCTTTACCGACGTGGGCCAGGTGCGCACCCATAATGAGGACTACATCGCCTGGGAACCCCAGCTGGGCCTGATCCTGCTGGCCGATGGCATGGGGGGGCACAATGCCGGGGAAGTGGCCAGTGAACTGGCGGTCAATTGCATTCGTGAGGCGTTGATCGACGTCCTGCAGCCCGACCTGCTTGCCTCCAATGTGCTGAATATTGCCGATGCCCTGCGTGAGGCCATCGTCTATGCCAACAGCGAGATCATCCGTACCGCCAGTGAACGCATCGAATGCGCCGGCATGGGTACCACCATCGTCTCGACCCTGTTCTATGGTGACAAGGTGATCACCGCCAACGTGGGTGATTCCCGGATTTACCGTTTGCGTGACCGGGAGCTGCAACAGATCACCACCGATCACTCCCTGATCCAGGAAATGCTCGACAGTGGCTATATCAGCCAGCAGGAAGCGCAGATGTCGGCCAGCCGCAATCTCATCACCCGAGCTCTCGGCATCGCCGATACGGTCGAGGTGGATGTGAGTGAAGACATCGCCGATAATGATGATCTGTACCTGCTCTGTTCCGACGGACTGACCGACCTGGTGGTGGACGAGGAGATTCAGCATTTGCTGCTGATGTATGAAGAAGATCCGGTCACGGCCTGCAAGGAACTGATCGCCTTCGCCAATGAAAAAGGCGGCAAGGACAATATTTCGGTAATTATTGTTAAAATACAGGAAGCCTATTCCGATAATGTCGGAATCGAATGAGCGGCTACACTGGAAAAATGAAACGGGAGCCATTATGGCCAGAATTATCCTGACACATGAAGGTGCTGTCCTGAAAGAATACGACCTGACCAAGGAGCGAACCACCATTGGTCGCAAACCGGGCAACGACATAAAACTGGACGATCCCACCGTCAGTGGTCGCCACGCGGTGATCCTCATGTTGCAGAATGCCTATATCGAAGATGCGGGAAGCACCAACGGGGTGATTTTGAACGGCAAGAAGATCACCCGCCGTCAGCTCAATCATGGCGATATCATCCGTATCGGCCGACACGAACTCAAATACATCGACGACAATGCGGTGGAATTCGAAAGTACCGTGATCATCAGCCCGGAAAAAGCGGCAAGCAAAGCAGGCTCGGCTGCCCCCAAACGCTATGCAGTCACCATCATGAATGGGCCCAAGGCCGGGGAAAGCATTCCCCTGGCCAAACCCTATACCACGCTGGGCAAACCCGGTGTCCAGGTGGCCGTGGTGGCCCGACGCGGCAAGGACTACTATCTGATGCCCATGTCGGGCACCGCGGCATCCAATGAAAATCCACCGAGCCTCAACGGTATTCCCCTCACCGGTCAAAGTCAGCTGCTCAATGAGGGCGACACCATCGAGGTGGCCGGGGTGACACTGAAATACGGCATGGTCGAAGAATAAGGTGGATTAGAACATGGCAAAGCTGTTACTCAAGCACGAGGGACTCACACTCAATACCCTCGTCCTGGATGAAGACGAGATCACCATTGGGCGCAGTCCGATGAACACGGTGCAACTGGATGATGCGGCCGTCAGCGGCAACCACGCCCGGATCACCCGGACTGCCAACGCCTACCTGGAGAAACACTTCGATTATTTTATCGAGGATCTCAAAAGTACCAATGGTACCCAGGTCAACGAGCAGAAAATTACCCGCCAGTTACTGAAAAATGGTGACGTCATTCTCATCGGAGTGCACGAATTCGTTTTCGACAGCGGTGAGCCTGTGCAGCTGGAGACCACCGCCATCTATCTTCCCGACGACAAGTAACCGCTCATCGAATCCGTCAGAAAACCTGCGTAAAGCGGCGACAGGTGTTAAAATCGCGTTTTTTCTTCAGAACTCCAATTCGAGGTAGCACATGGCCGGACACAGTAAATGGGCCAATATCCAGCATCGCAAGAAGGCTCAGGATGCCAAGCGTGGCAAACTCTTTACCAAGCTGATCCGCGAGATCACCGTGGCGGCCCGCATGGGAGGGGGGGATGCCGATTCCAATCCCCGTCTGCGCGCTGCCATCGACAAGGCGCTGGCCGGCAACATGACCAAGGACACCATCGAGCGGGCGGTCAAACGCGGAGCCGGCGCGGCCGATGGCGAGAACTACGAAGAAGTGCGCTATGAGGGCTACGGCCCCAACGGCGTGGCGGTGATGGTGGACTGCCTGACCGACAACCGCAACCGCACAGTTTCCGAAGTGCGTCATGCCTTCACCAAGTCAGGTGGGAATCTGGGCACCGACGGTTCCGTGTCTTACCTGTTTGCCAAGATCGGCAGCCTGAGTTTCGCCGCCGGCAGTGACGAGGATCAGATCATGGAAGTGGCGCTGGAAGCCGGCGCCGATGACGTGATCACCAATGACGACGGCAGCATCGAGGTACAGACCAGTCCCGAAGCCTTCATGGACGTAAAGGACGCCATGCTCAAGGCGGGTCTGGAGCCGGAAATGGCCGACATCACCATGCAAGCCTCCACCAGCGTCGATCTGGAACTGGACGATGCCGAAAAGGTCATCCGCCTGGTCGACACCCTGGAAGATCTCGACGACGTGCAGAACGTCTACACCAATGCCGAGTTCTCCGACGACGTGATGTCCAAACTGCAGTAATCAAGATATACAAGTGGCAGGCAGAATCAGCAGAGGGTACCTGGTGCTGACGTACCAGCTGATTCGCTAGGGAGGCATGGGCATGAAAGCGCACAAAAGACAATCGAAGCCATTCCTTCTCCCTCAGGAAGAAGGCCAGGTTGAGGGGATATTGAGATCAGTGCGTGGTCACCCGATGCCCTCGCATCATCGCCACTTGCTCCAGTCTGGTCACTCGTCACTCGTCACTCGTCCCTTCTCCCGATGAGAATCCTCGGCATCGACCCCGGTTCGCGGCGCACCGGCTTTGGCATTATCGACATGCAGGACGGGCGGACGGCCTGGGTGGGCAGTGGCTATATCCGTTTGCAGGGAGACGACCTGGCCATGCGGTTGTGCAGCCTGGTCGAGAGCCTGCAGGAAATCCTCGAAATCCACCGGCCCGAGACGCTGGCCATCGAACAGGTATTCATGTACCGCAATGCCGACTCGGCGCTCAAGCTGGGTCAGGCACGAGGTGCCGCCATCGGCATCATCGCCAGCCGGGGCCTGCCGGTGAGTGAATACACCGCCACCCAGATCAAGAAGGCCATCGTCGGCAAGGGCAATGCCCGCAAGGATCAGGTGCAGCACATGGTTACCGCCATGCTCAATCTGTCGGCCACACCACAGGAAGACGCCGCCGATGCGCTGGCCGTGGCCCTGTGCCATGCCCATACGGCCCGCACCCTGACACGCCTGAATGCGACCCAGGCCAGCCCGCTGCTCGGCCGTCCAGGTCGTTCCCGGCGTGGCCGTTTACGTTAAATAACCGAACAGAATCATCATGATAGGACGACTCAAAGGAACCCTGCTGCTCAAATCCCCCCCCCAGCTGTTGCTCGACGTGCAAGGGGTGGGCTACGAGGTGGAAGCCCCCATGTCCACCTTCTACCAGTTGCCCGAGCTGAATCAGGAAGTGGTGCTGCACACCCACCTGATCGTGCGTGACGACGCCCATATCCTCTGTGGTTTTGCCTCCGAAGGTGAACGCAGCCTGTTTCGCAGCCTGATCCGGGTCAACGGGGTTGGCGCCAAGCTGGCGCTGGCGATCCTCTCGGGCATGAGCGCCACGGAATTTGCCCAGCGGGTGCAGGAAAACGACGTCACCGGCCTGACCCGCCTGCCGGGGGTGGGCAAGAAAACCGCCGAGCGCCTGATCATCGAAATGCGTGACAAGCTGGACGCACTGCCGGCACAAGGAGGCAGCCTGCCGGTATCTGCCAGGGTCGAGGCTGCACTGGCCGATCCGCTCGCCGAGGCGGTCAGCGCCCTGATTGCCCTGGGCTACAAGCCGCCGGAAGCCAGCCGCATGGTGCAAAGGGTCGACAGCACGGATCTGGGCAGTGAAGCCATTATCCGCGAAGCACTGAAATCCTCCATATCACGCAAGTAGGCCCGGTTTGACCGCCTGCTGATGCCGGGGAGGGGGGCGTTCTCGCCCGGCGTCACAGTTTGGCACAATAAACTTCCCCATATGTCGCTGCAAGGTTATGCCCGGCGGGCGGATTATCGTAGAATAACCGCCAAGATGATAAATGATGACCGCCTGATCGCCTCGCAGAACCAGGGCAGTGAAGATGCCCTGGATCGCGCCATTCGCCCGAAAATGCTGGCCGATTACGTGGGCCAGCCTGCGGTGCGCGAACAGATGGAAATCTTCATCCCGGCCGCCCGCGCCCGTGGCGAAGCCCTGGATCACGTGCTGATCTTCGGTCCCCCCGGCCTGGGCAAGACCACCCTTTCCCACATCATCGCCAACGAACTGGACGTCAACCTGCGCCACACCTCCGGCCCGGTGCTGGAACGTCCCGGTGATCTGGCCGCCCTGCTGACCAATCTGGAACCCAACGATGTGCTGTTCGTGGATGAAATCCATCGCCTCAGCCCCGTGGTGGAAGAAATCCTCTATCCGGCCATGGAGGACTACCAGCTGGACATCATGATTGGTGAAGGCCCGGCTGCCCGGTCCATCAAGCTGGATCTGCCCCCGTTTACCCTTGTGGGCGCCACCACCCGCGCCGGCCTGCTGACCTCCCCGCTGCGGGACCGCTTTGGCATCGTGCAACGGCTGGAGTTCTATTCCGATGCGGATCTGATTCACATCGTCAAACGTTCGGCAGACATCATGGGCGTGGTCATCGACGAGGCCGGTGCCCACGAGATTGCCCGCCGATCACGGGGCACGCCGCGCATCACCAATCGCCTGCTGCGCCGGGTGCGGGATTACACCGAAGTCAGGTCCAACGGCGAGATCAACGCCGAGGTGGCGCGCAAGGCTCTGGATCTGCTGGATGTGGACGAACGGGGTTTCGACATGATGGATCGCAAGCTGCTGCTGGCGATCATGGACAAGTTCGATGGTGGCCCGGTCGGTGTCGACAGCCTGGCAGCGGCCATCGGTGAAGAACGGGGTACCATCGAGGATGTGCTGGAACCCTATCTCATCCAGCAGGGTTTCATGATGCGCACGCCCCGTGGTCGCATGGCCACCCGCAATGCCTATCAGCATTTCGGTTTCAGCCTGCCACCTCAGCTCGAAGCCGAAACGGTGACACCGCTGGATCTGTTTGCCGGGGATGACACCGACAATGGCAAGTAGAACCAGGGGACGGGCGGCGTGAAAGCATTTCATTGGCCGGTGCGGGTCTATTACGAAGATACCGATGCCGGAGGGGTGGTGTATCACGCCAATTACCTGAACTTCATGGAGCGGGCGCGCACCGAATGGTTGCGTTCGCTGGGTATCGAGCAGGATGAACTCAGGGCACAGCAGGGTGTCATATTCGTGGTTCGGGCGGTGCAGGTCGATTACCGCTTGCCGGCCATGTTCAACGACCTGTTACAGATCTCGGCAAGGATAGTTGCCCAGGGCAAGACCAGCCTGACCATCGAACAACAGGTGCTGCGTGAAAACGACCAGGCACTGCTGTGTCAGGGTGAGGTGCATGTGGTCTGTCTCAATGCAGAAAAATTCCGGCCCTGCGCCATACCTGCCGGCTTGCTGAAAACAATAATCCAGGGGGAAGAATAACTTGAACGCAGAGATGTCCATCACCCATCTGATCATGGACGCCAGCCTGGTGGTCAAACTGGTGATGCTGTTGTTACTGGTGGTTTCCATGTTGTCCTGGACCATCATCTTCATCAAATGGTCGGTGATCAAGAAAGCCCGTGTCGAGGCCGACAAGTTCGAACGGCGGTTCTGGTCCGGTGCCGACCTGGGCGAGTTGTACAAGAAACTCTCTGCCCGCCGCACCCGACTGGCGGGCATGGAACTGATTTTCGAATCGGGTTTCCGCGAGTTTGCCCACTTGCGCAAGAACCCCCATGCCGATCCTTCCGTCATGTTGCAGGGTGTGCAACGTGCCATGCGCGTGGCCCTCAACAAGGAAGTGGATCGACTGGAAATGCACCTGTCGTTTCTCGCCACCGTCGGCTCGACCAGCCCCTATGTGGGCCTGTTCGGCACCGTATGGGGGATCATGAATTCCTTCATGGCGTTGGGCAACGTCAAGCAGGCCACCATTTCTTCCGTTGCACCGGGGATTGCAGAAGCCCTGATCGCCACGGCCATGGGGCTGTTTGCCGCCATCCCGGCCGTGATTGCCTATAACCGCTACTCCAACGATGTAGAACGATTGATCAGCCGCTACGACATTTTTGCCGAGGAATTTTCCTCCATCCTGCAGCGTCAGTTCCACGCCACAGTCGCAGGGCAGGCTGAATGAGCCTGTATCAGCCGGTACGCCGGCCACCGCGCAAGCGCATGTCGGAGATCAACGTGGTGCCCTACATCGACGTGATGCTGGTGCTGCTGGTGATCTTCATGATCACGGCGCCGCTGCTGACCCAGGGGGTCAAGGTGGAACTGCCCCAAGCCGATGCCAGACAGATCGACAGCAAGCAGGAGGAGCCGCTGATCGTCTCGGTTGACCGTGACGGCCGGTTCTTCCTGAATATTGGTGACAAACCGGACAGTCCCATCGAAGAACAGAAACTTGTGAGCCATGTCATGGCCGTGCTTCGCCACCGCCAGGACAATACGGTGTATGTCAAAGGGGATCGCAAGGCGTATTATGGTTACATCGTCACGGTCATGGCCATGCTCAAACAGGCCGGTGTCGAACATGTGGGCCTGGTGACCCGCATGCCCGAAACTGAAAAGAAAAAGTAACCATGTGGGCCGTGATTCGCAATCACCCGGTGGCGGTGTTCTTTGCCGTGCTTGCCCACGTGGTATTTCTGGTGCTGTTGTTCGTCAGCTTCGACTTTACGGAAAAATCGAAACTGGCCGGCACGGACAAGCCACAGATGGAAATCATCAACGCCACGGCAGTGGATGAAAAAAAGATCCAGAAACGCCTGGACGACATCAAGGCCGCAGAACGCAAAAAGCAGGAAGCGGCGCGCAAGGCACGCGAAGCAAAGCTGCGGGAAAAGCGCCGCCAGGCACAACTGAAAAAGAAACGCGCCGAGGAACAGCAGCGCAAGGCCGAGGCCAAAAAACGCAAGCAGCGTGAAGCGGCAGAAAAGAAACGCCTCGCCGAGCTGGAAAAGAAGCGCAAGGAAAAGCAACGCAAACAGCGTGAAGCCGAGCTGAAGAAAAAGCAGGAACTGGCCCGCAAGCAGGAAGAACAAAGGAAACGCCAGGAAAAAGAGGAAAGAAAACGGCAGGAGGAACTCAAACGCCAGGAGGAGATCAAGCGTCAGGAACAGGAACTGGCGGCAAAACTGCGCGCCGAGCAGGAAGCCCGTGCCGCCGCGGCCCGCCAGGCTGCCTTGCAGAAAAAAACCGGCGAGTACCGGGCGCGGATAAAGAATGAAGTGATCCGACACTGGAATATGCCATCGGGCAGCAGCGACACACTCAAAACTGTGGTAAAAGTGCGCATTATTCCCGGTGGGGATGTGGTCGATGTGCAGATCATCAACAGCAGTGGTGATCCTGCTTTCGATCAGTCGGTGGAAAAGGCCGTGTACCGTGCCGCCCCCCTGCCGGTGCCGCCCATCGAATCCGGGCTGTTCGATCATTTCCGGGAAGTTATTTTTAAATTTGCCCCCCACAACCGGGGCAGACGAGACAAGTGAGCAATGATGAAAAAACTGTTTGTTCTATTGATACCGCTCCTGTTTGTTACCAGCCAGGCACGGGCGGTACTGACCATTGAAATTACCCAGGGTGTGGAAGGCGCGACACCGATTGCCATCGTGCCATTTGGCTGGACGGGCAGTGGTGCTCCTCCGGAAGACATGGATCTGATCGTGGCCGCGGATCTGCAGCGCAGCGGGTTTTTCTCGCCCCTGCCGGTGGCAGACATGGTGGCTACACCGGTGGATTCCCGCCAGGTCAACTTTGCCAACTGGCGGGCGGTGAACGTGGACTACCTGGTGGTTGGGCAGATGAAGGCTCTGCCCGATGGCACCTATCAGGTACAGTTCCAGTTACTGGATGTACCAAAGGCCGAGCAGCTGGCCGGTTACAGCATTCGCAGCCGCAAGCCGGATCTGCGCCGTACGGCCCACCAGATCAGTGACATCATCTACAAGACCATTACCGGCAAGCCCGGTGCCTTCGATACCCGCATTGCCTATATCACCTCCACCACCGATCGCAAGAACAGCAAGGTTTATCGCCTCGCGGTGGCCGATGCCGATGGCCACAATGAAAAAATCATCTACGAGTCGAGCAAGCCCCTGATGTCACCCAGCTGGTCGCCGGACGGCAAGCAACTGGCATATGTGTCGTTCAGTCGTGGCCGCTCGGAAATCTATATCCAGAATATCCTCAGTGGGCAGACCCGGCGTGTCGCCGCGTTCAAGGGCATCAACAGTGCGCCGACCTTTTCACCCGATGGCCGCAAGCTGGCCATGACCCTGTCGAAGGATGGCAATCCGGAAATCTACATCATGGATTTGTCTACCGGCAAGCTGAAAAGGGTGACACGCAGTTATGCCATCGACACGGAGCCGGCCTGGACACCCGATGGCAAGGCTCTGTACTTCACCTCCGATCGTGGCGGTTCACCGCAGATCTACCGTATCCCGGTGGTCAGCAGCCCGGCAGGTGTGCGGGCCAAGCGCATTACCTTCGATGGCAATTACAATGCCCGTCCCGCCATTTCACCCGATGGCCGTTATCTGGCCATGGTGCATCGGGAAGACGGTAGTTTCCGAATCGCCGTGCAGGATCTCAAGGCCGGGCATTATCGCATTCTCACCAAGACCCGCCTCGATGAGTCGCCGAGTTTCTCTCCCAACGGGGCCATGATCATCTATGCCACCGAGGACAATTACCGTGGTGCGCTGGCGGCGGTTTCCGTGGATGGCCGTGCCCATCAGCGCCTGCGACTCCAGGCGGGTGATGTGCGTGAACCGGCCTGGTCCCCTTTCAAAACCCGCTAACGATTTTAAAAAAGCTTACAAATTAAGGAGCTGAATATGGGCAAATTTCCGTTATATATCCTCATCGCCGTGCTGGTGCTCGCCATGGGCGGTTGCAAGTTCAGTCCGGTCAATGACAAGAACAAGGGTGGCAAGGGTGGCAAGTACAGCTCCGACACCGAACAGACGCAAACTGAGGCCGAAAAGGATGCCGATGCCCGCTACGGCATGGGTGAAGACGAAGCATTGGCCATGAAGGCACTGGAGGATCCCAATAGCCTGCTGTCCAAACGGGTTCTGTATTTCGACCTCGACAGCAGTCAGATCAGTGGCGAAGCACGGGATATCATCACTGCCCATGCGGAATTTCTCGCCCAGCACCCGGATATTTCCATTATTCTCGAAGGGCATGCTGATGAACGGGGCACTCGCGAGTATAATCTGGCGCTGGGTGAACGTCGGGCCAAATCGGTTCAGCAGCTGTTTTTGCTGCAGGGCGTGGCACAGAACCAGATCCAGATCATCAGCTTTGGTGAAGAGCGCCCGGTGGCGCTGGATCACAACGAATCGGCCTGGCGTCTGAATCGCCGGGTAGAAATTCTTTATTCAGGATATTAATCAATGCAAACCCTTCCTCGTATTATTGCTCTTTGTGTTCTGCTGGGGCTGACTGGCACGGCTTCTGCGGCCGAGTCGGCAGACAAACCGGCAGCAAAACTCTCCCTCGAAGACCGCATGACCCGCATGGAAAACATGCTCTCCAGCCAGGGGCTGGTGGACATCGTGCTGAAACTTGAAAGCCTGCAGAACGAGGTGCAGCGGCTGCGTGGTGAAATCGAGGTTCAGCATCACACACTCGAAGAACTGAAGAAACGCCAGCGGGATCTGTACGTGGATCTGGATCGCCGTCTGTTGCAGCTGGAACGCAATACCCCGGTAGGCAGTTCGTCGCCTTCGGTGGCAGCAGAGGCCGCACCAGCCGGCTCTGCCGGTGGCGCTGCGGCCGGGACGGTTGCGGCCGCCGGCAGTCAGCCCGCAAGCAAGCCGGCCAGCAAGACCAAACCGGCGCCTCCGGCCAGCAAGACCGAGCAGCAGGCCTACCAGGCGGCTTTCGATCAGTTGCGTGAATTGCGCTATGACAAGGCCACCGAGCTGTTTCGTGATTTCTTGAACAAGTATCCCAAGGGTCGCTATGCACATATCGCCCAGTACTGGCTGGGTGAAGCCAACTATGCGCAACGCAAGTTCGATGAAGCGATTCGGGATTACCAGGGGCTGATTGACAATTACCCCGGCAGCCCCAAGCTGGCCGAAGCCATGCTGAAAATCGGCTACAGCCAGTACGAGCTGAAAAACTTTGCCGGTGCGCAGGAAACCCTGGAACGCCTGATCCGAACTTATCCGGGTACCACCGAGGCCGGACAGGCACAGAACCTGTTGCAGAAAATCCGCATGAGCAGTGGTAACTGATGCATGCCCTCTGATCAGGCGGGCAAGCCCCCGGCGCTGCGCATCACGGAGATCTTCCATTCCCTGCAGGGAGAGGCAAAAACCGTTGGCTTGCCAACGGTTTTTGTGCGTCTGACCGGCTGTCCCTTGCGTTGTGTCTATTGTGATACCGAATATGCCTTCAGTGGCGGGCAGAGCCTGACGCTGGATGAGGTGATGGCTAGGGTGGCGGCCTTTGCTCCCCGTTACGTGACGGTGACCGGTGGCGAGCCGCTGGCACAGAAAAACTGCCTGCCACTGCTGACCCGGCTGTGTGACGCCGACTATGGGGTGTCACTGGAAACCTCCGGGGCACTGGACATCGCCGATGTCGATCCCCGGGTCAGCCGGGTGATGGATCTCAAGACGCCCGATTCGGGCGAGTCGGGCAGGAATCGTCATGCCAACATCGAACTGTTGCGCGACACGGACCAGCTCAAGTTCGTACTGGGCAGCCGTGCCGATTATGACTGGGCCTGCCGGCAGCTGGCAGACCACGGGCTGGCACAGCGCTGCGAGGTGCTGTTTTCCCCCGTGCATGGCAAACTGTCCGCCACCGAGCTGGCAGACTGGATCGTGCAGGACAACCTGCCCGTGCGTTTTCAGATCCAGTTGCACAAATACCTGTGGAACGACGAGGCGGGGCGCTAAGGAAGCTGAATAAATCAGAGATTCCCTATTGTGTCTGTCCGGACTCTCGGCCCGGCTTGTGCAAGGAGCGTCAGGTCAGGGCACCATGTTGATGAAAAATTACCTACTGGCATCTGGAACAGTGATAGAAGATGAGCAAGAAGCAGAAAAACAGGGAAAAGGCCGTGGTACTGGTCTCCGGCGGGCTGGATTCGGCCACGGTGCTGGCCATGGCCCGGGAACAGGGCCATGATTGCTATGCCATGAGTTTCGATTATGGCCAGCGCCACCGTTGCGAACTGGACGCGGCACGGCGGGTGGCCAGTCATGCCGGAGTGGTGGAGCACAAGCTCATCCGCATGAACCTGGACAGCATCGGTGGCTCGGCCCTGACCGACACGGCCATCGAGGTACCCGAAGCCGGTGGCGAGGGGATCCCCGTGACCTATGTTCCGGCTCGCAATACGGTGTTTCTCTCTTTCGCCCTGGGCTGGGCCGAGGTGCTCGGTGCCCGGGCGATTTTCATCGGTGTCAATGCGGTGGATTACTCCGGTTATCCCGACTGCCGTCCCGAATACATCGCCGCGTTCGAAACCATGGCCAATCTGGCCACCAAGGCCGCGGTCGAGGGACAGACGATTCAGATCAGAACCCCGCTCATCCACTTGGGCAAGGACGCGATCATCCGGGAAGGTCTGCGGCTCGGTGTGGACTATGCCTCCACGGTCTCCTGTTATCAGCCCGATGACGAGGGCAGGGCCTGTGGCCAGTGTGATGCCTGCCGCCTGCGAGCTGACGGCTTTGACCAGGCGGGCATCGATGACCCCACCCGCTATCAGTGAGCCGCCGGTGCTGAAAATTGCAATACGCAACAAAATGGAGTGTTTTGCTCTGCCATTGTGGTGTGGCTACCCATAAGTTCGTAAAATGCCCGGATTGTTCTCTGGGCTGACGCCATTTTGCCTGTCAGAAACCCTGCCAATAATAATAGTGCTGTCTTTTCAGGAGGTATTCCAAATGCAATTTGAAGATTTCGCTCAAGCCCAGTCCGTGGTGCTATGGAGCGTGTTTGCCCTGGCTTTCATCATGGGGGCGGTGGTCAACAAGACCAACTTCTGTACCATGGGTGCGGTTTCCGACATGGTTAACATCGGTGACAATGGTCGCTTCCGGGCCTGGTTGCTGGCTATTGTGGTTGCCATGATTGGTGTGGTGATCCTGGAATCGGCCGGTGTGGCCAGTGTCGACAAGACCCTGCCACCCTACCGCGGCAGCAACTTCGCCTGGCTGGAATACATCATTGGCGGCATCATGTTCGGTGTGGGCATGACCTATGGCAGTGGTTGCGGCAACAAGACCCTGGTGCGCATCGGTGGTGGTAACATCAAGTCGATCCTGGTCTTTGCCATCATTGCCCTGATGGCCTATTTCATGCTCAATCCCTTCCCCGGTACCGACAAGACCATCTATTCGGAGCTGTTCTACGGCTGGACCAGCCCCACCAGCATTTCCCTTGCGGGCAAGCAGGATCTGGGCAGCCTGGTGGCGAACAATATCGGCGGCAATCTGGCCACCCTGCGCATGGTGCTGGGGCTGACCCTCGCTGCCCTGTTATTGTGGTATATCCTCAAATCGAAAGAATTCCGTACCAGCTTTGACAACGTGCTCGGTGGCCTGGTGGTCGGCCTGGCGGTACTCGGTGCCTGGTATTTCACCGGTGGTTTCGTCTTCATCGATGCCGATGGCGAGCTGCTGAGCTGGACCGACTACGCCAGCGCCGAAAACTGGGACATGCTGGAAGATGATCCCGATGCCCGTCCCAAGGACGTGGGTGTGCAGTCCTTTACCTTCATCAATCCAATCGGCCAGACCCTGCGCCTGGCGCTGCACGGCTTCGAAAACGTCTATGTCACCTTTGGTGTCATGGCAGTGGCCGGCGTGATCCTCGGTTCGCTGGCCTGGTCGCTGATTTCACGCAGCTTCCGCATCGAGTGGTTCGTGGATTTCAAGGATTTCCTCAACCACACCATCGGTGCCGTTCTGATGGGCATCGGCGGCGTGCTGGCACTGGGTTGTACCGTGGGGCAGGGCATTTCCGGGACCTCCACCCTGGCGCTGGGCTCGTTCATCGCCTTTGGCAGCATCGTCCTAGGCAGCGCCATGACCATGAAGATCCAGTACTACAAGCTGGTCTACGAGGAAGAAGCCACCTTCATGAAGTCGTTTCTGAGCGCGCTGGTGGATTTCAAGCTGTTGCCTTCGGGCCTGCGCAAGCTGGAAGCCATCTGAGCGTGGCTGGCGGCAACAAAACTGCCGACTGACTGTCATTTTATTGCAAGAATTGGCCCGGCAGGTCTTGTTATTCCTGCCGAGTCAGGTAAAATGCGCGGCTTCTTACGGGTCGTTAGCTCAGTTGGTAGAGCAGTTGGCTTTTAACCAATTGGTCATAGGTTCAAATCCTATACGACCCACCATATCCCAATAAAAAACCGGCCTTTATGGCCGGTTTTTTATTGGCCCGATTTTACTGCCCGGTTCATCAATCCAGGTCGACACAGACAGGGGATTCGATGTCCAGTGCCCTGGCTGCCAGGCAAAGGGCCGTTTTGCGGTCTTGCACAAGCTGATCCCGGGTCAGTTTGTCCAGAATCCCTGGCGTTCCAGAAACGCCCTTACTTTCACCCGGATTCTTGCCAGATAGATCTTCTGCCCGGCTTGGCGCGCATCGCTGATGATGTCGTCGATTGCGAGGCTGGAGGTGAAGTCCACGCTGGGCACATCACTGAAGTCGATGACCAGTGCCTGATAGGTATCGAAGTGAGAAAGCCGGCGTACCATGCTTTTGGCGGCGCCAAAGCTCAGGGGCCTTTCATGTGAAAAAGCAGGATCTGCCCCTGTGCAGCTTTCAGTATGGTGGCCTCATCCTCGCTGAGTAGTACTTCTTCATGAGGCTCGGTCAGCGCGATGATGCTTTGTTCCTGCAGTTCGGACATGCGCTTGAGGAACAGGAAGCTGGCCATCACCATGCCGATGCCAACGGTGGTGATCAGGTCGATGAACACGGTGATGAAAAATACCGTGAACATGATGGCCACCCCGGCACGGGGGGCATGGTGCATGCGCTTCAGATAATCCCAGTCGATGATATCGGTGCCCACCTTGATGAGGATACCGGCCAGGACAACATGCGGAATGTATGCGGCAAAGCCACCGGCACCGAGCACGATGGCCAGCAGAATGAGTGTATGCAACATGCCCGACAGGGGTGTCTTGCCACCGGCACGGACATTGATGACCGTACGCATGGTGGCACCGGCGCCGGGCAGGCCGCCGAACAGGCCGGCCATGGTGTTGCCGATGCCCTGGCCGATGAGTTCCCGATCCGAACGGTGATGGCTGCGGGTAATGTTGTCGGCCACCAGGGAGGTGAGCAGGGAATCGATGGTCCCCAGCAGGGCGAGGATCAGGGCAGACTTGATCATGCTGGCAAAGATTTCGTGATCGAAGACGAAGATCGGCAACTGGAGCGATGGCAGGACGGTGGGAATCTCGCCAAGCAGTGGCGCCTGCGGGAAAAACAGCAGAGCGAGGACTGTCCCGATGATCAGGGAAAAAACGGCGCGGGCAGGATGCGGTTGATACGGTTGGGAAGCAGGTAGACGATGGCCAGGGTGATCAGCCCCAGGATCAGGGCATCCATGACCGGGCTGGTGGCAACGGCCGGCAGTGCCTGTGCTGCCAGCAGTGGCTTGCTGATCTGGGCATGGCCGAAGAAGGGGATGAGCTCGATGAGGATGATGATTACCCCAATGCCACTCATGAAACCGGAAGTCACCGGATGGGGCACCAGATTGATGTATTTGCCAATTTTCAGCAGGCCGAACAGGATCTGGAACAGCCCGCCCAGCATCACCACGGTAAAGGCCAGCGCGGCGCCGTGTGCAGGATTGTCGGGGAACATGCCGGTAAACTGGGTAAAGATGACCGCCATGACCACGGTCATGGTGCCCGTGGGACCGGAAACCTGCGCCGGGGTGCCACCACCGAACAGGGCAGCAAAGAAACCGACGAAAATGGCGCCATAGACGCCGGCAATGGGACCGGCCCCGGAAGAGACGCCAAACGCCAGCGCCAGCGGCAGCGCTACTACGGCGGCGGTGATGCCGCCGTATACATCGCCGCGAACATTGTCGAAATTCAGCCCGTGGATTAGCGCCATGTTGGTCTCTCCGATAATATCAGATTGTCAGTGCCCCCCTTTATGATCCCGCCGTGTGTTGGAGAATTCAGAACAGATCAGAATTCAGCCACAGATGAACCATGATACTGGCGGCATAGCCCAGCGCGATCACCGGTGTCCATTTCAGATGGCTGAAGAAGGTATACTGGCCACGGGCCTGGCCCATCAGCGCCACCCCGGCGGCCGAGCCGATGGACAACAGGCTACCGCCCACCCCGGCGGTCAGGGTCACCAGCAGCCACTGGCCCAGCGGCATGTCCGGGTTCATGGTCAGCACCGCAAACATGACCGGGATATTGTCGACGATGGCCGACATGACGCCGACCAGGACGTTGGCATAGGTTGCACCCAGTTGGGCATACATGAGCTCGGAACTCAGGGCCAGGTAGCCGAGAAAACCCAGCCCGCCCACCGACAGCACCACACCGTAGAAGAACAGCAGGGTATCCCACTCGGCGCGGGCAATTTTGTTGAACACATCGAAAGGCACGATATCCCCGACCTTGCCGACCTCGTCACGGATTTCGTCCCGGTGGCTGGTCTTGCGCAGGAAGTAACCGAAGAACTGCAGGTAGGACAGGCCGGTGAGCATGCCAATGACCGGCGGCAGCTCCAGGAAATTGTGGAAACTGACCGCGGTGACGATGGTGAGCAGAAACAGGAAAATGATCCGCCTGGCGCCCCGTTGCATGTTGACGATCTCATCATCGGCATCGGGTTTTACCTGCGGGATGCCAAAATGCATGATGGCGGCGGGCACGACGAAATTGACCACCGAAGGAATGAACAGTGCGAAGAAGGCCCAGAATTCCACCATGCCCTTTTGCCAGACCATCAGGGTGGTGATGTCGCCGAAGGGACTGAAGGCACCGCCGGCATTGGCTGCCACCACGATGTTGATGCAGGCCAGGCTGACGAAACGGGTATTGGTACCACCCACGGCTAGCACCACCGCACACATGAGCAGGGCCGTGGTCAGGTTGTCGGCCACCGGCGAGATGAAAAAGGCCAGGATGCCGGTCAGCCAGAACAGCTGGCGGAAGCTGAAGCCCTTGCGAACTAGCCAGGAACGCAGGGCATCGAAGACCCGGCGGTCTTCCATGGCATTGATGTAGGTCATCGCCACCAGCAGGAACAGCATCAATTCGGCGTATTCCTCGAAATCGTGGCGCATGGCCTGTTCGACCACATGGGGAATGTCATGGGAGACGTAGACCGCGGCGATCAGCGCCCAGATGAGGCCGGCGGCAAGGATGACCGGCTTGGACTTGCGCAGGTGGGTGAACTCCTCGGCCATGACGAAGATGTAGGCCAGGACAAAGATGGCCAGTGAGGTGTAGCCCACCCAGTGGCTGGTCAAATCCAGGGTTTCTGCTTGCCCAGCACCCGTACTGGCGAAGCTCAGGCCGGGAAGCAGAAGGATTAAGACAGATAACAACTTGTTCATGGAATTTCCCCGGGTCAGGAAAACAGGCTTGTCACACGCCTGTTTTGCTGACCTGTATGTATTATCAATAGACGATGGACATCATTATCATCATCACCACAATGAAAAGGATGGTCATGATGCCACCGGCTTTCATGAAGTCGGGTACCCGGTAACCACCCGGGCCCATCAGCAGGGCGTTGACCTGATGGGTGGGGATGAGGAAGGAATTCGAGGTGGCAATGGCCACGGTCAGGGCGAACACGGCCGGGTTGCCGCCGGCACCGATGGCGATATTGACGGCCAGCGGCACCAGCAGCACGGTGGCACCGACATTGGACATGACCAGGGTAAAGAACGTGGCCAGGACGGCCACCGAGGCCTGGATCACCCAAAGGGGCATGTGGCCCACCACCGACAGGGTCTGATCCGCAATCCACTTGGCGGTGCCCGAGTCGTTTACGGCAGCGCCCAAGGGGATCAGACTGGCGAGCAGAAACACGGTTTTCCAGCTCACGGCTTCATAGGCTTCCTCGATTTTCAGTACGCCCGACAGGATCATGCCAATGGCACCGGTCAGCAGGGCGACTGACAGACGCAGGTCGGTAAACAACACCAGGCTCAGGGCAATGGAAAAGAACAGCAGGGCGAAGCCCACCTTGTTGGGGCGGACATCTTCGTGGGGATATTCAGTGGTGACGACGACAAAGTTGCGATCCTTTTCCAGACGTGCCAGGGCATCCCAGGTGGTATGCACCACCAGGGTGTCACCAGCCTGCAAGGGCATGTCACGAATCCCTTCGCCTTCACGCAGGGTTTTCCCCACCCGGTGCAGGGCCAGCATGGAGATGCCGTAGGTCTTGCGCATCCACACGTCGCGGGCGCTTTTTCCAATCAGCTGGGAGCCGGGGGGAATGACGATTTCAGCGATACCGGCCTTGCTCGGGGAAAGGGATTCGGTAAAGGTTTCCAGACCATCACGCACTTCGAGCTTGTACTTGTCGGTAAAGGCCTTGAGGGCTTCCGGTGAACCCATGACCCCCATTACGGTTCCTGCTTCTATACCCACATCCCGCGCCAGGCCACCGGGGCCGATACGCAGGTCGTCGCTGCCGCGCAGGGCGGCGATGATGCGGATTCTTTCGTTGGGTTCGACGTCATCGAGGGTCTTGCCGACCAGCGGGCTGTCATCGGGGACATAGACCTCGTTGAGGGTATAGTCGAGGTTATAGGTGGTCTTGAAATAATCCATGGCGCTGCCACCGGTGGTCCCCTTGGTCTTGACCGTGGGCAGGACATAGGGGCCGGCTATGATGAAATAGATGATACCTGTGGCCACCAGCGCTAGTCCCACGGGGGTAACGGCAAACAGGGACCAGGTTTCCATCTGATGATCGGCCGGCAGGGCGTTGTTGGAGGTGAGAATCAGATCATTGAGCAGGATCAGCGGACTTGAACCGACCATGGTGACCGTACCACCGAGGATGGCACAGAAGCCCATGGGCATGAGCAGCCGGGACAGGGGCAGGTTGGTGCGGGCGGAAATCCGGCTGACCACGGGGAGAAACAGGGCGGCGGCGCCGACGTTCTGCATGAAACTGGAAATGATGGCGACCGTACTGGATATGACCGGGATGATGCGCTTTTCCGAGGTACCACCGATTTTCATGATGAACGTGGCCACCTTGCTCATGATGCCGGTGCGGTCCAGGCCAGCACCGATGATCATCACGGCAATGATGGACATCACGGCGTTACTGGCGAATCCATCGAAAAGATGTGCGTTGGAGACCAGACCCTCTTCAAGCCCCAGCTGTGAAGCAAACAGGGAGCTCAGCCCCAGCAGGACCATGATGGAAATTGCGGCCACGTCCACATCGACGATTTCAAAGGCAAACAGGTAGATGGTCAACAGCAGAAGACCGCAGACCCAAGCCACTTCGATGCTTGGTACGATTGTGGCCAGCCAGATGCCCATGAGCGTAAAAAGGGCCAGCGCCACCAGACGTTTGACGAGTTGCGACTTTTCAGCAGGTGTATCCAAGGTCAGTATCTCCCCAAAAAAGTTCAGTCGAGCCGGATAAAACGACGAGATCTTCCCACAAGGTCAGGCTTATGCCTTGATATTTTTTATTTATGCAGGAAAAACAATGAATTAAGTATACCCCGATTGGGGAGGAATGATAAAGCGGGTAAGGGGAAGTGACCAGGGAAAAGTGACGAGTGACGAGGAACAAGTGGCGTGTACTCGACACGCTTCACTTTTCCCCGACTATAAAAAAACCCGACCGTCTGGTCGGGTTTTTTTGCCGAAGCCCGGAGGGCTTACTGGCGAACGGCCGGGCCGTTGAGCTTGATGCCATTGCTCATGTAGGTGTGGAAATACTCAAGAGCAGTATATTCATCACCCTGGGCTTTCAGTGGCTTGGCGCGAACCTGCTTGTTACAACCACCGTAACGGCGCTGGATTGTACCGAAGCCATCGAAGGGACCTGACTTGCCTTTCTTGGCAGCAGTTTTCTTCGCCCATTTGCGACGCCATACCGGGAAGTGAGAGGTTTGACCCAGCGCAGGACTCAGAAGGTTACCACGAGCCATCAGACCGGCACTGTACATGTGGCAATCGGCACAGGCAAAGTTGAGCTGACCGCGTTTGGCATAGAAGGTATGTTTGCCACGATCATAGATTGCGAGTGCTTTTGCGTCGTTGGGAACAACGACGTTCTGCTTCTTGCCACGAGAGGTGTAGGCCATGTAGGCAGCCATGGCTGCCAGCTTGCCTTTCTTGTACTTGATCTTCTCTTTCTTGACATCGACACCCTTCTTCTTCAGACATGTCATGATGTCCAGTTCGAGGGTACGAACCTTGCCGGATTTCTTGTCGAAGTAGGGGTAGTTCTGTTTGATGCCAATGCCGCCATTCTGGAAGCAGGAAGCAAGCTTGTATTTTTCAAACAGTTGCTTGCCTTTTTCGACACCATCTTCATAGGGAGGAAATTCTTCCATGGCTTCCCATTCGAAACGACGGGCAGCATCGATTGCATAGATGCCATTACCATAGTCCTGAAGTTTTACACCAGGAAACTTTTTGAAAAAGTAGTTCCTGAATTCTTTCAGATCAGACTGTGGAGTTGACGCAACAGCCGGTAGTGTAACGGCACCCAGCGTAGCCACAGCAGTCACTGCAATTAGCAATTTTTTCATTGTTGTTACTCCTGTCATCCTGTTATTAATATCTATGGATTGACTTGATCATTATTTACTGGTGACTGTTGCGGAATCACTCTTGCCAGTGTTATCCGACCAGCTCAGTTCAACCTTGTCACCGGCTTTGCCCGCATACTTGAAAGACAGGTACGGGTTTTTGGAAATGGCCGGACCCCATTCGGCATTCAGGACTTTGGTGCCATTGGCTTTGACAATGACTTCCTGAATGAAATGAGCCGGGATTTTCTTGCCGGTTTTCTTGTCCTTGCGCAGGCCGGTTTCC
>JAJRYG010000011.1 GCA_024275915.1 Gammaproteobacteria bacterium
CCCTTGCCGCTGACAGCGGTGGCCAGATACACATCCTGCAAATCGACGTCACAGGATCCAATGCTGCTGATCCCGTCCAGGCACAGTTTCAGATCATGCCGGTTGCACAGTTCGCGCAGCATGTCGATATCGTTGAGCACGCCGGTGGAGGTCTCGCAGTGCACCGTCCAGATCCAGGCCAGGTTTTCTTCCTGGCCAATTTTTTCTTCCAGTTGTTCGCGCCGGAAGGTCCCGCCCTCGGCAGCCTGCACCACGTCGAAATCCAGACCGGCCCGGACGGCCTGATCCAGCAAGCGGTTACCGAATTCGCCATTCACCAGCACCAGGCCCCGTCCCGGCAGGATACTCAACTGGGCGGCCACGACGTCATTAGCCAGGGTACCGGCGCCCATCATAATCTGGACCCGGGGCGCATTGAGCCGCTCACACAGAATCTTGCGCAGTTCGTTGAAATGGTCCATGAACTGCTGGCTTCGATGGGAATTCGGCTCTGTCGAGTTGGCTTCCATCACGCCTTCGGCAGTCGACACCGGCCCTGGCATGTAATTGAACAGCAGCTGCTCTTTGTCGCTGCCTTTTTTCGGTTTCAGGATCTGCGATTGCTTCTTCAGCTCGATGGCACCGCCAATATCGATGTACATGGGCTGATACAGGGCGTCCTGCTTGCCGACCAGCGGGCCAAACGGTTTGAACCCCAGGTGCTTGTACAACCGGGTTTGGCGAGTGGTGCCGGAAATCACGGCAATGTCGTACCCGCCCTTGATGGCTAGGTCGAAGGATTTTTTCATAATGCCGGTAAAGATGACCGTATTGCGGTGCTGTTTCTTCACCGCCAGCAACCGGTACTCAAGAATGGACTTGAATGGTGGCAGATAGGATTCCAGGTTTTCGAGTTTCTCGTCCAGCGACAGGGGCCGTTTGTCGCGCAGGGCGATCATGCCCAGCACTTCTTTGTCGTGCACGCAAATCACATAGGTGTTTTCCTTGTGAAACTTGTCGACGAGCTTGCGATTCTCGTTACTCTGGTGCTGGGGAATTTCATCCACGAAGGTCTCGTAGTTCAGTTCATGGATCTGTTCAAATTCCCACGGTTCCGAGGCGACCTTGAAAACTAGTGAATCCTTGTTCGTCATGCCGCTACTTATCCTTTGTGCTCCGACGTAAACCATGCCTGCTTGATGTTTTTTTTATGCGCATACAACACGATCGCTGCCGAAACGAACAGCGGAACAACTACATACATGGGGTAACCCAGGGAAAATGCAATCAGCGGCATGGCCACCAGGGTGGCAATCCAGCTGGGCAGAAACCGCCGCGTCAGCAGGTAGGTGGCCAGCAACACCACACCGCCCATCAACAGGATCTTGTAATCCAGCGCCACGAACGCACCCAGACTGGTGGCAATTCCCTTGCCTCCGTGAAACTGCAGCCACACCGGCCAGATGTGCCCCACGATGACGGCTACCACCACGGCACCGACCACGCCGGGGGGGAAAGCCCAGCCAGCGAGCCAGCCAGACCATCAAGGCACCCTTGAGGATATCGATCACGAGGGTTGCATAGAATCCCCTGCGCCCCAGCACCCGCCCGGTATTGCGCGCACCGAGGCTGCCACTGCCAATGGTGCGCAGATCGATACCGCGCAAAACGCGGACCAGCAAGTATCCCGGGCTGAGGCCACCGACAAGGTGCGCGGCAAGGATGATCAGGCCATCTGAAACGGTGAGATCGAAGATTTCCGCATATTGCATGACCCATCCCCTGTTACCGGTATCCGAGCCCCGATCCTCCCGGCATCAATATTCATGAATATCAATTGCTTGCAGAAGTGTAACTATTCAGCCCATTCTGCCACGATTGGCCACATCAGGTCTCATTCATTTTCATAAGGTTCGGATGCTTACCCTGGAAAAGCAGGGTCAATGCCTGGGTGGCCGTCATGCCTTGCTTGTGACAAGTTGACAGGTAACTACGAACCCGGCAGAAGATTTTGACACCGTCCATCAATCAGGAGCAACCGGAGATCTTCTGCTGCACCTTGGTCATACGCAGGTCGTTCTCACCCTGGTTGTTAGTGAAGGGGACACTCTCCACCTCCATGAAGCGCAGGACATCGTGCTCGAAGTCGCGTAATCGTTCCAGCAGATTCCGGGCCTTCGAGCGTTTGAGCCGGCCCCGCTTTCCCTTTCGCTGACTTTCGTCGGGTGGGCATTCGGTCTCTGCCTTTTTAAGCAACCGCCGATATCGCTGGCGCCACCGTTTAGCCTCATCCGGGGGGGTAAACAACCCCCGGTATCCTCCACGGCTGTTCTGATATCGATCAGCAAGGCCTGTATCTTCCTGGCCCACTCCAGCTCTCTGAGATGATGGGTATTGCACAGGGCATGGGCACAGTCGTAATGGTAGTGCGGCTTCCAGTGATCATGACACAGGGTGCCCTTGAAGAAAGGCAGGATGCCCATCTCATCCATGGCCACGGTGCCCCGCTTTTCATGGGGCTGGAACCAGGTCAGTGAGGCATTGGAGGCACAGTGCAG
>JAJRYG010000095.1 GCA_024275915.1 Gammaproteobacteria bacterium
CGCCGCCCCCCACGAAGTCATGCTGGTGGTGGACGCCGGCACCGGCCAGAACGCCCTCAACCACGCCGAACAGTTCAACCCGGCCGTCGGCCTCACCGGCATCACCCTGACCAAGCTCGACGGCACCGCCAAGGGCGGCGTGATCTTCGCCATCGCCAACAAGCTCGGCATCCCCATCCGCTTCATTGGCGTGGGCGAAGGCATCGACGACCTGCGGCCGTTCGATGCGCGGGAGTTTGTGGAAGCGTTGTTCGATTGACGGCAGATAAAAGAAACAAGGGAAAAGATACAAGCAAGATGATGCCAACGACTTCCAAATTCATGCGCATGGCGAGCTACCCCCTTGCCTCTTCGTTCTTGTATCTTGAATCTTTCCTCTTGTATCTGCTTTCCCGATGATTAGATTCACCCACGCCAGCAAGCGCTA
Organism: Gammaproteobacteria bacterium; assembly: GCA_024275915.1. Classification (GTDB taxonomy): domain Bacteria; phylum Pseudomonadota; class Gammaproteobacteria; order UBA6429; family Thiohalophilaceae; genus JAJRYG01. The sequence goes on from JAJRYG010000095.1 coordinate 428, forward strand.
CCCCGGCGGTCATGATGCCCTGACGGATGTGAACTTTCACATGCCGCCGGGGCAGATGGCGTTTCTCACGGGCCATTCGGGGGCGGGCAAGAGCACCCTGCTCAAGCTCATCGCACTGCTGGAGCGCACCTCACGGGGCCAGGTGTTCGTCAACGGCCAGAACACGGCCAAGGTGCCGCGGCGGCGGATTCCCTATTTTCGCCGCGAGATCGGCATCATCTTTCAGGATCACCAGTTGTTGTTCGACCGCACCGTGTTCGACAACGTGGCGCTGCCGTTGATCATCGCCGGCTATCCGCACCGGGAAATCGGTCGGCGGGTGAGGGCGGCACTGGACAAGGTGAGCCTGCTGGGCAAGGAAAAGGTCTATCCCATCACCCTGTCGGGAGGGGAACAGCAGCGCGTGGGCATTGCCCGCGCGGTGGTCAACAAGCCGGCCCTGCTGCTGGCGGACGAACCCACCGGCAACCTCGATCCTGCCTTGTCGCGGGAGATCATGGCCATCTTCACCGAATTCAGTCAGGTGGGGGTGACCGTGCTCATCGCCTCCCATGATCTGGCCCTCATCGAGAGCCTGCCCAACCGAGTGCTGGAACTGAAAAACGGCAAGCTGGTGGCCGACAGCGGGGACGACTCGGAGCAGGTGGCCTGATGGCAAAATCGGCAAGACAGTCGGGAGACAATGCCCTGGCCACCGGCCTGCATGTGTGGCTGCTGCGCCACCTGCAGGTGTTCTTCTACAGTCTCGGCCAGCTCAGCCGCCATCCGTTTGCGACCCTGATGACGGCGGCGGTAATCGGCATTGCCTTGGCCCTGCCAGCGGGCCTGCACGTGGTTCTGAAAAATGCCCAGCAGGTCAGCGGCGGCTGGGACGGGGCGGCGAAGATTTCCCTGTTCCTGAAAAAAACGGTGGATGACCGGCAGGCCCGCGCCCTGCAGGCACAGATCCGCAAGCTGCCCGAAGTCGGCCAGGTGCGCTACATCTCCCGCGACCATGCCCTAGAAGAATTCCAGCGCCTGTCGGGCTTTGGCGATGCCCTGGATGCCCTGGAGGACAACCCCCTGCCCTCGGTACTGGTGATCCAGCCAGGCCTTGCGGCCAGCCAGCCGGCCCAGACCCGGCAGCTGCTGGAAAAACTGCGCAACTACCCCGAGGTGGACATCGCCAATCTGGACATGCAATGGGTCAAGCGGCTCTATGCCATCATGGACATCGTGCGCCGCGGCGTGCTGGTGCTGGCGGTGCTGCTGGCCATGGCGGTGCTGCTGGTGGTAGGCAACACCATTCGCCTGGCCATCCAGAACCGCCGCGACGAGATCGTGGTCATGAAGCTCATCGGCGGCACCGACGCTTTCATCCGCCGCCCTTTCCTCTACACCGGCTTCTGGTATGGCCTGTTTGGCGGCCTCATCGCCTTCGTGCTGGTGAGCCTGTCGTTTTCGGTGCTCAGTGGGCCCATCGAACGCCTCGCCGGTCTCTACCAGCAGCAGTTCGTGCTCTCGGGGCTGGATTTCGACTCGGCCCTGTTGCTGTTCGCTGCCAGCATCCTGCTGGGCCTGGGCGGCTCCTGGCTGGCTGTGGGGCGGCACCTGCGGGACATCGAACCGGCCTGACGGCCCGCCCACGCCTCTGTCTTCGCCAAAGACTCTTGCCTCGATGTGTCTATGACCATTTCCCTATATTTGAGGCGGCAGACCTGCATCTCACGCCAATTGCACTTAAATTTAGGCGCCCACCTGCCGAATATAGGGTAGACTCTATAACATACGTAATTTGACCTATATTTATCATGCCGGAAATCCAGCCCACACGCATTCTCATCGTCGATAGTTCGGCCCTGTCTCGCGAGATCCTCACGCGTATTCTGCGTGACGAGCTGCCGCGCACCGAGGTCATTACCGCCGAATCGGCCGAGAATGCCATCGAGGTGCTGCAAACCCACAAATTTGATGTCATTACCACGGCGCTGATGCTGTCCGACATGGACGGCCTGACCCTGAGCCGTACCATTCGCGATTCCCACGATCACCACTACACCCCGATCATCGTCGTCTCCGGTGATGCCGACAACCGTCTGCTGCGCGAGGGCTTCGAAGCTGGGGTAACCGATTACTTTGACAAATCAAAAGGTTACAAGGCCTTTGGAAGCTTCATCAAATCCTTTTTGCAGCGCCACTCGGGCCTCACCGGCCATATCCTGTTCATCGAGGACAGCCGCACCTCCACGGTGGTGACAGAAAAAATGCTGGAAAAACACGGCCTGACCTTTACCCACACCACCTCGGCGGAAGAGGCCTTCCGCCTGCTGGAGCAGCAGCATGACGATCCGGAAAGTGGTGAACACAGCTTCGACATGGTGATCACCGACTTCTACACCATCGGCGACATGACCGGCGGCGACCTGCTGCACGGGATCCGCGCCAAGTTCCACCTATCCCACCAGGAGCTGCCGGTACTGGTGCTCACCAGCGCCGATGACGAAAAGACCCAGGCCGACATCTTCCACGCCGGCGCCAACGACTTCGTTGCCAAGCCCATCGTCGAGGAGATCCTCATCGCCAGGGTCCGCGCCCAGTTGCTCATCAAGCACCAGTTCGATGCCATCAAGCGTCAGACCGAGGCCATGCGCTGGGTGGCGGTCACCGACAGCCTCACCGGGGTGCGCAGCCGCCGCTACCTGGTGGACAATGGCCAGGACTTCATCAACAACCCGGACAACCAGCCGGTCTGGGCCATCATCATCGACCTGGATCATTTCAAGAAAATCAACGACTCCCACGGCCACATCACCGGTGACCACGTGCTGGCCGCCATGGGCGACCTGCTCAACCGCTTCTTCCCCGATGACATGGTGATCCGCTTCGGTGGCGAGGAATTCTGCATCCTGGCGAAGAATTACGATCGCACCCGGATCCTCAAGACTGCCGAAAAACTGCGCCGCAAGGTGGAAGAACTGGAACCCGTCGATGTGCCCGTGACCATCAGCATCGGCATCGCCGGCACCAACGACCACCCCAACCTGCATATCAGTGAATTTCTCACACTCGCAGACAGGGCTCTCTACCAGGCCAAGGACAATGGCCGAAATCAGGTCTGCATTGCCACGCCCAAAAGCAGAAAAACCGGGGATGAACCGAAAACCAGCAGTGCCACCCCGTAACCTGACTGCTATCTCTTTGTTTTTACAACAATTATTTTTTCAACCCCCATTGAACTTGTTTGCCTGTTGGCACTCTATAGATGTGAGTGCTAATATTGAATTGCAAATTTTTCCACAGGGGGGACAACCAACATGACAACACGCACTGATATGCAACTGGCTGTTGTACCAACTGGCAACCTGGATGCCTACATTCAGGCTACGCGCAGTATTCCCATGCTCAGCGCCGAAGAAGAAACGGCGTTGGCCGTGCGCCTGCGTGACAAAGGCGATCTGGAAGCTGCACAAAAGCTGGTCATCTCACACCTGCGATTTGTTGTCCACATTGCCAGCAGCTACAGTGGCTATGGCCTGTCGCAGGCCGACCTCATCCAGGAAGGCAACATCGGTTTGATGAAAGCCATCAAGCGCTTCGACCCTTCCTACGGGGTGCGCTTGGTGTCCTTTGCGGTGTACTGGATCCGGGCGGAAATGCACGAATTCATCCTGCGCAACTGGCGCATGGTCAAGGTGGCCACCACCAAGGCACAGCGCAAACTGTTCTTCAATCTGCGCAGTTCCAAGAAACGCCTTGGCTGGTTCAACCAGGACGAAGTGGAAAACGTTGCTGCCGATCTCGGTGTGACCGCCAAGGACGTGCGTGAAATGGAATCCCGCATGAGTGGCCGCGACATTGGCTTCGATGAACCCGGTGATGATAATGAACGCAGCAACAGCGTGTCGCCAGTGTCCTTCCTGCAGGATGTCAGCAACGAACCGGCTCGCGTGGTGGAAGAAGCCGACTGGCAGGCCCACAATGAAACCCGCCTGCTCGATGCCATGCAAACCCTGGATGAACGCAGCCGTGACATCATTCAGCAACGCTGGCTGACGGACAAGAAGTCAACCCTGCATGAACTGGCAGACAAGTACTCGGTATCGGCAGAACGTATCCGCCAGCTGGAAAGCAACGCCTTCAAGAAGATGCAGCAGGCAATGGCGGCCTGAGTACAAAGCGACACAAATCAGAAAGGCCTCTTCATGAGGCCTTTTTGCTGTTTGTGGTTCAGAACACGGCAATGCCCTTCGGTTATTGCACCTTACCCACGCCGGTGAGACGCTGGCGCCTTACAGGCAGGCAAGGGCCTCAAGCCGTAGGGTGCAACAAGCACAGCGCATTGCACCGCCACGACCTCTATTTTGCTGCGGATTGCAACATGCATCACGATTACCTTGCCGATCCTGGTTTACTTTGCCCGTGTCCTTTGAACCAGATGCGCAGAGATAACCATGCTGACAACCATTTCACGTGCCCTCGCCCTTCTGCTTCCTTGTATTGCCCTGAGCGCTTGTGGGGGAGGCTCTTCCAGCCCGGTCGCCGGTCCGGCTCTTCCACCGGCAAGCTGCGGTGTGGGCAGCACCATCGCCGAACAGATCATCGGCACCTGGCAACGTCAGTGCCTCAACAACGGAGGTGGCAGTTATGATATCGAAACACGCACCTTTCGCGCCGATGGCAGCTATGCCATCACCACCCGCGACTATTCCGACAGCAGCTGCAGCAACTACACGGGCCTGAGTATCACCAATTCCGGCAGCTATACCCTGGGCCCGGCCCTCACCACATCCGGCGGTCTGGCTGCCAATGAAATCGATATGGAGATCGTGCCTCTGGGCGGTGGTGGGACCAATACCCGCTATGACATCGTGCGCTTCGACACCAGCACCCGCAGGCTCTACATGTCGACATTTGGGGCTTATACACCCTCGGGCCGGCCCGACACCCTGGATCTGGCAGCCTGGCACGTCTGCAAATAGACGGTTACCGGCTGCGCTGGCCTGCTGTGACGAGCGACAAGCCGCGAATCCTCGCCCCTTGTCAGAGAAACAGGCCGATCAGCTTGATGGTGTTTTCCTGGGTTGCCAGGGTCGCATCGACAATGAGCTTGATGTTGTCGTTCTGGATGATCTGGGTGGCGAGGATGCGATCGGCCATCAGGCCGATGTTGTCGGCCATGACCAGGATCTTGTCGGCCATTTCCAGAATCCGATCGGCCATCAGGCCAATGTCATCGGACAGGCGCAGCATGGCACGCAGGGAGCTGTCGAGTACCGACAGGGAGGTGGAGGCGGCAAGGTTGGCAATCTGTACGGTCAGATCGGTAAAGGCGTTGGCCAGGGACACGGTCACGCCACTGAGGGTCTGCAGGGCCACCAGCATGTCCGAAGTGAGGCTCAGACTGGTGCCTGATGCCGCCACGACACTGTCCCAGGTGGCCTGCACATTGGCCTGAAAGGTCGTGACATCCGTTTCCAGTGCAGCCAGCTGACTGTCCATGGTCAGGGACGACAGCAAGGTATCACTGGTCTTGACCAGCAGATCGTTGCCTTCGAGGATCAGGGCATCGAGTTCGGCCGTGTAGGCGGAGGCATCCAGCGCGGCCATGGCCTGCGTGGAGATGTTCATCATCAGAAAGACGAACAGGGCGGCGAGAAATGATTTGTTGCTGCGACGTGATGGCATGGACAAGACCTCTTGAAAGCTGCTTTAGAATTAGTATTTTATTATTTGCTAATATAGTTGAATTTGCAAGCCTGATTTCAGCCTTTTGCCCCGGCAATAACTGTGGACATGGCACCGGATCCGTGAGCGATGAGCGGGATGCATCCCCCCTTATGACCGCAAGTCACAGACATCGGCGGGGAAACGAAATGTCACATTTTGTCAGTTCCGCTATCGCAGAGTCCGGGGCAGCCTTGTTTGCAAAGGCCTGTCGGCCAAGGCGGCAACTGCAGCCAGGAAGGGGGCGGAAATTTTACGGCCCGGGGTGAAAGCAGCAGGCAGGCGGTGCCGGATCAGGCAGATACGTTCAGCAGTTGCTTCATAATTCGGGGCTGCCGGATCAGATCGGCCAGGCTGTAGTTGTCCAGCACGGCCAGGAAGGCCTGCTTGGCCTCGTCGAGGATGCTCTTCAACCTGCAGTTGCCGGTAATGGGGCAGTGGTTTTTTTCACAGTCGACGATGTCCATGTTCATTTCCATGGTGCGGACGACCTGCCCCAGGATGATCTCGGCGCTCGGCACGAGCAGGCGAATACCTCCGTGATTGCCCCGTACGGTTTCGACAAAACCATGCTGGCCAAGCTTGTTGACCACCTTGGCCAGATGGTTTCTAGAGATGTCCAGGTTGCCGGCCACCTCATTGATGGTGACCAGATGCCCCTGTTCCTGCAGACACAGATACACCAGCAAACGCAATGAATAGTCGGTGTGGCGGGTGATCTGCATCGGCCTGTGACCTGCTCTGTCTAACCGATTCTGTCGGCCGGCGTGGATGGAATAAAGGCATCGGCATTGATGTCCTTCATGTTGCAGCCGGCCAGAAACAGTTGCTTGCGCAATTTGTTCACCAGATCCGGATCGCCACACAGGTAGGCCTTCCAGCCCGCCGGTTTGGGTACCAGCGCCTTGACCAGGCCCTCGACCGTGTCCTGCCTGATCCCCGCATCCATCTCGTCTTCGGCGTTCAGTACGCAGGGATGATAGATGAGGTTGTCGTGGTCCCGGGCAAGGGCCGTGAGCGTCTCGTGGCCATACAGCCCCGATGGGTGCTGTGCACCGTGTATCAGCTGCAAGCGGCCCCGGTGCCCGTGCCGCAAGGCATCATGAACAATTCCCAGCAGGGGCGCAAGCCCGGTGCCCGTACCAATCAGCAGAATGTCCTGATCGGGCTGGCCGGGAATGTAGAAACAGTCACCGGCGGGACCCTGTACCGACAGGCGATCCCCCGGCTTCATGTCTTCATGCACCCAGCTGCTGAATTCGCCCCGGGCGACCTTCCTGATGTGAAACATCAGGCCATTGTCATCGTCGGGCAGGCTGGCAATGGAATAACTGCGGCCCAGCCGTTCATCACGCCACAGGGTCACGAACTGCCCGGCCTGATATTCGAAGGGGGCGTCGGTCTGCAGGACAAGCTCCATGACATCCTCGCTCAGCGGCCTGATCCCCGTAACCTCAGCCGACACCCGCAGTTGCGCGGCATCGGGCAAGCTGACTGCCAGATCAGCCTGGGGCTGACAACTGCAGGCCAGAAACAGTCCCTTGGCCCGATAGCTGTCCTTCAGGCCCTTCTGTGCCTGCTCGGGTACCTCGCCTTCGACAACCTGCATCAGGCAGGACTGGCAAACCCCGGCCCTGCAACTGTTGGGCACCTCCTGGCCGTGCTCCAGCAGCACGTCCAGTACCGTGGCACCGTCCCCCACTTCGTAGGTCTTGTCCCTGAACTTGAGTTGAGCCATGAGAACCTCAGCGGTTGAGCACGTCGTCACGGGCACCATTGGCGATATTGGCCACTTCCTGGATATCGGCATCGGCCACGCCCAGCTCCTTGAGGGTTTCACCCAGCAGTTCGACAATGGCATCCACATGGCTGTCGTTGAGACCACGGGCCACCAAGTGCTTGTGCCCTTCGCGCATGTCCTTGCCGGTGTAGTTGTTGGGGCCACCGAAGGCCATGGTCAGAAAACCTTTCTGCTTGGCAATCTGCTTGTCCATGTCGACATCGTCGAAAAAACCATTTACCCGATCATCCATCAGGACCTTGCGGTAAAAGACATCAACAGCGGCGTCGACAGCGGCTTCGCCACCAATTCGTTCATACAATGAGGACATGGGTATTTATCCATAAAGTGATTAGACAAAAAACGGGGCAGCCACGCGCTGCCATACATGCATATTATATACATGTTTGGGGTTAGGCAAGGTCTAATTGTGTTTCATTTCACATTTCGGGAATGTCAATGGTCTGCCAATACCTTTGTTCGCGCAACTCCAGACTTGCAGGGGGACTATTTGCAGACTATCATTATTTCATGACGTCATTACATCAACACGTCGCCAAAACCATGCCAAAGAAAAGCAAGAAAGACAGCCCCACCGACAACGAGAAGAAGAACACCTCGCTGCGACTGGACAAGAAGACACTCAAGGCACTCAAGCTGTGTGCCCTGGAAGATGACACCAGTGTGCAGAGCATTCTCGAGGAGCTGGTGAAGGCCTACCTGCGGAAACGAAACCGATGAAAAAAAGCCACCACCGACAGGCCCTGCAGTGGCGGTTAGCGGATGCCGAGCAACTAAAGGCCCTGCGTGAATCCCTGCTCGAATCCCTGCCTCTCGACAAGATCGGTGAAACCAGCCGTCACATCCTGTTTTACGACAGTTTTCCCTGGCAACTGTGGTTTGCCAACCGAGTCCTCTACCGCGAGGACGACCGGCTCTGCTTGTGCCGGCTGGGTAAGACATCGATAGCTGAAGTCATCGCCGAAGCCGACATCTCCGGCCCCAGCCCGCGGTTCTGGTGGGAATTCCCCGATGCCCTCGCCGAGCAGCTAAAGCCTCTGCTCAAGCTGCGTGCCCTGATGCCGGTGCTGCACGGTTACCGTATCAGCCAGCAATACGCCATCCGTAATGAAGACCGGAAGATTGTCGCCCGCCTGAGCCTTGAAACCTGGCACCGGGACAGACGTGCCGGCCCCGTGTTTTTGCAGGCTCTGGTCACCGAACCCCTGCGCGGATATGAAGCTGAATTCCGGGCCCTGATCCGGCAACTCGCGGCACACAGGCTGAAGACCACGGACATCAGCCCCCTGCATGCCCATTTCGAGACCAGCGGCCAATGGCCCGACCCCTTTTCCGCCAAGCCGGCTCTGCGGCTTTCTCCCACGCAGAGCAGCCGCGATGTGCTGTGCACAGCCATTCGCGCCTCGCTGCAAACGGCCCGCAAGTGCGAGCCGGGGATCCTCGACGACATCGATACCGAATTCCTCCATGACTACCGGGTCAGCATCCGTTCCATTCGCGCCATGCTCGGTCAGCTCTGTGGCGTACTGCCGCAGGAAACGGAAACCCGCCTGAAAAAGGCCTTTGCCGATCTCGGTTCGCGCACCAACCGACTGCGTGATCTGGATGTCTACCTGCTTGAGGAACCCCGCTACAGGGCCATGCTGCCGGCCAGGCTGCAGGATGCCCTGTCCGGCATGTTCGAGGACTTTCGCAAGCAGCGCAATGCCGAGCTGAAAAAACTTCAGCGCTTCCTGGTGTCGAAAACCTATACCCACCGCATCCAGCAGATCGAGTCATGGCTGGAAAAGGCTAGCCAGGAAACACCGACCAAACCGGGAGGCCAACCCATCATCGATATCGCCCACAAGCGTCTGCGCAAGCAGTACCGCAAGGTGACAAAGCTGGGGCGCGAACTGCATCAGCATACCGAAGACGAAGCCATCCACCAGTTGCGTCTCAAGTGCAAGAAACTGCGTTATCTGCTGGAGTTGTTTGCCTCCCTGTTCGAACCGCAAGCCGTAAAGCAGCTGCTCAAGGCACTGCGTAAGCTGCAAAATACCCTCGGTGAATTCAACGATCTTTCGGTACAGCAGGAATCACTCCATGACTACTACACCCAGCGCAGGCAACCGGACCCCCGACTGGGCCTGGCCATTGGCGCACTCATAGGCAGCATGCACCAGCAACAGACCATCATCCGCCAGCAGGTCGTCGAGCTGTTCGATCACTTCGATACCCGGGCCACACGCAAGCTGTTCGACAGACTCATGCATTCGGAGCCGGCCTCGTCATGAAGACCATCGCCTCGTACAGCATCAAGGGGGGCGTGGGCAAGACCGCCTTCTCGGTCAACATGGCCTATGCTGCGGCAGAAGCCGGCATGCGTACCCTGCTGGTGGATCTGGATCCCCAGGGGGCGTCCTCGTTCTACTTTCGGGTGCGCCCGTCGGAAAAACTCAAGGCGAGGGGATTTTTCGACCGCCCCGCCAGCCTGGAAAAAAACATCCGCGGTTCCGACTATGGCCGGCTGGACATTTTGCCCGCCAACCTGCATTACCGAAAATTCGATGCCCGTCTGGGCCTCATGCAAAAGCCCAACAGCCGGCTGAAAAAGGCCCTCAAGCGTCTGTCCCGGCAGTACGAGGTGGTGATCCTCGATTGCCCGCCCAACATCGGCCTGCTGTCTGAAAATGTTTTCGTCGCCGCCGATGTCATAGTCGTGCCGGTGATCCCCACGACCCTGTCGGAGCGGACCTTTGTCCAGTTACTGAAGTTCTTTGCCGATGCCAATTATCCGCTGGATCACATCCGGGCCTTCTTTTCCATGGCCCAGACCAACAACCGCCTGCATCGGGACACCATGGCCCGCATGCGGGAAAAATACCCGGCCTTTCTCGATACCGTGATCCCCCAGTCCATCGATGTGGAACGCATGGGCATCATGCGTGAGCCGGTACTGGCCTATGCGCCAAAACACTCGGGTGCCCAGGCCTATCGCAAGCTGTGTGAAGAACTGTTGACCCGAACAGGGATGAAATAGGTCAGGAGCAAGGAATGAGCCACAAGGAAATCGCAGCCTTAGGCTATCGCTTTGTCGATGGCAAACTGAAGCTGTTGCTAGTTACCAATCGCAACCGCAGCCACTGGATATTGCCCAAGGGACAACCGGAACCGGATCTCGATGATCCACAGGTGGCCCTGCTCGAAGCCTACGAAGAAGGCGGCATGCTCGGCAAGCTGGACAAGCGCTTCGATGTGCACGAGATCAAGCTCGAAACCGGCGATGGCCGGGTCCGGCTGCATGTCTATGTGGTGCGGATCCGCAAGCTGCTCGACAGCTGGCCGGAAAATTCATTCCGCAAACGCAAGCTGGTGGACGTGGAAACGGCCCTCGCCAAGGTCGACCGCCCGCCCCTGCAGGAAGGCATTCTCACCCTGTCGAAAAAGATCATCCGCCTGTGAATGATCCCGCAAACGAGGCCCGTCGCGCGGATTCCGGCTGCCCGCACCACGCCCCGGATCTGGCCGACTACGACAAATGTCGGAAAATCGGCTAAGCCGCTTGACCTCACCGGGTCCGTGCCCTAGAGTTGACTGAAAGTTAGTTATTTGACTAACTTTTTGGAATATCCCAACCCTAAGGAGTGAACCAATGAGTCAGATTTCCCTGTTTTCCCCCATCCAGCTGGGCCGCGTCCCTCTGGAGAACCGCATGGTCATGGCGCCCATGACCCGCAATCGTGCCGAACAAGGCAACGTTGCCGGCGCCATGATGGCCAAATACTATCGCCAGCGCGCCACTGCCGGCCTCATCATCACCGAGGGCTCGCAGATCTCGCCCCAGGGCGTCGGTTATCCCGCCACCCCGGGCATCCACAATGAGGCGCAGGTGGCCGGCTGGCGCAAGGTCACAGATGCCGTCCACGACGCCGGGGGACGGATCTTCATCCAGCTCTGGCACGTGGGGCGCATCTCCCATCCGTCCCTGCAGCCTGACGGCGCCCCGCCCGTGGCCCCCTCGGCCGTCAAGCCTGCCGGAGAAGCCTACACCTACGAAGGCCTGCAGCCCTTCGTCACTCCCCGTGCCCTGGAAACCGATGAAATCAGGGCCATCGTCGCGCAATACGCCCAGGCTGCGAAAAATGCCCAGGCGGCCGGTTTCGATGGCGCCGAAATTCACGCTGCCAACGGCTACCTCATCGATCAGTTCCTGCGTGACCGAACCAACCAGCGCAACGACGAGTACGGCGGCTCGCTGGAAAGCCGTCTGCGTTTTCTCACCGAAGTGGTCGAAGCCGTTATCCAGGCCTGGAGCCCGGGCCATGTCGGTGTGCGTCTGTCACCGGAAAACAGCTTCAACGACATGGCCGATTCGGATCCGCAAACCACCTTCAACAACGCCTGTGAAAAACTGGGCAAATATGGCCTGGCCTACCTGCATATGCTTGAAGGCGAAATGCTCAGCGCCGAACGCAAGCTGGACTATCGGCAGTTCATCGATCGCTTCGGCGGAACCTACATGGCCAACAACGGCTATACCAAACAGACCGCCCAGCAGGCACTGGAAGAACACCGAGCCGATCTGATCGCCTTCGGAATCCCCTTCCTCGCCAACCCGGATCTGGTAGAACGCTTTCGGCAAGACGGCCCGCTCAACGAGGCGGATCAGAGCACCTTCTATGGCGGAGACGAGCATGGCTATACAGACTACCCGTTTCTCGACAAGGCACAGGCCCTGACCGGGTAGATACCTGGCGGGTTAAAGGCAGATACAAGGTACAAGATACAAGTAAAACCGGCTTCGGTCATTCCAGCGAAGGCTGGAATCCAGGGAGGCTTCGGGCGGCGGCCCGGGGGGCGCAATGACGGGGAGGTCGTCATGTATCTGCAGGGACAAAACGTGTACTATACAGACTGTTCCAAACCCTCGGCCTGTGTCTTTGCCATGTATGATTCTCAATTTATTCTGGGCGCCATCCTTTTTACCTTTATCATTTCCAGGGTCTACTTTCTGATCTTTCTCTGGGTCGGCAAGCCCTACCGGCTGTTTCTGGCCAATCTGGGCACCCTGATCACGGTGATCCTGTTGCGGGCCCATGGCATGGCCGTCGATAGCCCGCCCGACTATGTCGAAGCCTTTGCGGCCTATATTCTGCCGGTCTCATTCTGGCTGGCCTTCGATCTCTATCGATGGCGGCGGGGTGAAAAGGAAAAGACTGGGGATGATGGAGATTCGATTCGGGCTTCCGGGCAGAACAAGCCCTGAGCCGCTATCTGTGTACCGTCTGCCTGATGGGTGTTGTTGCTATTTGAATTCTTCGGGCTCGATCATGTCGCCGATTTCCGGGATCCCGTCATCGAGGTCATCGACTTCGACCCGGTTTTCCAGCTTCTGATGGAGCTTGAACATTTCATTCTTGACGCGCTGCTCACCATCCTGCCGATTGCCTTCATACATGGTGGCATATTCTGTCATCATGTTCTCCATGGTTTCCATCGCTGCAGCCAGATCGGCTTCCAGCTGTGCCTTGGCGAGACGTAGTGCCTTGTTTTCACCACGCAGGATCGTCGGCGTCGCCCTTTTTTCCGTCTCCTCTTCGCTTCCGCCCGGCTCACCTTCAACCAGGTTGCGGTAATTGTCGATGAGTGCCTTTACATCCTTGTCGATACTGGCAATAGCATTCCTGTCATGCCCCATGTGGACGCGTAACATTTTTACGTAAAGCTTCTTCTCTGTCTTGATCAGATCGTCGGCTTTTTCTACCGCCGCTTCTTCATCCAGTCCGTAGGTTTCCTGCAGGACAATTTTCAGGTTGTCCAGCTTTTCCTTGCTGTCCTTGTTTACCCTGGCTACCAGCTCGAGCGCCTTTCCCTTGTCCTGCCTGCTTCGCCTTGATCTGAAGAAAATGATGACCCCTGCCAACACCAGCATCACTAGCGCAGACTCGGTGCCTATTAGCAGAATGCTCGTGGTCAGCTCACTCATACCTTCAGCTCTTGTTCGATTTCGGCATCGGCTTTTCTCTTGCGTTTCTTCAGGAACAGCCAGACACCAATACCGATGACAATCAACAGCAGATTGACCATCACCGTCAGCCAGATCACCAGAGTCCAGTTGGTGTGTTCTTCCTTGCTATCCTTCGCATGTGTTTCCTCATCGCCAGCATGCTCTTCAGCCTTGTCATGTTCTGTTTCGGCCGTTAGGGTGTCGGCATGTTCGCCGGTCTGTTCCTTGCCGTGATGTTCTTCTGCCTTGTCATGCTCTTCGCTCTTGCCATGGCTTTGCGCCGCAGCCACCTTTGGCTGCTCGAGGCTCAGCTTGCGGGTGTATTCGACCTCCACCGGTTCACCGTTGTTGCGTTTGCCTTTCATAACCACGGTGATCTGGCTGTCTTTCAGTGATTCAGGTAGGGTCACTCGCCAAACGCCGTGCTCCTCATGCCATTGGCTGTGCTCGCCGTCGGCACGCTTGAGGCTCAGATTCAGACTATGGGTATCCAGCAGATTCGGCTCGGGTCGGAGCTGGACAAGAAAGCCCTGATCCTTTTCCAGATCCAGTTTCGCCAGTTGCCCATGGACTTGAATGACGTGGCGATATTCACGCTGGAAGGTGGCGCCATCGGCGCGGATGGTGATGGTATGCAAGCCTTCGCCCAGGCTGGTGTCGAGACGCTGGCTGTATATGCCGTCGGCCACCTTCTGATCTGGCACCTCACCCTGGTCCTGCAGACTGAAAGAGGCGGGGGTTTCGTCTCCTTGCGTCTGATCCAGAACGGAAAACTGCACCAGTTTGAGAAAGTCCTGACGCATGACAGGCTTGCCCTTCTGTTCGAGGTGAGCATGGACTTCGAGAGCCTCACCTGCCAGAAGGTGCTCGGACATCGGGCCAACCTTGAGCTTGAGGTTGGTCACCACCATGACCCGATTGTCGGGATCGGCCTCGGTTTCCAGTACCCAGTCACCGGCCTGGGGGTTTTTGATGGTCACCAGGTCATAGGTATCTTCATTGAACCAGGCCACCTTGCCCGGTGCCTTTTCCTCACTCCAGCGCTCCGCGTTGGGAGTATGAATGGTCAGAGGTTTGGCACCGGGCTTGTGGAACACCAGCAGGGTCATGTCGTTGATGTTGTCGTCGACATGAAAGCGGTTGCCTTCGATGGGCAGGGTATCCCGTCTGGCCGACTTTTCGAACAGGCGCAGGAAGATCTTCTGTAACTGCCCGGCATCATCGATCTGCTCGTACCAGCCATGGGTGCTGGCAGAAAGTGTGGTCAACAGGTCCTGATCCACATTCTCTGACAGAGCAATGGTGTGTACCTTGACACCGGCCTTTTTCAGACGAGGAATCCAGTATTCGAGGATGCGCTGGCGGGAAGCCTGGTTCACATCGGCATCGCGGCTGATGTCCACCACCCCGTCGGTGAGCAGGATCAGGTTGCGGTTGTAGCGTTTGTCGGGTTTTTTCCAGTTGTAACTGGCGCGCTGGATGGCCTCTTCGATATTGGTAAACAGGGCGCGGGAATGTATTTTATCGGCTTCCCGGCGCGCCTTGCGCCGCCAGGCGGCATTGACCTTGCCGTATTTCACCTGCATGTTCACATACTGGCCAAAAGTCCAGATGCCCGAATACATGCCATCGGGCATCAGCCCCACCAGCAGATTCAGCGCCGGGCTGCGCAGATTGTGGGGGTCGTTTTTCTTCATGCTGCCCGAGACATCGATGGCCACACGGATGTCCGGCACAGCCTCCTGTGCCGACAGGGGCAGCGACAGTCCCAGCAACAATATGAGTGTAAAAATGTAGCGGTTCATTACCTGCTGTTTCGGCCTGCAAGCCGGTTTCTGAATAGCCAGCCGCGCAAAACGGTAATTTCTCCGAAATTCAGCCTTTTTTTTGCGAAATTAGCCCCTGTTTTGCATCAACGCCCAACAAAACCCGGCCTGAGCCCTGGCCTGTAACATCCTTTGCCGTATGACGGTGTCCCGATTTCGTGGCGCCGACGCAGTCAGATCGAACGGATGTGAGGCAGGGAATGCCCCGCTCCGGCACCCTGCTGCCGGGACGGGAAGCTTGAATCTCCCTGACGGGACGAATGGTGAACGGGTAATAAAAAAAGCGGCCGTTGGCCGCTTTTTGGAATCCTGCTGGGTGGACCTTGTCAGGCGAACAGTACGGACAGGAAGCTCAGGTAGGCAATGGCGACGAGGGCAATGATGATCACCATCGGGAAGTTGTCAAAGGTAAACATGTCTTTCATGATTCGTGTTCCTGTCTTTCGGAAAATGCAGTGGGGTGAATTCTAATCGAGCGGGGCGCGGGACTCAAGGGTCTTGTCCGCCCTTGCTGCCGGTTTTTTCTTCATCCTGCCCTGGCTTGTCGTTCTTTTTGTAACCGGGGATCATGGGGTCGTCGTCGTCCATGAGGATGCGGTGGGCGGGACCTTCCATGTCTTCGAACTGGCCGCTGCGCACGGCCCAGAGGAAGGCCCAGATGGCGATGCCGAGAAAGGCCATGCCCAGGGGAATGAGTAGAAACAGGATGCTCATGGGGTTTCGGGGGTCTGCCGGCCAGGGACTGTCTGTGAACGCTCAGTATACTGTTTATTCAGGCGCAGCGCATTGACCACGACGATGAGCGAGCTGAAGGACATGCCGATGGCGGCCATCCACGGTGCCACATAGCCCATAGCTGCCAGCGGCAGGGCGACGAGGTTGTAGCCCACCGCCCAGGCCAGGTTCTGGCGAATGATCTTCAGGGTCTGGCGGGCCATGGCGATCACCCGGGGCAGGTGCAGCAATTGCTCGGAGAGCAGGATCATGTCGGCACTGGCCTGGGCCAGCTGGGTTCCGCTGCCCATGGCGATGGAAACCTGGGCGCCGGCCAGCACTGGCGCATCGTTGACCCCGTCACCGACCATGGCCACTACGGCGCCCCGGGCCTGCAGGGCCTTGAGGGCAGAGAGCTTGTCTTGTGGCGTCATGCGGGCATGGTAATGTTCGATGCCCAGTTCCCGGGCCACCCGCGCCACGGCGATCTCACTGTCGCCACTGTAGAGCAGGCAGGTGATCCCCATTGCTTCGAGTTGCTCGATGGTTTCGCGGCTGCCGGGGCGCAGGCGGTCGGCCAGGGTAAACACCGCCAGCAGGCCTGCCTCACTGCCCAGGACAATGCGGGTCTGTTCGCTGTTGCACAGGGCCTCGTCTACCTCTGCGAAGTTTTTCGGTGCCAGCTGGCTCACGTAGTCCAGCTGGCCGATGCGGTAGCGCACGCCGTCGATGCGGGCCTCGATGCCCTGCCCGGCGGTGGCCTGGACGTTGGTGGTACTGGCCGGATCGTAATCGGTGGCATGAACGATGGCCAGGGCCAGAGGGTGCTCGGAAGCATGTTCTAGGGCTGCGGCAATCTGCAGACAGTGTTGCTCATCGAGTTTGCTGAATACCTGTACTTCCTGCAGGCTGAGGCGACCGGTGGTGAGGGTGCCGGTCTTGTCGAATACCATGTTGGTGGTTCGGGACAGGGTTTCCAGTGCATGGCCACGGGTGGTGAGCACGCCCAGGCGGGTGAGGCTGCCGGTGGCCGCTGTCAGCGCCGCCGGGGTGGCCAGCGACAGGGCACAGGGGCAGGTAACCACCAGCATGGACAGCACGATCCAGAAGGCCTGATCTGGATCATGCTGCCACCACCACAGACCCACGGCCAGGGCCAGCAGCAGGATCACGCCGACAAAAACACCGGCCACCCGATCGGCCAGGCTGGCCAGACGGGGCTTTTCCGACTGGGCGCGGTTGAGCAGGCGCTGAATGGCGGCCAGTACCGTGTCCTCGCCCACCTTGTCGACACTGACGACGATGGGGCTTTCCACGTTGACGGTGCCGCCGATGACCCGATCCCCCTTGCCCCGTGACAGCGGCAGGCTCTCGCCGGTGAGCAGGGACTCGTCGATGCTGCTGCGGCCCTCGACAATCACGCCGTCGGCGGGCACGCTCTCGCCGGGCTTGATGCGCAGCCGGTCACCCGGGGCCAGTTCACTGACCGCCACCACCTCTTCACCCTCGTCGCCAAGGCGGGTGGCCATGGCCGGCAGCAGCTTGACCAGCTCCTCGGCAGCCTGACCGGCACGGTGACGGGCGGCCATTTCCAGAAAGCGCCCTGCCAGCAGGAAGAAGGTGAACATGGTCACCGAGTCGAAATACACTTCGCCGCTCTGGGTGACCGTAGTCCACAGGCTGGCCAGATAGGCGCCACCGATGGCCAGCGCCACCGGCACGTCCATGCCCAACTGGCGGTGTCTGAGATCCCGCCATGCGGCAGTGAAAAACGGCTTGGCCGAATACAGCACCACCGGCGTCGCCATGATCAAGCTGACCCAGCGGAAGAAGGTTTCCATGCGGGCTTCCATGCCTTCGGCCGCACCGGCATACAAGGCTACCGCCAGCATCATCACCTGCATGGCACCCAGGCCGGCAATGGCCAGGCGCTTGAGAGCCTGGGTTCTTTCTTTTTTGTATATCTTTTCCTGGCGGCCCGGGTCGAAGGGGTGGGCAATGTAGCCGATGCTGGCAATGGCCCTGAGAATATCGCTGAGATGAATCTGTGCATCATCCCACTTGAGGCTGGCACGGTGGGTGGAATAGTTGACCCGGAATTCCAGCACCCCAGGCAGGGCGTTGACGTGGCGTTCGTTGAGCCAGACACAGGCGGCACAGACGATGCCTTCGAGGATCAGGGAAGCCTGCCTGATGTTGCCCTGTTTGACATCGGCTTCATTGATGAAGCTGCGCTGCACTTCGGGCTTATCGTAAATGGCCAGATTCTGCAGTTCATCGGGCACCAGCTCCCGGGCACTGGCGGCGGCAGTGGTGCGATGGCGGTAGTAGTCGGTCAGGCCACTGTCGACGATGGCACGAGCCACGGCCTGACAGCCGGGGCAGCACATGTGGCGTGGCTGACCATCGATCTCGACCACGTAGTCACTGCCCTGCGATACTGGCAGGGCGCAGTGAAAACAGGCTTGCTCGTGTTCGGCCATGATCAGGGCTGGCTGGTTTCCACTTCGGTCCAGGCCATCATTTCATGGAAGATGTCATCCTTGTGGATGGTCACCTGCATCATCCAGCGTCCCGGTACCGGCAGGGTCACGGCCACCTGGTATTCGCCGGGGGCCACTTCCTGCATCTGGTATTCCTGATCCAGCTTTACGTTGCCGGGGCGCAGGAACTTGCCGTAAACCTCGGCCTGGTCGATGGGCTGACTGTTTTCGTCGAACAGGGCAATCTTGAAGATGGCCGATTCATTGACCACCGGGGGATTGAGCCAGCCCTTGTTGATGGTCCAGTTGCGTTTTTCCTGCTCAGCGAGGCGCTCCTGGTAGCGGTTGAATTCTTCTTCCCGCTGGCGGTAATCATGGGTCACGGTACCGGAAAAATGCGAACTGACCTTCGCCCCGGAACGGGGCTCGGGGAACAGCCAGCGAAACACATCCGAATTGACCCCCTGCTGGGCGACCATGATGAACACCGAATCCACGCCGATGACCACCATGAAGAACATGATGATGAGTGCCGGCCCCCAGTGGAAGTGCTTGCCGCCTTCGTGCTTAGAGGCTTCCCTTGCCGAGACGATGATACCCAGCACATAGACACTGACCAGATAGATGGCGATATGGATGGCAAAGACATCACCACCGGGCCAGAACAGGATGCTGTAAGGCACGTACAGGCCGGTGACGATCAGGGCCATGACCATGGCCGTGGACTTGCCGTTGAGGCGGCTGAGCCGGTGCAGAAGCAAAAATACAATGCTGATGAGGATGACGCCTCCCAGCAGGCTTACCAGTAAATCTGTCATGTCAGTTCTTTTTCAGTTTGTTGTCGGGCACGTAGAACATGCTGTGATGTATCACCGCTTCGGCATTCTCTTCACCCATTGGCGTGAAGACGAAATCGAAATCGGTACGGTTGCTGCCGGCGATATAGGGTTTCTGCTTGATGCGTGCCTGGAACTTGATACTGTGCTCGGGATTGAGCTTGATGTCGTCCTTCCAGTGGCTGTCCAGCTCCGCCTCGGGCAGACCACGAATGCTCAGCCGGTAATGGCGCGGTTTGCTGGTCTTGTTGTTGAACTTGATCTCGTAACGGTTCTGCACCCGGCCATCGGACAGCAGTACCGAAAGGGGCTGACGGATCTGCCGGACGCTGACTTCCACATCACTGCGGGTCATGATACTCCAGATCAGTGCACCGATGGTGATGGCCAGCACCGCCGCATAGCCGATGTTCTTGAGGCTATAGGGGTTGCTTTTGCCACCTTCCAGTTCCTTTTCCGAGGTATAGCGGATCAGACCGCTGGGATAACCGATGGAGTCCATGATGGTATCGCAGGCATCGATGCACAGCGCGCAGGAGATGCATTCGTACTGCTGGCCCTTGCGAATGTCGATACCCACCGGGCAGACCTGCACGCAGAAACCACAGTCGATGCAGTCTCCCACGCCATTTTCGACGCGAGACTCTCGTTGCAGCAATTGCTTCGAGGGTTTGTGCCGGCCTTTTTCCCGTTCACCGCGTTTTTCATCGTAAGCGACGATCAGCGTATCCGAATCGAACATCACGCCCTGGAAACGGGCGTAGGGACACATGTAGGTACAGGTCTGCTCGCGGGCCAGGCCAGCCATCACATAGGTGGTGGCGGTGAGGAAGGCGGTGGTGGCATAGGCGGCAAACGGTGCCTTGCCCGTGATCATCTGCATGAAGAGCTCGGGCGCATCCCCCCAGTAGAGGGTAAATGCCAAGCCGGTAAGCAGGGAAATGAGCAGCCATATCAGCCAGGTGAGGCCGTAGCGGATCAGCTTGTTGGCATTCCAGGGCGAACGAGCCAGCTTCATGCGTTTGTTGCGTTCACCCTGGATCCAGCGCTCCACCATGTAGAACACGTCGGACCACAGGGTCTGAAAACAGAAGTAGCCGCACCAGACCCGCCCGGCCAGGCCGGTGACGAAGAACAGCAGCATGGCAAAGATCACCAGCAGCCCGGCAAGCCAGAAAATGTCCTGAGCGTAGACCACCAGGTCGAAGATGTAGAAACGCCGTCCGGCCAGGTCGAACAGTACCGCCTGATCCGGGCCGCTGCCCCGATCCCAGCGCAACCAGGGCAGCAGGAAATACACCCCATAGGCCAGCAGCAGGATGGCGGTTTTCAGCTTGCGAAAGCGTCCCTTTACCGTGCGTGGGTAAATCGGCACACGTGCTTCGAAGGACGGCTTGCTCATACTGCGTTTACTCTACCTGCTGTTGTCAGAAATCCGCGCGCTGCGGGCATGTCTGTGGCATCGTCATTGACTCACCCTCGGGGTGGAGGGAGAGGTGCATATTGCTCTCCTCGACTTTGGCCACTTAAAAATGACAGCGGGAGACAGCCCCTGCTTGCACAGTGGCGGCCTCCCGTCGTGGTTCAGAATGCGGGTTGCAGGACTCTTGTGGTCCTGTCAACACGGTTTATCCTGCTGTCTTATTTACCACCACCGAGTTCATGCACATAGAAGGTAAGGATCTTGATCTCGGTGGGAGACAAACGTTCCTTCCAGGCGGGCATGGTACGGCTGACACCGTTGCGTATCACGGCCTTGATGGCGGCTTTCTTGCCTTCCAGGGTATTGTGCCCCGGCACGTCAGCGATGGTCCAGATGCTGTCGGTGAGGTTGGCGGAACCCAGCGAGGTCTGGCCCTTTGCATCCTTGCCGTGGCAGTAGTGACAGCCACCGGCCTGGCCCTGGAAGATTTTCTCGCCGCGGGCGGCCTTGTCGGCATTGACCTTCTCGCCGGACAGGCTCAGTACATATTCAGCCACATCGTCGATTTGCGCTTCGCTGAGGCTGGTCTTGAAAGCGGGCATGAAGCCGTTATGGCCTTCCCGAATGGTGTTTTCGAGCTGCTGGTAACTGCCACCCCACAGCCAGGCATCGTCCAGCAGGTTGGGATAACTGCCGATGACGCCATTGCCGCCGGCCTGGTGACAGGCCGCACAGTTGTCGGCAAACAGCACCTTGGCCATGGAATAGGCAAATGCACTCTTTTCTTCGTCCTTGGCGATTTCGGCATAGCTGGCTGTTTTCAACTGGTCGATGTATTTGGCCTGCTCGGCACGGGCTTCACCGAGTTCTTTCAGTAACAGGGCGCGGGTATTCCAGTGGGTGGTGACTTCCTTGCCATCGGTGGTGGTGTAGGTGATGTTGTTCATCACACCGGTGGTATAGCCCTTGCCAACGGGCCAGGCCGGGAAGATAACCCAGTAAACGATGGTGAACACGACCGTGGCATAGAAGCCCCACAGCCACCAGCGTGGTAATGGATTGTTGAATTCCTGTAAATCACCGTCCCAGGCGTGGCCGGTGGTCTGAACAGTACTTTTGGTCTTTTCTTTACTCATCTTTTGTATCCTTGTGATGATCATGCTCATCATCTTCAAGCGGAATGTTCTTGTACGACTCCAGGCGCTTGCTGCGCTTCTTGCCCGTATAGATATACAGGATTATCCCGACAAAGGTGACGAAAAACAGCACCAGCACGAAGGGCTTGGTGTTTTCCATCTGGGATATCCATTCTATCAGTGCAGACATGATTCAGAGTCGCTCAACGGAAGGTGGCGAAGTAGCCTTCTTCAAACTTGCTGAAGTCGACCATGGTGCCCAGCACCTGCAGATAGGCAACCAGTGCATCCATTTCGGTAATATCATCCCGATTGCCGTCGAAGTTGCCTTCCTGCGCTTCGGCAATCAGGTTGGCTTCGGCATTGATGATGTTAAGCTTGTCTGCCACTTCTTTGCCAAACTGCTTCACGTTGGCTTCGTATTCAGGCGTGTCTTTCGAATAGGGCACACCAACCAGGCGCAGAGCACGCATGCGATCAGCCACGTCCTTGTACTCCAGTGGCTGCATCAGCCAGGGGTAGTTGGGCATGATGGATTCGGGCACCACGTTGCGCGGATTCATCAGATGCTGCACATGCCATGCGTTGGAGTACTTGCCGCCAACACGGGCCAGGTCCGGACCGGTACGCTTGGAACCCCACTGGAAGGGGTGATCGTACTGGGACTCGGCCGCCAGTGAATAATGACCGTAGCGCATGTCTTCATCACGGAAAGGACGGATCATCTGTGAGTGACACAGATAGCAGCCTTCACGCATGTAGATGTCACGGCCACGCAGTTCCAGCGGCGTATAGGGACGAATGGTGTCCTTGCCGTCCACCTGTACGGTTTCGATGGTGTCATCGATGAAGTACAGCGGCACGATTTCCACCAGGCCGCCGATACTGATGACGATCATGGTCAGAACGATAAGCCAGCCGGCGTTTGTTTCAATTGTTTCATGCTTCATGTTTTTGATTTCCTGTATTTATCCAGCTATCTATCAGGCCTGGGCCAGCTTTTCAGCCAGCTTGGCATCCAGCTCGGCTTTTTCGCGCCGGCTCTGACGGATTGTCATAAAGGAATTGAAGGCCATGATAATCATGCCACTCACGAAGAACAGACCACCCAGTGCACGAATCACCAGAGGCTGGTGCATGAAGCTGACTGTTTCAATGAAGGTGTAGGCAAGGTTACCGAAGTCGTCATAGGCGCGCAGCATCAGGCCCTGACCGATGCCGGAGACCCACATGGCGCTGATGTACAGAACGATACCGATGGTTGCCAGCCAGAAATGCAGGTAGATCAGTTTTTCGCTGTACATCTTGGTGTTCCACAAGCGTGGCACCAGATGGTACATGGAACCGAAGGAAATCATCGCCACCCAGCCCAGGGCTCCCGAGTGTACGTGACCGATGGTCCAGTCGGTGTAGTGGGAAAGGGCATTGACACTCTTGAGCGCCATCAGCGGACCTTCGAAGGTGGACATGCCGTAGAAGGACAGGGACACCACCATGAAACGGATGATGGGATCAGTACGCAGCTTGTCCCAGGCACCCGACAGGGTCATGATGCCGTTAATCATGCCCCCCCAAGAGGGCATCAGCAGCAGGATGGAGAAGGTCGCCGCCAGCGTCGAGGTCCAGTCTGGCAGTGCCGTCCAGTGCAGGTGATGAGCACCCACCCACATGTAAAGGAAGATCAGCGCCCAGAAATGGATGATGGACAGACGGTAGGAATACACCGGACGTCCGGCCTGCTTGGGCACGAAGTAGTACATCATGCCCAGGAAGGCGGCGGTGAGGAAGAAGCCCACGGCATTGTGACCGTACCACCACTGGGTCATGGCATCCTGTACACCGGCA
This sequence comes from Gammaproteobacteria bacterium, assembly GCA_024275915.1. GTDB lineage: Bacteria > Pseudomonadota > Gammaproteobacteria > UBA6429 > Thiohalophilaceae > JAJRYG01. The sequence goes on from JAJRYG010000095.1 coordinate 24,184, forward strand.
TGGTAGCTGTAGGACGACAGACTGAACAGGCTGACCGGCACGGCAAAGTTGTTGAAGATGTGCAGCAGCGCGGTGGCGAGAATAAAGGCAATGAAGAACCAGTTGGCCACATAGATGTGTGGCTGGCTGCGCTTGCGCAGGGTCATCACATAGATGACCAGGTAGGCCACCCAGGTGACTGCGATCAGCAGGTCGATGGGCCAGACCATTTCCGCATATTCACGCGCCTGGGTGTAACCCATGGTGTAGGAGATGGCAGCCAGACCGACGGAAACCTGCCAGCCCCAGAAGGTGAAATTGGCCAGTCCATCACTGAACAGGCGAGCCTGACAGGTGCGCTGAACGACATAATAGGAGGTTGCGAACAGGGCGCTACCACCAAATCCGAAGATCACCAGCGTGGTGTGAACGGGTCGCAGACGTCCAAAGGTAATCTGTGGAATATCAAAATTCAGAAAAGGCCAGGCCAGTTCGGAACCAATGTACAAACCGGTAGTCATACCGAGTACGCCCCAAACCAGCGCCATGATCGTGAATTTGCGAACAATATCGTAATTGTATTGTTCTGCTGTTGCAGTCGACTGGGCCATATGTTGCCTCTTGCTTGATTGTTAATATTTCAGGCCATACCGGTCGAGCAACCGGACAACACCTGAATGTGGCACTAAAAAATCAGAGAATATTACCCCTACAATCCCTATGTCTGGATGCAAGGGCGCGGAATTATATTACAAAAATTGACGAAATGTAGAATTATTCTCAAAGTGGGGACTATTTAAGGGAACGCTGTTTTAGTAAAACCTTATCTGTGTGGTGTCTTCCTTGCCTCCTCCGCATGGCTCACGGCCAACCTGAGCAGCCAGGATATAAATGGTATAACAACGAACATGCGGCTCCGTAATTGATGTGCCGGCCAACTTAGTCATGATTATAAGTACGTGTTTAACCGACAATGCCCTTGGCCGACGGACGGGCCTGAGCCCGAACATGCAGCAAGTGGTTCAGGGTCACCAGACTCAATAACAGCAGGGCCGCTCCACCATTGTGGGCCACGGCCACCGGTAACGGCAGGGAAAACAGC
>JAJRYG010000096.1 GCA_024275915.1 Gammaproteobacteria bacterium
GCAACCTGATTGAGAACCACCAGCCCCAGAATGAACCACAAGGTGTCAAACATGTAGCCGGCAAGTGTCGCTGCCGTATAAACATAACCAAAAAGAACAAGTACAATCAGGGAAAATGGAACAAGAAATGATAGCGCAACCCAGATGTTGTGGAATCTTGTCGCAAGCTTGCCGGTTTCGAGTTTGCCAACACTGAAGACTTCTTCTTTCTTGAGAATAAACAACCGATAAAAGAATACCATAAGGCTGAAAAATGCAAGAATCAGCAGAATACGTCCCAATTCACCACCAAGACTGTATTCCTGCATATACATGACAACCAGGGACAGAAAGGCCAGAGGCAGGAAAACCAGCATCATGTATTTCAGATCCACAAACAGGACAGAAATGCGCTTTTTCGGCCATCTGAAGTGTGCATCGGCAAGTCCGCCGGAGCGACACACTTCCCGAAACGAGTTGAGATAGTAATAAATGGTCGCGACTACTGCCAGCGCGAGCCCCACTGCCTTGGAAAAATCCGTACTGTTGACGGCACCCTGCAATTGCCAGGCAAAAAGCTTGAGCAGCAATGGCCATGGAGCAGCCAGAATCAGGGTAATCATGACCGCCTGAAAGGTGTACTTTATGCTGTCAGATTCAAACTTGCCAACCTTCGACCCACTTTCAACCAACAGTTTCTTCAGCTTCTTCTGTTTCCAGATTATCAGGGCAAAAAGCAGCAGACCAAGATCAAATCGCACATCCTTGCTCATTTGCTGACCAAGAGTCTCGATAGTAGAAAACCAGTTCAATGGTGAAAACAGAACACCAAGAAATTGTGGCACTTCCTGCAGGGACTCAAGTGTTGGTGGTGGTGAACTACGCACCCATAACAGCCGTTTATCGAGGTAGGAGGAATATTCCTCTACGACACTCAACAACTGCTGGTTAGCATATTCAAGCTCACCCAGGGCCCGCAGGTACGTCTCTTCGGTTTTGATGGCATTTTCAATCAGTGATTTTCTGTGCCTGATCAGCTCAAGAACATCTGCACGAATTGTCTCCGCTTCTTCAGCTGGTATTTTTTCCAGAAGCTTGTCGACATAGGCGTCGATATCCTTCATTTTGCGTAATTCGTCGATATTGCGAATTTGCATCAAGCCTGTTTTGGCGATCAATTCCTCGTTCTTGTTTGCCTGCTTGCGAAAATAACGGGCATCAGGAAGGGAGTTTCGCTGTTTGAGCAATACCTGGCCAAGTGCCAGGTTGAGTCCGGCTATTTCAAGCTTTTGCCTCATGCTGCGAAATTCGTCTTCGAACTGTTTTTTCTGTTTCTTTGCCTGGTTTCCCTTCTCGGTAACACGCTGGAGGTCGTCGGCTTCTTTCTTGACATTTTCACCCAGCAAGACATTTTCATCTGCCAGCTTCTGCACCAGAGGGTGCTTGCCAACGGCCTCCTGTTGTGCCTTTTCAGTTTCTTCGGTAATTTTTTCTGCGGTTGTTTTTCTTTTCTCATTGAGCAGTTTTTCCAGAAACACAACACGCCTGGATATATTCTCTACCGACTGCGCAGACATTTCCCTTTGCGCCTTGAGCAATTCGAGACGCATGGGCTGACTCAACAACTCCTGGTCCAGCATGAGTATTTTCGAACGAACCGCATCCATGTTGGCACGTACCAGCCATTGCCGAGCCTCGGTCAGTTCGGCCCGTTCTCCAGCTGGTGGTGGCGCGTTGAGTTCGACATTCAGATCCTTCTGTAACTGCTTTGCCTCGGTCAGTTGTTTTCGTGCCTTGTTTGGCCTTTCCATCTGTGATTCAATTTGCTGCTTGATATCACTCAGCTTTGCCTCGACCGCGGCCTGATTTGCTTTTTCGACAAGAAGCTGCTGTTCAATCTCACTGGCCGTGGATTTTTCATTCACCTTCAATTCTTTCGTGTAGCTGACCTTCTTTCTGCTTTCCAGTTTTCTTTTTATCTTTTTTGTTTCTTTGGGCGCATTCTTTCTTGCCTGACGATAAGCCTCAGCAGCTTTGTTGTTTGATTTTGTTTCTTCGATGTAACCGAGTATCTTCTGGTAAATGTCAATCAATTTAGCTCTGGTATCATCATCGAGATCCTTTGCTGTCTCGGCCTGCTTGATCTTTTCATTGACCGTCTTGGCAGTGACACTTGCAGGCGCCGACGTCTGAACGGTATTGGCAGAAAAAACGATGTTTTGGCAGAACAACAGAAAAAACAACAGCAATAAACTTTTTCGGTATTGGATCATGTTCTGATTCCTGTCTGCTTTACCATTTGTAACCAATCTTCAGACTTTGTGTCGTGTCCAGCTTCAGCTTGCCGGCTGCAGGCTGGCTGTCATATTCATGCTTGAGTTCAACTGCCAGAAACAACTTGAAAATCAGGGGAAACCTCAAGCCAGCCCATGTCTTGGTTACCAGCTTGTCACCTTTACCAAACTGATTGAGCCCCGAATGATAGGCATAGAACTGGAACAACTCATCGAAATAGTATTTATCGAAATTCAGCACCCACGTGGCAGCCGTGTATTCGTAATCCTGATTATTGATATAGTCTTCACTGACCATAGAGATACCACCCTGTAGCTGAAGATTCATGGCGCGACTCTCATAGAACTGATAACCAACATGCGGGCCCAGCTTGATTCGCATGTTCAAATCGGCAAATTCGTCCTGTTCGAAACTCAGCCCGGCGCCATAGAACAGCTTCTTGCTGACAAAATAGTCATACTTGGAAATCAGGAACCAGTTGTAGGCTGTTTGTACCGTTTGCGCCCGGTCATTTTCCAGATGTCCGATAATGTTGAATCTGTCCTTTTTCCGGCGCAGATCAACCTCACCATCCAGTTCTGACTCGGATTTTTCTGTATTACCCTGCTGGTTTTTTACTGCCAGGGAAATGTTGCCGGTAAAATCAATCTTTTTCGCGAGCCGTATACGCTGTTTTTCCAGTTCCTTGCGCAAGGAGGATTGCTCCTTGTTGCTGGCTATCTGCTTGCCTTCGGGCATCGCGCCCTCTTCTAGTGCGACTTGCGACTCGATTTGCTGATTCATCCTCTCGGCCAGAATCGTGACTCTTTGCTGAACCCGTGCCAGATTTCGTTTTAACTCGTCCCTCTGAGCCCTGAGCAAATCCAGGCGCACAGGCTGAGAGCTGATTTCCTTTTCAAGCATCTGGATTTCTGCCTCCAGAGCCAGATTCTCGGCCTCCAGGGCCCAGTTTCTCGCTTCAGTCACCGCTTCCAGCTCATCTTCATCTGTCCTTGTCTTCAGCGTCTCGTTGATTTCACGGATTCGTGATTTTGCCTCATCAATGCGCGCCCTTGCTTCGACCAGCCGGCTTTCCGTTTCCCTGATTTTTGCTGACAGTTCAGTAAGTTTTTGTATCTCGGCATCCAGTACATCCCTTTCCTTGTACAGGCGTTGGCCTATTTCAGGCAGTGGAACATCGTCGGCAATCTCCATGGAATCTGTGGTTGGCAGTTCAACAGGCCTGGCCAGCTTTTTTCTGATCTTGCGAGTTTGCAGAGGTGCTTCTTCGAGGCTGGTTTCGTAGGAGTCTGCTGCTTTCCGGTAGGCCTCGACATTTTTCAGGTAATTACTGGTCCGTTTGTAATAATCCGTCAATATTTTCTTGATATCGTTAGTCGACTCTTCCGCAAGGGCTGGGCTGGCATCACCGGCCGCCTGGAAATCGAGAATTTCTTCTGCTGGTTTGCTCTCTTCAATGGCCACTGCGGGCACAGAAAGAAACAGCAAACCACTGCAATACAGAAAAACCATCATTAATGAACTGACTTTCATAGGCAACCTTAATTTAATTCGATTCCGCCTGAAGATATCCTGATATATAGATTTTCAGACATGATTTTTGGCATTATACCTGCTTATGGATAAATGAAATATAAACAGCTGACTGCCAATTATTCTTTTTAAACTTGCAGAACATTTTCAATAACTTAAGCATGCTCAGATATAACCCATCCCTGGATTTTCAGAGCACTTCCCTGTGCCGCTGGAATCTCTAACAAATCAGATTACGAGGCATGTTTGTCAGGTTTTCCTGGAACCCTGACCGACCGGAGCTTGCAGGCGGTCGAAAAAGGCCCTTGTCAACCGCCTGCTAGCGGTGAGTCGGGCCAGACCGTCTTCGTTTCGGCCGTATCGTGCTTGATGATTCAAGTCCGGTAAAATCATGAATCCGTTTGTACAGATATGCAGAAAAGGGATTCCAGCGCAGCCGCAGCCTGTCTGCAGCGGGTATTTTAAGGATGCCTCGTTCCCCCTTAACCGTAATATTTCCCAGCTGGATCCTGTTGTCGGGTGTTTTTGCCCGTCCACCATAAAGGGGATCATCAGGCCGAAACGGCAGTGCAACATGGCTGAGGGAATAGATGCCTTTTGGCCAGAACAGGGAGGATGACTCGACAGCATCCCCACCCTCAGCCTTACTTTTAATGATGACAAGACTGCTGCTCCTGCTGTCTGTGTTGGTCAGAAAACTGATATCAAAATCACGATTCCCCTGTTCGACAAGTCTTTCGACCTTGACGAGAGGATCCTGCTTGAGAAGCTCTTTGGCCACAAACCGGCGATCGATGCCGAATAGGACCAGTTCATGGCCAGCTGCCGGTAATTTCTGGAACAGCCCGGTGACCAGAGCGGGTACACTGACCGTGGCATCGACGATTGACTGAAATGCCAGCACCGGTGGAAATTTCAGGAGTTCCTCCCTGTCGTGATTTTCAAAACCGGTGTTGATTTGCCCGGTCAGGCGGTAGACCACATCACCGGCATTGACGGCAAAGGAATTATACTTGAATGGATCATATTCCGGCAGAATATCGGACCAGGCCAGCTTGTCCAATCCCAGCAAATGCCCGATACGGCCTTGCCAGACGGCCAGGGCGGCAGCCGGGGTGACACCAATGGCCGGTGATATCAATATCAGTTTCTTCACCTTTGGCAACTGCGGCTCGTCCAGCGTGTCGAGCGCATATTTGACGGCCAGTGCTCCACCCGTGGAATAACCAATGACATAGATTGGCACATCAGGCACTTTTGTCTTCAGATGCTTCATTGCCAGCCTGGTGGCAGTGTTCATGTCCTGCCATTTCAGTGTCACCAGCCCCGAGGGTGCGGTACCATGACCCGGCATGCGCAGCCCCACGACCCAGGCGCCGGCCCGGTTCAGATCCTGGCCGATGGCACGCAGACTGTACGGTGAATCAGACATGCCATGCAGCAAGAGCACGCCGGCTGCGGGTTGGCTGGCAGCAAGCTCGAAGCTCCGGTTCCAGTTCCTTGGCCAGCGTCCCGGATAGGACTTGCTGCTACGGTCGAAGCGGTTTATCGGATCCCTGTCATCCGACTTGATTTTGTCATAGACGACGGCATCGAGCTGCTTGAACAAGTCATCCTCGAGTTTGAGGTATTGTTCAAAACTGTGTATGTCCGACTCGGCTGTGAATTCCTTGTCGAGATTGGCGGTATGCCAGACATCCAGATCCTCGCGATCATTCAGGTAAACAATGAAAACGATCACCAGCACGATACCCGCCCCAATCAGGCTGGATAACACCAGTCTTGCCAGCTGTCTCAAGAAATCCAGTGAATGGTTCAACATGTGTTTCTCTGTCTAATATGTGCAAGGAAGCTGAATAATTCAGATTCCATAAAAAAAACCTAGCCTGGATATCTTGCCCACAGCATGATCCTGTCAGGCAAAAATCGTGGTCAACAGGATGTTAACCCAATCGTTGCATAAATTTTTGGCGCAGGATAGCGAAGCGCCTTCCATGTATACAACATGGTAACGGTTTTTGCACCTCTCTCCCCTGCATGGTTGTCATTCATACTTCTGATGTATCCCCTTACGATATGGACAATCTGATCGAGGGAACGAATCGCAGGGCGAGCACAAAGCCCAGCAGACTGATGCCGGCGGCAATGAAAAACATGGGCATCGGACCATAGCTGTCGTATACATAGCCACTGTAAAAACTGCCCAGAGCTCCACCTGCGCCAAAACTGAGACTGCTGTACAGGGCCTGTCCCTTGCCCTGGTGACGGCCACTGAAATAATGATGGATGAACTTGATGGTCACCGCATGGTAGACACCAAAGGTTGCCGCATGCAGTAATTGACTGAAGAGCATGATGGGCAGGTTCTGCGGATAGAGGGCCATCAGCGTCCAGCGAAGCGTGGCCAGCAGCAGGCTGCTGAGCAACAGGGTACGCAGGTTGAAACGGCCGACCAGGCGGGTCATCAGCAGGAAGATCATAACCTCGGCAATCACCCCCAGCGCCCACAGCGCACCAATCAGCGACAGTGAATAATCAAAGCTGTGCATGTAGATACTGTAAAACGTGTAATAGGGCCCATGGCTGGCCTGCATCAGAAAACAGATAAGCAACAGGCCGACCACCCGGGGACTGGCGAGGATTTTCTTCAGGGGTACATGATCCACCGGCTGCTGCGTGGCCCTGTCTTCAGGAACCAGCAGGCTGTTGATCCAGATGGCCAGAAACAGGGCAAGCAGAATCCAGGGCAGCAATTGCACGCCCTTGCCTTCCATCAGGCTGCCCAGCCCCCAGACTGCGATGATGAATCCGATGGAACCCCACAGGCGAATACCACTGTAGCGTTCGATATGCGGGCCGAGATGATTGAGGGTGACGGCCTCGAACTGGGGCAGGGCCGCATTCCAGAAGAAACTGAAGATCACCATCACCAGCAGCAGCCAGCCATAATCATCGGTAAAGAATACACCAACAAAGGCCAGTGCCGCACACAGACTGCCAAGACGCACAATGGCCATACGCCGGCCCGTATGATCGGCTATCCAGCCCCAGATATTGGGAGAGATGATCTTGGTGGCCATGATGGTGGCCATGACGTTGCCGATGGCCAGCTCGTTGTAACCCAGTGACTTGAGGTAGACCCCCCAGTAGGGCAGCAATGCACCGAGGCTGGCAAAGAAGAAAAAGTAGAAACCCGACAGCCGCCAGTAGGGCATCAGTCGGATTCGGGCGAAGCCGGCACCACCGGGGTTGTTGAGTGGACATCCAGGTTCTGGGCCCGGTGTCGCAGGGCATGATCCATCAGCACGATGGCCATCATGGCCTCGGCAATGGGTGTGGCACGAATACCCACACAGGGATCATGTCGCCCATGGGTGACCACTTCGATTGGCTCACCGACCCGGCTGATGCTGCGCCCCGGCAGTCGCAGGCTGGAGGTGGGTTTGAGGGCGATACTGGCGGTGACGTCCTGGCCGGAAGAAATCCCCCCCAGTACTCCACCGGCATGATTGCTGAGAAAGCCTTGAGGCGTGATTTCATCACGATGCTCGGTGCCTTTCTGGGTAATGCAGTCGAATCCGGCACCAATTTCCACGCCCTTGACCGCATTGATGCTCATCAGGGCATGTGCCAGATCGGCATCCAGGCGGTCGAAGATGGGTTCACCCCAGCCTGGAGGAACACCGGTGGCAACCACATTGATGCGGGCACCGATGGAATTGCCTTCCTTGCGCAAGGCATCCATGTAGGCTTCCAGCTCGGCGACCTTGCTGGCATCGGGAAAGAAAAACGGATTTTCAGATACCGCAGACCAGTCAAAGGCTTCATGATGAATGGGCCCCAGCTGTGCCATGTAACCCCTGATCAGAATACCGTATTTTTCTGCCAGGTATTTTTTTGCAATGGCGCCGGCGGCAACACGCATGGCGGTTTCCCGCGCCGAGGAACGTCCCCCACCCCGATAATCGCGGAAGCCGTATTTTTGCTGATAGGTGTAATCGGCATGGCCCGGTCGAAAAGTATCCATAATATTGGAATAGTCTTTCGAGCGCTGATCGGTATTTTCGATGATCAGCGCAATGGGCGTACCGGTTGTCCGACCCTCGAAAACGCCGGACAGAATCTTCACCTGATCCGCCTCTCGTCGCTGTGTGGTATGACGGGTGGTACCCGGTTTGCGACGATCCAGATCATCCTGCAGATCCGCTTCGCAAAGGCTCAAACCGGGAGGACAGCCGTCGACGATGCAGCCGATTGCCGGGCCGTGGCTTTCGCCAAAACCGGTAACACTGAATAATTTTCCAAACGTATTTCCTGACATGGGGCGTATTGTACCGCCTCTGTACAAAAACGTCTGCCCCGCCCTGGTTAAATATTGCCCATTTCATGTGATTTATCTTTCAGTTTGCCCTGCCGATACAAACAGGAATGGCTCACAGGTCCATGCAGGTACCGAAGTTCCAGGAAAATGCTACTATGCCATTATAGGCACAGCGAGATAGCCAACCCCGCAAACCAGAAATCCCCCACTACCGGTTTGATAATTAAAAACAGTTTGTGATGAACCCGCCCATCGACAAGAAAAACACCTCCGTCCCGATACGAAAACAAAGCCGCTGGTTGCTGCTTGTCGCCTTTGGCGGCGTGCTTGGCCTGTTTGTTCTCACCATTCTCAGTGGCAGTTACTACGCCTATCAGAACAATGCTCGGCTGGAAGCCATTACCAACACCCTGAATGTCAAGGATGAACTGGTCGATACCATGTATACAGCTGCACGGGAACGCAGCCTGTTGCTCTATTCGATGCTGCTCAGTGGTGATGCCTTTGTTCGTGACCAGATGCATCTCGAGTTCAACAACCATGGTGGTCGGTTTGCCCGTGCCCGACTCAAACTGCTGACCATGGCTCTGAGCAGGGATGAAAAAAAACTCCTCGATCAGCAGGCGGCTATTACAAAAGAAAATGTTCCACGCCAGAATCTGATCGTTGATTTGATCTTCGATGACAAACTGGACAGGGCCCACCGCTTGCTGACCGAACAGGCCGTCCCCCAGCAAAACAAGGTACTGGCCCTGCTCAGTCAGCTCAAGTCAATGCAGCAGAAAAAGATTGATGAACTTGTCACCATTGCCAGACAGTCACGCCAGCAAACCCTGGTTATCATCGGCCTGCTGGGAGGCCTGGCGATTTCTCTCAGCCTGTTTATTGCCTGGTACATCATCGGCAAAATCAGCCGCATGGAAAACAACCTGTTCATGGAAAAACGTCTGGCCCAAATCACCCTCGACTCGATTGGCGATGCCGTGCTGACCACCGACAATCAGGGTCGTATCACATCCTTCAACCACATAGCCGAACAAATCACCGCCTGCACGGCCAGTGAAGCCATCAGCATGCCGATAGACAAGATCTTTTGTGTTTTCAGTGAAAATGATCGTAAACGCCTTCTCGATCCCGTCAATATCGTCTTGAGCGAGCGCAGGGTGCTCAATTCCCGTCCCGATGTGATACTGAAACGGCGCGACAACTCCGAACTTGCCATTGAGTACACCATTTCCCCCATCCAGGATGAGCATAATCACCTGCACGGTGCCGTGCTGGTATTCCGTGATGTCACGGAAATGCGTTCCCTGTCTTCCATGCTCACCTACCAGGCCAGCCACGATCCTCTCACCGGCCTGGTCAACCGCCGGGAATTCGAATCCCGCGTCAACCGGGCCATTGCTTCTGCAAAGCAGAGCAGGACCATCCATGCATTGTGTTTCATGGACCTCGATCAGCTGAAATTCATCAATGATTCGGCTGGCCACAAGGCCGGTGACGAGTTGCTCAAGCAGGTCGCCAACCGGCTGTCACCGGAACTGCGACGCAACGATGTGCTGGCACGGATCGGGGGGGACGAGTTTGGTGTGTTGCTCGAGGACTGTGATGAAGCCAATGCTGTCTCGATTGCCGAAAAACTGCGCATGACCATCAAGGACAGTCGCTTTGCCTGGGGCAACAATGCCTTTGACATCAGTATCAGTATCGGTATGGTGATGATCAATGAAGATACCACCGATACATCGAGTATTCTCGGTGCTGCCGATACGGCCTGCCTGCTGGCCAAGGAACGGGGCCGAAACCGGATCGAGGTCTATCAGCCCGGCAACACGGAACTCATCAACCGGCGCAGGGAAATGCGTCAGCTCCAGGGCATTACCCAGGCCATCGAGCAGGATCGACTGGTGCTTTACTGCCAGCACATCGTACCCCTGTCACAGGCCGGGGATCGCCCCCCCTTCTGTGAAGTGCTGGTACGCATGCTCGATGACGAGGGCAAGGTCATCCCGCCCATGTCCTTCATTCCGGCTGCAGAACGTTTCAACCTGATGCCCGAGCTGGACAAGTGGGTAATCAAGAAAGTCCTTGAAATTTATGAAAACACCCCCCATACGGAAACTTCCCTGATATCGATCAACCTTTCCGGGCAGTCCATCAGCAACAAGTTCTTTGTCGACTTCGTCTGCAACATCATCAGCCATTCCCGCATCCAGGCTGACATGCTGTGCTTCGAGATCACCGAAACGGCCGCCATTGCCAACATGACCACCGCAATGAAATTCATCGAACGTCTGCGGGACATGGGCTGCAAGTTTGCCCTCGATGACTTTGGCAGTGGCCTGTCCTCCTTTTCCTACCTGAAGAAAATGCCGGTGGACTTTCTCAAGATCGATGGCAGCTTCGTGCGCGACATCTGCCACGATCCCATCGACCTGGCCTTCGTGGAATCCATTCATCGCATTGGCGAGATGATGAACATCGAAACCATTGCCGAATATGTGGAGTCTGAAGAGATCCGGCAGAAGGTGGGCGAGATAGGCATCACCTATGCCCAGGGGTTCTACTTCAATCAGCCCGAGCCGATTGAAAAATAGGGATCTTCAGAAGAATTTGTGGGTGGCCACCGTGCCAACTCCCTCTCCCGCCGGGAGAGGGCTGGGGTGAGGGGGGGTCAATCAGTCGCGGGAGTCCTTCCGGTTTCGGGAGGGTGTTCGATGCGCTTCGCTTTGCTCAGCAGTATCCTGCGGCCGGGTTATATTCGGGGGGCGGTTCATATTCCGGTGGATGCGGCCGAGGCCAAGGAGGCGCATCGGTCGCGGGGGTCCTTCCGGTTTCGGTGGGCGTTCGATGCGCTTATTGAAGATACAAGTTAAAGCCGACTTCGAAATGTCGCCTGCGCAGGTGGCAGGTAATGCCGGGCAAGCACCGGCGCTCCTGGTGAAGATCCGTCTTGTATCTTCATATCACCTTGGAGAACCGCTGGGTATCCTTGCCCCGCAGGTAGGCATCGAACACCATGCAGATGTTGCGGATCAGCAGGTTTCCCGCCGGTGTGACCTCGATGTGCCGGTTATCCATTTCGATGAGTCCATCTTCGACCATCACTTCGAAGTCTTTGAGCTCGGTGGCAAAATACACGTTGAAGTCGATGCCGAACTGCTGTTCGATCTTTTCGAAGTCCAGATAGAAATGACAGATCAGCTGGTTGATCACTTCCCTTCTGAGAATGTCATCACCATTGAGCACGATGCCACGCATCACCGGCAGCTGACCAGTATCGATGGATTCGTAATAGGCGTCCATGTCCTTGATGTTCTGGCTGTAGCAGTTGGCCACCTTGCTGATGGAGGTGATACCCATGGCCACCAGGTCACAGTCGGCATGGGTGGAATAACCCTGGAAGTTGCGATACAGGGTACGGTTCTTCTGCGCAATGGCCAGCTCATCATCGGGCTTGGCAAAATGATCCATGCCGATGTATTCATAACCGGCTTCCTTGAGGCGATCTATGCTGTGCTGCAGGATGGCCAGTTTCTCGTCGGCACTGGGCAGGTCCTCGGCATTGATGCGGCGCTGGGGCTTGAACAGTTCCGGCAGGTGGGCGTAGTTGAAGATAGACAGGCGATCCGGTGACATCTGCAGCACCTTGTCCAGGGTCCTGTCGAAGCGCTCCACGTTCTGGAAAGGCAGACCATAGATCAGATCGACACTGATCGACTTGAAACCTTCACGGCGTGCCGTGTCGATGGCATAGGCAGTTTCTTCCTCGCTCTGGATTCGGTTGACGGCTTTTTGCACCAGCGGATCGAAATCCTGTACCCCCATGCTCAGACGGTTGAAACCCAGGGAACGCAACACGGCAATGGTTTCACCGTGGGCTTCGCGGGGATCGATTTCGATGGAGTACTCGCCTTCATCGTTGTCCAGCAGATTGAAATACTGGCCGGTGACCTTCATCAGCTCACGCATTTCGTCATGACTGATGAAGGTTGGCGTACCGCCACCCCAGTGCAGCTGTTCGACCCGGCGTGAGCTGTCGAACAGCTCGCTCTGCAGACGGATTTCCTCGTGCAGGCGCTGCAGGTAGGGCTCAGCACGGCTGCGGTTCTTGGTCACCACCTTGTTGCAACCACAGTAGAAACAGACCGTGTCGCAAAAGGGGATGTGGAAATACAGTGACAGGGGGTTGTTGCCCTCGTTACTGGCCCGGGCCTGAGCAATGTAGTCATCACGGCCAAACTCGGGGGTAAACTGTACCGCTGTCGGGTAGGAGGTATATCGAGGGCCGGCCTTGTCGTACCGACGGATCAGGTCTTTGTCAAAAATGATTTCGCTCATGGTCTGCTTACCGGTTCCTGCTTTGCTCGATGTCTGCACCCATACCCACAGATATCAAACGGATTAATACTCAACTGTGCCAGTCAGGTTATGCCAGGCCCCGGCCTGACACCATGATCAGGATCAGTCTTCCTCGTCCGAGGCCAGCCCCTTGGTATGGGCATCGTTGATCTGCCGTAACAGCACCTTGAAAGGCAGGATCACGTTCGGCGCCACATTGACGATGGGCATGTAATCGAGATCATCCCCTCCGAATGCATAACTGCCATCTTCCAGTTCTTTCATCAGCTTGCTCAAGGTGTCTTCCAGCGGCTGGACGAGGCCGGCGGCATCTTCCATGAACTCCTCGTCATATTCGATGGAGGCACGCAGTTCCTCGACTTCATACAGTGCCTGCTGTATCAGATCCTTGTAGGCTTCCAGGGTAGCGGGACGTTTGATCATGGACATAATACTCTTCCAGTTTAGTTTATTCGGGACAGGGAGACTCGAAATCGTGTCGTGCCTCCCGTTTCAGTTAACAGGCTGTTGAAAAAACACCGTTTTTACCCAGCCTGTGTGCGGTGCAGGGACGCACCGCCATTTTCAATGGCCACAAGTCATTGAAAATGTGAGGGAACGGCAAACTGTGTTTTCCGTTCCCGGGTTGAAAAAGTCCAGGGAGGGACTTTTTCAACATCCTGTTATAAAGATGAACTCAATTGTAAACGGCTCAGCCTTTGCCCAAAACCTCTCGGCAGGCATCAAGCTGCCCGGCATCGAGCAAAAACACACCGTGACCACCATTGGCAAACTCCAGCCAGGTGAACGGCACTTCGGGAAAGCGTGCAGCCAGGGCAGTTTCGCTGTTGCCCACTTCGACAATCAGCACCCCTTCGGGCGTCAGGTAGTCAGCCACCTGCTGCAGCATGGGCACCACCAGCTCCAGGCCATCCTCGCCGGCCGCCAGGGCCATGCCGGGTTCGGCGAGGTATTCCTCGGGCAGGGCCGCCATGTCCTCGGCATCCACGTAAGGGGGATTGCTGACAATGAGATCATAGCGCTGACCGGTCAGCGAGGAAAACAGATCCGATTCGACCACCCTCACACGTTCTTCCACACCATGCAGGGCCACGTTCTGCCTTGCCACCGCCAGGGCTTCGGTGGAAATGTCGGTGGCATCGACCATGACCTGGGGCATGGCCAGTGCGGTGGCAATGGCAATGCAGCCGCTGCCGGTGCACAGATCCAGTACCCGCCGTACCCGATCAGGCGCCACCCAGGGGGAATAGCCGGTGTAGATCAACTCGGCAATCGGTGAACGGGGCACCAGCACATGCGGGTTGACGATGAAGCGGTGACCGGCAAACCAGGCCGCGTTGACAAGATAGGACAGTGGTTGCCGCTGTTCGATGCGGGCCTGGAGCAACCGCAGGGCGGCCTGTTGCTGTTCGGGCGTCAGCGGCGTGTCCAGGTCCTCGTCACCAAAGTTCACGGAGAACCCTGCCGCATGGGACACCAGCCAGGCCGACTCATCCAGCGCATTGCTGGTGCCGTGGCCAAAATGGAGGCCCGCCGCCTGCATCTGCTGCTCACTCCAGAGGATCATCTCCCGCAGGGTCATGGCTGAACTGGGTGGGGTCGACAACATGAACGATAAATCCGCACTGGCCTTCACTTGGGGCGAAACGCCTTGATGAAATCTTCGTGGGTATCGATCCATGGCCCGTCGATGAGGGTGATGCAGGTGGGCACTGCCGGGAACACCGCATTGAGGCAGTCGGAAATGGCCGAGGGCTTGCCCGGCAGGTTGATCAGCAGGGTTTCACCCCGAATTCCGGCCATCTGCCGGGAGAGGATGGCGGTGGGCACAAACTTGAGAGACTCGGTACGCATCAGCTCGCCAAAGCCATCGAGGATCTTTTCGCACACCGCCTCGGTGGCTTCCGGCGTCACATCCCGCTTGGCCGGTCCAGTGCCGCCGGTGGTCACCACCAAGCAGCATTTTTCCTTGTCACACAATTCCTTCAGAACCGCCTCGATCTGGCCCTGTTCGTCTTCCACCATGCGTGCCACCGGCTGCCACTCGTTGGCAATGGCTTTTGTCAGCCAGTCACGAATGGCGGGACCGCCCAGATCCTCGTACTCACCACGCGTGGCACGGTCAGAGACGGTAACGATACCGATTTTGATTGTTTGGTTGTTCATCCAGACCTCAGAAAACATGAATCAGGCGCCCGCGTCTGCCGCAGCGCCCTGGTTGGTAAAACCCGGGGGGCAATATTGGTTTCGAAGAAGATCCGCGCGATCGTCTTGATCTCGCCGACCGCTGCCACCATATACAAAGTCATCGTAACCGACAATAACGGCACAAAGACCATGAGCAATTCTATCAGACAACCCGCGGTAGCGGGAATGTTCTACCCGGCGGATCCCGCCGAGCTGCAGAGCGAAATCAAGGCCTACCTGAAACAGGCGGCCGATTTCGCCAAAGGCGAGCCGCCGCGAGCCATCATTGCCCCCCACGCCGGTTACGTGTATTCCGGCCCGGTGGCAGCCAGCGCCTATGCCAGCCTGCTCCCCGCCCGCGACCACATCAAGCGGGTCATCCTGCTTGGCCCCTCACACCGTGTGGCTTTTCGTGGCCTGGCCACCAGCAGTGCCGATTATTTCCAGACCCCGCTGGGGCTGATCCCGCTGGATCGGGACATCATCGAACAACTGGAGCAGTTTCCCCAGGTGCAACGACTGGATCAGGCCCATGCCGAGGAACACAGCCTGGAAGTGCAGCTGCCCTTCCTGCAGACCGTGCTGGATGAATTTACCCTGGTACCACTGGTGGTGGGCGATGCCTCTTCCTCAGACGTCAGTCAGGTACTCGAATCCCTGTCCCAGCTGCCCGACACCCTGTTCGTGATCAGCTCGGATCTGAGTCACTACCACGACTACGAAACCGCACGCCGGCTGGACACGGCCACGTCGAAGGCCATCGAGGCACTGGAACCCGAGCGGATCCAGTACGAAGACGCCTGTGGGCGCAACCCGGTCAATGGCCTGCTCGACTTTGCCCGCCATCATCACTGGCATGCCAGCACCCTGGATCTGCGCAACTCGGGCGATACGGCCGGACCGGCCGACCGGGTGGTTGGCTACGGCGCCTACGTCTTTCACTGAAGGAGAACAGACATGCTCACGGCAGAGGAAAAACGTACCCTGATGCAGGTGGCCCAGGCGTCGGTGGATCACGGCCTGCAACATGGCCAGCCACTGGCTGTCGAGCCGGGTGACTACACCGGCAAGCTGGCCGAGCCCGGGGCAAGTTTCGTCACCCTCAACATGAACGGTGAATTGCGTGGCTGCATCGGTACCCTGGAGGCCTGGCGGCCCTTGATCAGCGATGTGGCGGAAAACGCCTTCAATGCCGCTTTTCGCGATCCCCGCTTTGCCCCCCTGTCTGCCCGTGAACGGGATCAGCTCGAGTTTCACATTTCCGTACTCAACCCGGCCGAGGAAATGCAGTTCGATTCCGAAGCGGATCTCATCGGCCAGCTGCGTCCCGGTATCGACGGACTGATCCTCAGCGACCGGGGTCGGCGCGGCACGTTTTTACCCTCGGTGTGGGAAAGCCTGCCAGAGCCCCAGGCTTTTTTGCAGCATCTGAAACTCAAGGCCGGTCTGCCCGGCAATTACTGGTCCGACACCCTCAGGGTGGAACGCTACACGGTGGAAGAGTTCGGTGACGAGGTGCTCTGATCACCCTGCAGAAAAATCCCTTGTTGAACAGCCTGCCAGATCCGGTGCTTCCGCCTGGATGCCCGTCCCCTGCCCGGCCAGACTTCAACTGGCCATGTTGAGCACCTGAGTCTTCTTCTCGTCGGGGTTCAATGGCGTGACCTTTGACAAAGCTTTATCACTCGCCACTGCGTCGGCCGGGGTCGGTTCCTGCGTGGCGCCATGACGCTGGTAAAGGAATTTCAGAACCTGGTGGCGACAGTGATTGTATTCGGGACTTTCGGCTATCTTCACCCGTTCCCGGGGCCGCGGCAGCGCCACCTGCAGGATCTTGCCGACACTGGCCGCCGGGCCATTGGTCATCATGACGATCCGATCCGACAACAGCACCGCCTCATCCACGTCATGGGTCACCATCATCATGGTATTACCGAGACTGGCCTGAATCTCCATCAGTGAGTCCTGCAGGTGAGCCCGGGTCAGTGCATCGAGTGCGCCAAAAGGTTCGTCCAGCAACAGGACTTCCGGTTCCATGGCCAGGGCACGGGCAATGCCAACACGCTGTTTCATGCCACCAGATATTTCATCGGGGCGTTTGTGCATGGCATGCGTCATATGCACCAGACTCAGGTTATGTTCGACCCAGTCACGCATTTCCGCCTGGCTTTTGTGACTCTTGAACAGCTGTCTGACGGCCAGCTCGACATTTTCATAGGCCGTCAGCCAGGGCAACAGCGAGTGATTCTGAAAGACCATGGCACGCCCCGGTCCGGGCTGGCTCACTTCCCGGCCATTGAGAATGACGCCGCCCAGAGTGGCCTGGTAAAGCCCGGCAACGATATTCAGTACCGTTGACTTGCCGCAGCCCGAGTGGCCAATGATGGAGATGAACTCTCCCTTGCTGACGGCAAGATCCACATTCTGCAAGGCCCGGAAAGTCGAACCATCGGGGTTGGTAAAATCCATACTCACAGCGGAGATGATCAGGTGTGCATTGTTCATGACATTTTCCTCTTTATCTGTTCAATGATGGCTATCGAAGTGCAACCGACTTGTCCCAGGATACCTTGCGCTGCAAAAGCAGCATGATGCGGTCCAGCAGGAAACCGATCAGACCGATGACGATGACCGCAACCATAATCCGGCCCAGCGAATTGGAACTGCCGTTCTGGAATTCATCCCAGACGAATTTTCCCAGGCCGGGATTCTGTGACAGCATCTCGGCGGCAATCAGCACCATCCAGGCAATGCCAAGTGACAGCCGCAGGCCGGTAAAGATCATGGGGATGGCCGAAGGCAGGACGATTTTTCGCACATGCGTCCACCAGTTCAGCCGCAGTACCCGGCTGACATTCTGCAAGTCCTTGCTGACATTGGTTACCCCCACTGCGGTGCTGATGATGGTGGGCCACAGGCTGCACAGCAACACGGTGATCGCCGAGTTGAGAAAGGACTTTTCGAACCAGGGATCGTCCGTCACATAACTGGCACTGACGATCATGGTGACGATGGGCAACCAGGCCAGTGGCGAGACCGGCTTGAATATCTGTACCAGGGGGTTGATGGCGGCATAGACCGGCTTGCTCAACCCCGCAACGATGCCGATGGGAATCGCAATCAGCGAGGCAAGCAGGAAACCGGCCATCACGGTGTAGATGCTGGTGACAATCTGATCGAAGAAGGTCGGATTACCGGTGTATTTTCTGATCCGGATACGGGTGTCGGGATTTTTGGCCAGTTTTATGGCATTGCGTTTTTCCTGACGTAGATAGAATGCCTTTTCCTTTTGTCGTTCGGCACGGTGTTCCGCGACCAGTGCCCTGAACTGCTGGTAGACCTGTACCGGGCCAGGTACGGTACCCAGCGAAGTCACCACTGTGGGTGCGGCAAGGTGCCAGATCAGCAGGAACAGCAGGATCCCCGATGCGGGGGCTGCAAGTGCTCTGAGCCATGCGATCGGTTTGCTGCCCAGATTCAAGGCCAGCCTGTCCAGTAGAACCGGCCTGTCGTTCATTACCTGTGTATTCATGGTTCACTCCTGGTTGTCATGCCGGCGGCCGCCATCAGGCAGGCGGCGCCGGCAGGGCTTCATGGTTCAGGGTTTTGCATTGCCCTTCAGGCCAATGGCAAAGGCATCGATATACAGGTTCGGCTGACGTGCATCGAAAGTGATGTTATCGATGAAGTCCGTCTGTGGTGGCCGATAGCCGTCTTCCTTGTCAAAGTCAGGAAAGTCGTCTGCCTGCATCAGACCTTCGGCTATCAGGGCTTCTGCCGCCTTGCGGTAAATATCCGGGCGATAGACCTTTCTGGCCATCTCCGCATACCAGCTGTCGGGCTTCTGTTCGCTGATCTGACCCCAGCGACGCATCTGGGTCAGGTACCAGATGGCATCCGAGTAATAGGGATAGGTGGCGTAGTAACGGAAGAACACATTGAAATCGGGCACCTCACGCTTGTCGCCTCTTTCATACTCGAAGGTGCCGGTCATAGAATTGGCAATGACCTCGGCATCGGCACCCACATAGTTGGGGCTGGCGAGGATCTTCACGGCTTCCATGCGATTGCGGTTGTTGTTCTCGTCCAGCCATTTGGCCGCCCGGATCATGGCCTTGACGATACGCACCGTGGTGTTGGGGTATGTCTCGGTGAATGTCCGCGTCATGCCGAATACCTTTTCCGGGTTGTTCTTCCAGATCTCGTAATCGGTGATCACCGGCACACCGATACCCTTGAACACCGCCTGCTGGTTCCAGGGTTCACCCACGCAATAACCATCGATGGTACCGGCCTCCATGGTCGAGGGCATCTGTGGCGGTGGCGTCACGGACAGGGAGACATCGGCATTCAGCTGACCCTTGATGTCACCCTTTGCCGGTGCGTAATAACCGGGGTTTAGCCCCCCGGCCGCCAGCCAGTAACGCAGTTCATAATTGTGGGTGGAAACCGGGAACACCATGCCCATCTTGAAGGTCTTGCCTGCCTGCCGGTATGACTCGACCACCGGCCGCAACGCATCGGCACGGATGGGGTGCACCGGTTTGCCATCTTTCATGGGCACGTGTTTTTTCATTTCCTGCCAGACGGCATTGGAGACGGTGATGCCATTGCCATTGAGATCCATGGAAATGGGGGTGACGATCTCGGCTTTGGTGCCAAAGCCGATGGTGGCCGCCAGGGGTTGACCTGCCAGCATGTGGGCACCATCGAGCTGGCCATCGATGACACCATCCAGCAACACCTTCCAGTTGGCCTGGGCTTCGAGGGTGACATACAGCCCTTCGTCTTCGAAGTAGCCCTTTTCGTAGGCAATGGCCAGTGGCGCCATGTCCGTCAGCTTGATGAAACCAAACCGGAGAGCTTCCTTTTCCGGTTCACCCGGTTGAGCCTGCACGGCAGGCGAAGCCAACAGTACTGCACCCATCATGGCGCTCAGACTCAATGCACCTAACCGCATCAAGGCTCGACGCCTACCTGACTTGTCTGTATTTGACATTGCTTTTCCTCACAACAAAATTGACACAAAAAAAAACGCCCAACGTGGGCGAAGGACCGCGAGGTCGTTCACCCATGTTGAGCGCCATTGCTCGTCAACCGGCCTGGCCGGTTGCCGATTTCCACACCATTGCAGAAATCAGACTGATTGTCCGGATCGCCGTTGACCCGGTCTGTCATCACTGTCATCACAGCAGCAACGAATGTGCCAACTTTTGAAATTCATCAAAAACAGGCCGGGCACACGCATGCTCACCTCACCGCC
>JAJRYG010000012.1 GCA_024275915.1 Gammaproteobacteria bacterium
ATTACCCTGGTTCTTGACCACGGGCACCGGTTTGCCTTCGGTGACGCCCAGGGCGATGAGTTTTTTCATCACCTTGCCCGGGCCCACGGCAACCTGAGGTACGCAGTTGGCGTTCATGTTGCCAAACTGCACGGTGCCGTTGGGTATCTGTTTGGGCGAGATGGGTGGGCTGGTGGTGTAGAACCAGGTCTTGATGTCCAGATCCTGGACGTACTCCTTGAGGTAGACCTGCCACATTTCACGCAATGCCATGTGGTAGTTGCCGGCCGTGGACAGGACGATGTCGCAGTTGCCGATCTGGCCATGGAAATCATTCAGGCGGTTTGCCGTGGGCTCGGTCAGATACGGATTGCCAACGGGAAAGTCCTGCGGCCATTCGAGCAGGGTTTCGGGCGTTACGATGGTCTGTGAGCCGGTGATGGCAGGAACCTGTGCCCAGCTGGTGAGAGAAGTTGTCAGTAATGCCGTGGCAAGAAATTGCCCGGCAATTGTCTTTTTGGATTTTTTTGTAAACATCCTTCTTATGCCTTTGGTTATATGAGTTTTCGCATAATAAGAAACAGGATTAAAAATGCAAGTAATTTTGCCGCTTAGGTATGCAGTCCCTGCTTTTTCTTGCAATATGAAAGGTTTATCAGCCTGTTTGCCTGTCTTTGCGCCGCTGGTGTCACCGCGCGGGCTGTGCTGGCCGCGTCTGTCAGAAATAACACCCGATGATGACAGGCCAATGACATTTCTGTGTGACAATTGTGCGGCGGGTATCAGGGCAAGATCATACTGCCTCATATACGGTCAGTGGTCGGTGCAAGGTGAGTCTGCGCTTGCCCTGCGCCGGGTATTGAGTCAAGCCATTGATTCATGGGTATTTTATTTTTTCCTTGTTGTTCAGCCGGCGTTCAGACTGATCCAGATATCCTGTCTGCCAAGTTAAACAGGAAAAGGAGCAAGTCATGAAAGTCCTCACTTTGAGCAGTCTGCTGGTTGTTGCCAGCCTTGGGGTGGCACCGGCTGCCATGGCCCATGGCCACCATGAAAAAAGCAGCGACCGCGTTGAGCACCGGTACACTGGCCACCAGGAACGCCGGATCCTGCGCCGGGCCGAAAGGCAGGGCTACCGTCATGGCGCCCGGGAAGCACTGCGTGCAGAGCGGCGCGGCTTCCGCCATGGGCGCCGGGACCGGGATTTCGACGAGTACTACCGTGAAGAGCACATCAGGCACCGTCCACCCAGTGAGGTGGTGGTACACGAACAGGTCACCCGGGAAGTGATCGTGACCCGGCGGCCACGTCACCGCTCGGCCCTGCCGATCATCGTTGGCGGGGTCCTCGGTGGCGTGATCGGCAACGAGGTGGGGCACGGCGATGCGGCCACCGCCGCCGTGGGTGCCGTGGCCGGTTCGGTCATCGCCTATGGCATCTCGCAACACTGATTCCCTGTCATGGGGTCAGGGCAAGCGCATACTCACCTTGCACCGGGCACTAACAGGATGTTGAAAAAGCCCTTCCCTGGCCTTTTTCAACAGCCTGCTAACCGTATATGAGGCAGCATGATCTTGCCCTGGTCATGGGGTGCCGGATCAGTCTTGAGGGCTGGTCTGGTGCCGGGGGCTTGGGTATGCTTGACAACCCGAGCCCCTGACTGGAATCCGTGATGCCTGGCAAAAAACCGCTGTGCCTGCTTCTGCTTAGTCTGTTGCTGGCCACCTCGCCCCTGACGGCACAGCCCCTGCGGCTGGCCGCCAGCCAGGGGGTCAGCCTCGAGCAGGCGGTGGCCCAGGTGAAGAAACAGACCGGAGGCCGTATTCTCAGTGCCGAAACCTACAAGCTGCAGGGTCAGCGGATCCATCGCATCAAGGTGCTGCTCCCCGATGGCCGGATCCGGGTCGTGAAGATCAAGGCGGGCTCGTAATTCTATGCGGATTCTCGTTGTCGAAGACGAACCGGCCCTCAACGCACAGTTGCAGAACATGTTGCGTGCGGCCGGTTATGCCGTGGATGCGGTCGGTGACGGGCATGAGGCCCGCTACATGGGGGAGGAAAATCCCTTCGATCTGGCCGTGGTGGACATCGGTCTGCCGGGTCTCAGCGGGGTCGAGGTGATCCGGGCCTGGCGTGACCGGCAGCGCCTGTTTCCGGTGCTGATCCTCACCGCACGGGGTCGCTGGCAGGAGAAGGTCGAAGGCCTGGAAGCCGGAGCCGACGATTACATGGTCAAGCCCTTTCACGAAGAAGAGCTGCTGGCCCGGGTACGGGCCCTGCTTCGCCGCGCCAGTGGTCAGGTAAAAAATGAAATCCGCAGTGGTCCGCTACGGGTGGATACCAGCGCCCAGCGCGTGACCGTCGAGGGCCAGGAACTGGAGTTGACGGCTTATGAATACCGCGTGCTCGAATACCTGCTGATGCACCCGGGCAAGGTGATCTCCAAGACCGAACTGACCGAACACATCTATGATCAGGATTTCGACCGGGACAGCAACGTCATCGAGGTTTTCATCGGCCGGCTGCGGCGCAAAATCGATGCCGACAACCGGCTCAGGCCCATCGAAACCCTGCGCGGGCGTGGGTATCGCTGGGCCCTGGAGCCGTCGACCTGATGTCGTTGCAGGCCCGGTTGATGAGCGCCGCCCTGCTGGTGCTGGTGGTGTTTACCCTGCTGACCGGGCTGGCGCTGGACAAGGCCTTTCGGCAAAGTGCCGAGGCGGCCATGCAGGACCGCATGGAGGGCTACCTGTTTGCCCTGCTGGCGGCGGTGGATGTGAATGACAGGGGCCAGCTGGTGTTTGGCCGGCGCCTGCCCGATGTGCGTTTCGAGCAGCCCGACTCGGGCCTGTATGCCCAGGTCAGGCGTGCCGATGGCCGCTCGACACTGATCTCTGCCTCATTACTGGATCACGCACCGATCACGGGCGACCACCTCAAACCGGGTCAGCAGCGATTCAGCCGTCGCCAGTTCAATGGCCGTCCCCATTTCCTGCTGGCCTATGGTGCGAGCTGGGAGCAGGCTGACGGAACCGAGATCCCCCTGTACTATAGCGTGGCCGAGGACATGGCGGCCTTTCTCCAGCAAATCGATCGTTACCGGCAAACCCTGTGGAGCTGGCTGGCCAGCGCCGTGCTGTTGTTGCTGCTGGTGCAGTGGCAGGTGCTGCGCTGGGGCCTGCGGCCGCTGCGCCAGGTCAGCTCTGACCTGGCGCAAATCGAAGCCGGGCAGGTCGCACGGTTGCAGGGCCGTTATCCGGCAGAAATCCAGCAGCTGGCGGACAAGATCAACAACCTACTGGACAGCACTCGCAGTCAGTTGCAGCGTTACCGGGATTCACTGGGCAACATGGCGCATAGCCTCAAGACACCCCTGGCCATTCTCACCAACATCCTCGAATCCGACAGGCAGAACGGGCCATCCGATGCCGAGGCGCAGCAGCAGTTGCAGCGCATCCGCCAGATCATCGACTATCAGTTGCAGCACGCCGCCACCGCCGGACAGGCCGCCTCCAGTGGCCCGCTGGCGCTGGAACCCCTGATCCGGCGACTCATCGAGGCCATGCAAAAAGTCCATCGCCACAAGCCGGTGACGGTGACCACCCGACTCGCGGTGTCGAGTTGCCGGTGTGACGAAGGGGATGCCATGGAGATGCTGGGCAATCTCATCGAAAATGCCTTCAAATGGTGTAACAGCCGCATCGAGATCACGACCCGCCCGGCAGTGGGCAACAGTCTGCGCCTGTGTGTGGAGGATGATGGACCGGGGATTGCCGAGGCGCAGCGACAACGGGTGCTTGTACGGGGCCAGCGCGCCGATACTGCCGTGAGCGGGAACGGCATTGGCCTGGCCATGGTCCAGGAAATCGTGCTGCTCTACGGTGGCCGGCTGGAAATCGGCCAGGGCAGACTGACAGGTGCCGCGATTTGCATCACTTTGCCTGCAGGCAAATGACATGTTGAGGAATTTCTGGCTTATCAATAACTTATACAGGGTATAAATCCCGGGGCCAGTTCGCCAGGGCCGGTGGTATTGATTCAAGAATGGAGGCGGCTTGTCGATAACACCGTATATATTCGGGTATTACAACACGTGGCTTTCGGAACCAGAAACCAATGCAAAACAACGTTGAAAATCCAAACCGTGACAGGCCTGCGCAAAACAGCCCCATGGCCAGTATCCCTGTGGACAGCCAGTCCTTGCCGATGAAAATTCTCAATGGGCTTATCATCGCCGAACTGGTGCTGGTGTTTCTCGATGCGGTGATGAACTATGGCGCGTTGATCGACAGCTCACCCCTGCGGCGGATGTTCAATATTGCCAGAGAAGATGGCATTGCGACCTGGTTCATGGTGTCGCAGACCCTGATCGCCGGTTTGCTGTTGTGGCTGATCCTGCTGGTGCGCAGGAGCCAGTCGGCCGAACGCCGGGAACTCATCGGCTGGGGCATCATCGCCGGTTTCTTTACCTACATGTCCGCCGACGATGCTTCCAAGATCCACGAGCGCATGGGCACCGCCTTCAGTGAATTCAGAAAGAGCGGTACGGCCGAACAGGCCGGCGGCGGCTTCCAGGACCTGGTCAATCTGTTTCCCAGCTATGACTGGCAGATCGTCGCCCTGCCGCTGCTGGCCGGCACGGGCCTGTTCATGCTGTATTTTCTGTGGCACCGTTTCGAAGACCTGTTTGCCAGAAAGCACCTGTTGCTGGCGGTGGGTATCATGGCGTTGGCGGTGGTGCTGGACTTCATCGAAGGGCTGGACGAGAGCCACTCCATGAACATCTACATCGGTCTGGAGGAAATCTTCGAACTGGAGAGTTACACGGTCAGTCACTTTGCCAAGGCCCTGGAAGAATTTCTGGAAATGGCCAGCATCTCATTGCTGCTGATGTTGTTTGTCCGACATCTTCTGCAGATAGGCAAACCCAGACTGGTATTCGAGATACACTAACATCCTGCTAAAACAAGTGCTCCGAATATCAGGCACAGGTTGTGCATAGAGCCCATGCATCGAAGTCCCTGGCATGACACGTGGCAAATCTCTTCCCGCGGTTGACGGCCATGCCAATGTCTTTCGATGTCGGGGCAGAGTTGACGGGAGGACGTTGCCTGCCATAAACGCAGGGTTTTGAAACCGGGCAGGAAAAGTGAAAATGGATGAAGAGAATGAAAGGCAGTACATGCAGTTCCGTTATGATGAGCGTGAACTGCAGCTGGGGATGGACGAGCTGCTGGAGGTGTCAGTCGATGTGATCGTCAGCCCGGCCAGCCGTGATCTGAGTCATGACCGGGCACTGGCCGGGCTGATCCTCGAGGCGGCGGGCACCGAGGCCATGGCCGAAAGCCGACAGCTGATCGAGGAGTATGGCAGTATCGACTGTGGCATGGCAGTCTATACCGGGGCCGGACGCCTGCCCTGCAAGGCCATCATTCATGCAGTGGGTCCCGAGGACGGTGACGAGGAATCACAACGCAGGATAGAACAGGCCATCTCCCGCAGCCTGTTGCTGTGCGAAGCCAACGACTGGAAAAGCATCGCCTTTCCTGCCATCGGCACCGACAGTGACGACACCATAGCCACCAGTGCCCGGGCCTTTTTCCGCGCCATCACCAGTTTCTGGGATGCCCGCGCCGACTGTGCGGTAGAAAAGATCGTGCTTTGCCTGAATGAAGCACAGTTTCGGCCATTTTTCGATGCCTTCCGGGAAGATGCCATGCGCCTGCCGGCTGCCCCGGCCTCCATCAGGGAAGATGATGCCGAGCCGCCGGTCGGTGTCATCGATTTGAGTGAATCGGATATCGCCGGACTCGAAGACGAAGAAATCCTGTACTGGTTCAAATAAGACAGAGAAAAAGTAAAAGGACAACGCGGCAAGAAAGTCAGCACGGTCTGGCATGGCGCAAGCAGACCTTTTGGCGTAAATTTGATCTGCCCGGGGAAATGCCCTCAGGCTGTGCAGCGCCAACCAAAGCCACACTTCAGCAGATGACGATAGCAATGAATCTCAAGACGCGCCTGTTTCCCCCGAAAAGCCGGCATTTCACCGGCAATCGCTGGGTCAATATGGGATTGCGTACCCTGCACCTGATCGGTATCGCGGGACTGGGCGGGGCGTTTCTCTATGCGGCCGACAGAGCCATGTGGCAGCCTTACCTGCTACTGACCGTGTTGTCGGGACTGGGACTGGTGTTGCTCGAGATCTGGAGCAATGGCATCTGGTTGCTGCAGCTGCGTGGGCTGGCGACCCTGCTCAAGCTGGGTATTCTGTCACTGGTCTTTGTTTTCGGTCTCAAGGCCTGGCTGCTGGTCGTCATGATTGTCATCGCCAGCCTCTTTGCCCATGCTCCGGCGGATGTGCGCTATTGGTCGCCGTTTTACGGCAGAAGGATTTGACAGGGACACAGACAAGAGAAAGATCACGGCTGTTGGTGACGGCTCACAAGCCGCGAAGATGGGTTGTTTCAGGCACTGGACAGGGCAGTATCCTGGCTGAAGGGCTTCAGCTACCACGCCCCGGGGTTGTTGCCTTCGTCGTACAGGCCGGGTTCTCGTTGTTCGAAAAAATCCTGCTCGGCAAGACAGCGAACCGGCACCGCTGGCGCCGGTTCGCCGGTGTCAGCCGGTGGGGTTATTCGAGTCCCATGCAGTTGGCGTAGTAGGTCACGGTCGCCGGCCAGTCGGAGAAGACACCGATGACGCCCACGTCACGGGCCAGTACGTCGAGCATGGTGTAGGTATCGCCTTCATTGTCGATGACATCGGTGGTGGTCTGGTAGTACCAGCCGCCGCCGTATTTCAGCAGGCCGGAGCGTTCCAGCGTCCAGGTGATGATGTCCAGATCCGCGGCCCGGGCATAACGGGCATAGTCGGAAGGCACGATGTTGTTGCGGGCATCCAGTGTCACCAGGGCCCACATGGGCGGGGCAATGATGTTGACACCCTGGGCGGCGAGGGCTTCCATGTCTGCCAGCGTGGGCGTGAAGGCCGGATCCTCATAGACGCGATCGTCGAGGTAGACGGCCTGTTTGCCGAAGGCCGGTTCCTTGTCCAGCCAGTAGAGCACATCGGCAAGATTGAACGACTGGGCCCAGACATCTTTGGCCGGCACACCGGCCGCCTTGTATTCGTCGATGAACTGCTGGGCATAGTCCTGCTGGGTATAGGTTCCCTGGTAGGGCATGTCGACGGCGGGGCTTTTCAGCTCCGGCGTCATCTGCACACCGAGCTGTTTGAACAGGGCGATGCTTTCGGCATGGGTCATGACCGTGCCGGTGGCCGAATAGCGATCCGTGCGCCAGGAGGGTGTGGCATTCATGTAATCGGCAACATTGGTGGCGTTGGGGTTGACTGCATCCATCTTGCCCTGCAGGCGCTTGAATTCCTCCACGGTGATGTCGCTGGTGCAGCAGCGGGCCCGGGCCGGGGTGAGGGTTTCACCCGTGACCGGATCGATGACGGCAGGCTGGAAGGGGACGGAGCATTTTGCCGCCAGTTCCGGAATGGCAAGAATGTTGGTGGTGGCATGCAGGTCACACTGGGAATGGCGACAGACCAGTTCCCTGTCACTGGTAAAGGTGACGTCACACTCGACGATACCGGCACCCATGCGGGCGGCGGCCATGTAGGATTCCCGGGTGTGCTCCGGGAACTGCATGGCGGCACCGCGGTGACCAATGGAAAAGCGGGTCTTTTTCGCTTTGCGCTTTTCACAGCGCTGCAGCCTGGATTTGAGCGAGCCGTCCTGCATGTCATTGATCAGATAATAGGGGCGAGGGCCCAGCTGGATGTTCAGGGCGGGGCTTTCTTGTGCCTCATCGCGGCCATGTGATTCATCGGCAAGGCTGGTGCCGGAAATGGCCGCCAGACTGGCCAGGCCAAGGAACAACAGGGTTTTTAGTTGCATTGTTTTTTTCTCCCGGGAAATTACAGTTGCTAAAGGGCTTGTGAACAGACAATCAGCGTAGGGAGAATATGTTGCCGGACAATGACACCGGGATGACAGTAAAGATAAACCCGAGCGGGTTAACAGGCTGTTAAAGCAATGAGGGCCGGACGCTGCCGAGGCAGGAGGTGCCTCAGTCACGGTATCAATCGCTGTCCATGTCCTCCAGAGCTTCATTGACCATGAACCAGTCTTCTTCCTGTTGTGCCAGGTCTCGCTGGTTGCTGGCCTGTTGTTGCAGCAGTTCCCGGAGTTTGTCCTTGTTGCTGTCTTCATAGAGGCAACTGTCGGCCAGCGCGTTTTCCAGTTGGGTCTTTTGTTCTTCCAGTTTTGCCAGCGTACGTTCGATTTTCTTCAGCTTGTTGTGCAGGGGTTGCAGTTGCTTGCGCCGCTCGGCGGCCTGGCGGCGCTGATCTTTGCGTGACAGCCCCGGATTTGCTGCCGACAGGCCATCATTGCCGGTTTCGGCATTATTACGCTGCTGGATGTAGCTACGATAGTCGTCCAGATCGCCATTGAAGGGTTCCACCTTGCCATCATGGACCAGATAGAATTCATCGGTGACCGTACGCAGCAGGTGGCGATCATGGGAAACGATGACCATGGCGCCCGCATAGTCCTGCAGGGCCAGGGTCAGAGCCAGGCGCATCTCCAGATCCAGGTGGTTGGTGGGTTCATCGAGCAGCAGGACATTGGGCCGCTGGTAGGTGAGCAGGGCCAGCACCAGTCGGGCCTTTTCGCCACCGGAAAAGGGTTCCACGGGATCGGTTGCACGTTCACCGTTGAAACCAAAGCCGCCAAGATAGTCCCGCAGGCTCTGCTCGGAGGCCTTGCTGTCGATACGCTGCAGATGCAGCAGGGCCGAAGCCTTGCTGTCGAGCTGTTCCAGCTGGTGCTGGGCAAAATAACCCAGCTGCAGGTATCTGGCCGGAATACGTTCACCTTGCAGGGGCGCCAGTTCACCGGCCAGCAGTTTGATCAGGGTGGACTTGCCGGCGCCATTGGGGCCAAGCAGGCCAATGCGGGCGCCGGGTGAGAGACTGAAACGGATGGGGGCCAGCAAGGGCTTGCCGCCATAGCCCACGGTGGTGTCTTCGAGCACCAGCAGGGTATGAGGCAGTTTTTCTGCCGGACGAAAGGAAAAATGAAACGGTGAGTCCACATGGGCCGGTGCGATTCGGGTCATGCGTTCCAGGGCCTTGAGACGGCTCTGGGCCTGTTTGGCCTTGGTGGCCTTGGCACGAAAGCGATCCACAAAGGATTGCATGTGATCGATTTCACGTTGCTGTTTTTCGTGCGCCGCCTGCTGCTGGGCCAGGCGTTCCAGTCGCTGTGATTCGAAGGCGGTGTAGTTGCCGGTATACAGGGTGATGCCTGCCTGTTCGATATGGGCGATGACATTGACCACCCGGTCGAGAAAGTCCCGGTAATGGGAGATCAGCAGCAGCGTCCCCGGGTAAGCTTGCAGCCAGTCTTCCAGCCACAGCACCGCGTCGAGATCCAGGTGGTTGGTGGGTTCATCGAGCAGGAGAATGTCCGAGCGGCACATCAGTGCCTGGGCCAGGTTGAGACGCATGCGCCAGCCACCGGAAAATGAACTGACCGGAGCCGATTGCTGTTGATGAGTGAACCCCAGACCACTGAGCAGCCGCGCCGCCCGTGCGGCGGCGGTATAACCGCCGATGTTGTCAAGCTGGCCATGCAGGCTGGCCTGCAGGGCACCGTCATCGCTTTGTTCGGCTCGTTGAAGTTCCTGCTCGATGCGCCTGAGTTCCTTATCACCATCAATCACGTATTCCCGTGCCGGCCGGTCGACAGCCGGAGTTTCCTGGGCAACATGGGCGATCACGGCATGGGGTGGCAGGCTCAGTTCACCGGCATCGGCTTGCAGTTCGTCCCGGATCAGGGCAAACAGACTGGACTTGCCGGTACCGTTGGCACCGGTCAGGCCCACCTTGTTACCGGCATGAATGGTGAAACTGGCATGTTCAAACAACAGACGGGGGCCACGGCGCAGGGCGAGATCGGAAAAATTGAGCATGGTTTATTGTATCAAGCCCCAGGGCAAGCGCATACTCACCTTGTGGCCGGTGCAAGTGGTTGATATTCAGACGTCGTGAAGACATCCCTGTCGACTTGACTGCCGCGTCCCTGCGGCAGACACTGAATATCAATCACTTGCAACGGTCACTTACCGTTTATGAGGCCGTATGATATTGCCCTGTATCAAGCCCGAGCCACGACAAATGGCCGATTCACAAACGGTGCGTGGACTGCTACGCTGAAAAAATGTGGCAAAAAGGTCACAGTCAAACCGGGACAAAACATCACATGACGGATCAGAACCCCTATCAGGCCCCCCAGGCCAAACTGGACCAACCCGCAGCGGCAGGCAAGATCGGCGAGCCCAGGGCGCTGCCCACCGGTCGCGGGCTTGACTGGCTGACCGAGGGCTTCGAGCTGTTTCAGCGCGCAGCGGGGATGTGGGTGGTCAATACCATTCTGTTTTTCGTTCTCATCAGCCTGCTGAGCCTGGCGCCGTTTGGAGGCATACTCATGCCCCTGGTGGTCGGCGGTATGATGCTCGGTTGTCGAGATCTCGATGAAGGTCGTGGCGAGCTGGAAGTGAGCCACCTGTTCGCCGGTTTTCAGCACCGTACCGGGCAACTGGTGGGGCTGGGTGTCATCTATGTGCTGTTGTCGCTTGTGGTGACGGTGATCATGATGCTTGGTTTCATGTCGGTTGGTTTTGCCAACATGCAACTG
This sequence comes from Gammaproteobacteria bacterium, assembly GCA_024275915.1. Taxonomy (GTDB): domain Bacteria; phylum Pseudomonadota; class Gammaproteobacteria; order UBA6429; family Thiohalophilaceae; genus JAJRYG01. Next base: position 10,691 of record JAJRYG010000012.1, read on the forward strand.
GATGCGCAGATGATGGGACCATCGCAGTTTCTTGGATTGCTGGTAGGTATGTTGCTGGCAACACTGCTGATGGTGCCGATAGTGATGCTGTTCTGGTTTGCACCGGCGATTGTTATCCTCAATGAGGACATCGGCATATTCGATGCCATGAAGCTGAGTTTCAGAGGGTGCATGCGCAACATCCTGCCGTTTACGCTTTACAGTATTGTCGTTTTCATCCTGATGATTGTCGCCACCATTCCTTTCGGTCTCGGCTGGCTTATTCTCACCCCCGTTCTGTTTGCTTCTGTCTATGTCGGTTACAAACAGATATTCCTGACAGAGGTGGGTCAGCAGGCTGCCTGATGACCCATGCCGGGATGATGATGGCATGGGCGCTCATTTTCGGCAGCAGAAAAAGCCGCTCAGGTTCCTGTCGGTTTGCCATGCACAAGCTGGTGCCAGAATTCGGAGAAACTGTTGCGCATCAGGCTCCTCGATACCAGTCCCAGCAGGTAGAACACGGCAATGGCAAGCAGTAATATCCAGGGCTGTGTGAGCAGGTTGGCGAAGATGGTCGAAACGAGATCACCACTGAACAGTGCCTTGAAGACAGCAAGGATGCCCTGGTTTTTCAGATCCTGGGGAATGGCATTATGGATGGCGATCAATGAAGCGATAAAAAATCCCCAGTAAACCGCCTTTCTGAAGGTAATCAGGCCGCTTACCGTTTCCAGCAGGGAGGTCTTGTCCTTGAGCTTGTGACTCATGGCTTCGCTGGCCTGTGGCCATTCACAGCGGATGATGCCGCCATTGACCATGTCGAAGTTGCGGGGCAGGTTGCCCGGCGCATACCCCTCGGTGCCATAGCGAATGCGATTGATGGCGCTGGCATGGATCTGCGGCTCGATGCCATTGTCCCTGCAGATCCGGTAGATGTCCCGGGGGGCATAGCGGTAATAGGCGTAGACACCTGCCCGGGAGTCATAGAGTTTGTCATGCACATTCTGCGCCTTGGCAAAGACCTCGATGGTCTGTGGAATGAATTCGACGCCGGCGCCATGAGCACGATCCAGCATCCAGACAAGGGTCACCAGTGACATGCCCTGCTTGGGGTAACCGCCCCCGACATTGGCATGGACACCGGCAAACCAGACCTGCTCGATGCGTTGCTTGTTGCTGTCTGTACGGACATCCCACATCAGCGGGTGAAAGGTCTTGCGCTGGTCATCGATGGACAGGGCATGGCAGGCCTGTTGCACATTGGGATGGAGTTTCGTGTCAGGAAACATGTAGTGATAGATGAACCTGTTGACAAAGGTCGCCACCCCCCAGAGCGGAAAGCCCACCGCCGCGACCGTATCCCAGACACCGATAAAACGGATTCGTGCTTCACCGTCAGGGTTGTATTGCGGATGCTGTACCGCATGATTGCGGCGAAATGCATCGACCCCTTCGCTACGGTAGTATTTGCGAAATGTGAGTTTGTAATAAAGTGGTATCAGCCAGGCGAAGACAAAACCGAGGGCGATTTCAAGAGGGGCACGCTGGCTGCGGCGATGTTCCAGGTAGGCCTGCCTGACCCTTGCATCGAGATCACCGTTACTCGGGCAGCGGTCATGGTCAAGAATGCCAAGCTTGCAGATCATGCCGGCCAGGGTGCGCACCGTAAAGGCACCACGGCTGAAGCCAAACAGGTAGATCTGATCACCGGGTTCATAGAGGCGTACCAGTTCCGTATAAAGCTGGCGAACGTTACGTGCCAGACCAAAACCGAAGGCGCCGCCGAGGATACGGAATATTTTCAGGTTTTCAGTACCCACGCCATCGTCATAGATGGCAAGCTGCTTTTTGTCCTGGTGCAGGTCCACCGACTCGAACAGCTTGAAAATATTGGTGCCCCGGCTTTTGATGGCCGTGTTGCCCGTGCCATCGGAGCAGATGATGATGTTTTTTGCCATGACTTTCTCCAGTGATGTTGTGATCTTGTCCGGATGTCTCTGCGCAGTGTGCGATGTGGCTTCCAGACGAATATTAGCAGACGGTCAGGGCAAAGATATCAGTCGGGGGACTGAAGGATTTTTTGTCAAATTGCAAGTCCTGTTGTTTGACACGGGTTTTGATACACTCGTATCAAGCCCCTTACAGCAAGTCACAGATTGATCCATGAACATTTTCAATACGATTGCAGAAGAACTCGATGCCCGGCAGTCCCAGGTGGAAGCCGCCGTACAGTTGCTTGACAGCGGGGACACGGTGCCGTTCATTGCCCGTTACCGCAAGGAAGCCACCGGTGGCCTGGACGACACCCAGTTGCGCCGGCTGGAAGAACGGCTGATTTACCTGCGCGATCTGGCAGAGCGTCGGACGGCAGTACTCAAGAGTATCGATGAGCAGCAAAAACTCACCCCGGATCTGCAGGCCGCCATCGAAGAGGCCGAGACCAAGACCCGCCTCGAGGATCTGTATGCCCCCTATAAACAGAAGCGGCGCACCAAGGCACAGATTGCGCGTGAAGCCGGTCTGGAACCGCTACTCGACAGCTTGCTTGAAAATCCTGCTCAGGATCCCGCTTCCCTGGCCGGTGAATACCTGAATCAGGAGGTGGGCTTTGCCGATGCCGCTGCTGTGCTCGACGGTGCAAGGCAGATCTTCATGGAAAGGGCAGCAGAAGAAGCCGATCTGGTTGGCCTGCTGCGTGACCATGTTTGGAACAATGGCCAGCTGGTGTCTGTGGTGAACCGTGGCGAGGAAAAAGCGGGAGAAAAATTCAGCGACTATTTCGATTACCGTGAGGCTATCAGCCTGATCCCTTCACACCGGGCGCTGGCGCTGTTCCGGGGTCGCAGTGAAGGCGTGCTCCGGCTCAAGCTGGAAGTGGCAGGCCAGGACGATTTGGCCACGCCAACCGACATGGGGGCCTGTGACAACCTGATTGCCCGGCACTTTGGCCTGAGTGAAGCCGGCCGGGCGGCCGACACCTGGCTGCTGGAAAATGTACGCTGGGCCTGGCGCATCAAGCTGTCGCTGCAACTGGAGACCGAACTCAACCTGCGACTGCGCGAGCGCGCCGAGGAAGAGGCCATCCGTGTCTTCGGTGACAACATGCGTGACCTGCTGCTGGCCGCACCGGCCGGCGCCCGGGTCACCATGGGGCTGGATCCGGGCTTGCGCACCGGGGTCAAGGTGGTGGTAGTGGATGCCACCGGCAAGCTGCTGGACTACTGTGCCATCTTTCCTCATGCTCCGAAGAAACAGTGGGACAGTTCCCTGCAGACCCTGGCAAGACTGGCCGCCAAACACAATGTGGAGCTGATCAGCATTGGTAACGGCACCGCTTCGCGCGAGACCGACAAGCTGGCCAGTGAATTGAGCAAACGTCACCCGGAACTCAGACTTACCCATCTGGTCGTCAGTGAAGCCGGTGCTTCGGTTTATTCTGCCTCGGAACTGGCGGCCAGGGAATTCCCCGATCTCGACGTGTCCTATCGAGGTGCTGTTTCCATCGCCCGCCGCCTGCAGGATCCCCTGGCCGAGCTGGTGAAGATCGAACCAAAAGCCATCGGTGTTGGCCAGTACCAGCATGACGTCAATCAGACCCAGCTGGGTCGCAAGCTCGAAGCCATTGTCGAGGACTGTGTGAATGCCGTGGGGGTGGAAGTGAACACCGCCTCGGCACCCCTACTGGCCAGGGTCGCCGGACTGAGCGAAACCCAGGCCAGCAATATTGTCAGTTACCGGGAACAGAACGGGGCATTCACCAATCGCAAGCAGTTACTGAAGGTGCCACGGCTAGGTCCCAAGGCGTTCGAACAGGCCGCCGGTTTCATGCGCATTCGCGACGGCGACAATCCGCTGGATGCCTCGGCCGTACATCCGGAAGCCTACCCGGTGGTGGAAAGCATCCTGCAAAAAACCGCCAGGAGTATCGACCAGCTGATCGGTGACAGGAAGCTGTTGTCGTCACTGGCCGCCAATGACTTTACCAGTGACAAATTCGGTGAGCCAACGGTGCGCGACATCATCGGTGAACTCCACAAGCCTGGCCGAGATCCGAGACCGGAGTTCAAGACAGCAAGTTTTCGTGATGGTGTCGAGCAGCTCAAGGACTTGCAGGAAGCCATGATACTCGAAGGGGTGGTCACCAATGTCACGAACTTTGGTGCCTTCATCGACATCGGTGTTCATCAGGACGGACTGGTCCACATTTCCAGACTGTCCGACAAATTCGTCAAGGATCCCCGTGAAGTGGTCAAGACCGGTGATGTGGTCAAGGTCAAGGTGCTGGAAGTGGACACAGACAGAAAGCGCATCAGCCTGAGCATGCGCCTCACCGACGAAGTCGAACGAAAGGCCGCGAAAAAAACCAGCAAAAAAAGCAGCCAGTCAAGACAACCCGGCCGCAACAAGCCCGCAAAAGCCGACAAGCCCGCCGCCGGCAATACCATGGCTGCCGCGTTTGCAAGGTTAAAGATTAATAATTAAAGATAATACAAGATAACAAGAGAGTAGGGTGCAGCAAGCACAGCGCTTTGCACCTGCATTCAAGTGACGAGGACGGGAATGATACCGTCATGCCAGCGCAGGCTGGCATCCAGGAAGGGGTGACATGAGTGAAAAAGGCCGGTTCGCTGTCACGAAAATACTCCCTGCCAACGACAGGACAGCCTCACCCGCCCGAAGCCTCCCTGGATTCCATCCTGCGCCGAAAATTTATGCAACGATTGGGTTTACTTGTATCTTGAAACTTGTATCTTGTATCTGCCTTTAATCGCCGGACTGTTGCCTAGATCGGATCTGTCATTCGTTCCCCTCGCCGTCGTATTCAATATCGCAGATCCAGTAGCGTTTTTCTCCCTCTGGTGTTTGTGCCACCACCTCGTCATCGAGATGTTTTTTTCATCAAAGCCCTGGCCATGGGGGAGTCCATGCTGATGTAATGCTTTTGCTGGTCGGTTTCATCGGCACCAACGATGCGAAAAGCGACTTCCCTGCCATCTTCGGTTTCCAGCACGACATGGCACCAAAGAAGATCTGCTGCGTGTTGTCGGGGATGTTGTCGACGATAACCAGCTGAGGCAGGCGTTTTGCAGATAGAGGATCCGGTAGTCGATGCTGCATAGTTCCTTCTTGCGGTTGATGTATGGCATGGCACGTGGTTGGGGTGGACGGTAGCGACCCATGTCGAACTCCCGGAGGTTGTGTTCTGGTCTACTGATCCTGGACACAGCGAGGAGTGCTAAACTCCCACAAAGACAGAGGTGTTCAAGATGGCAAGAAAGAGTTACACGACGGAATTCAAACGTGAAGTGGCGGGAATGGTGCTGGACGATGGATACAGTATCAGCGCGGCCTGCACAGCGATGGGGGTTGGCGCGACAGCTCTGCGCCGCTGGGTCAAACAGCTGCGGTAAGAACGGGAGGG
>JAJRYG010000097.1 GCA_024275915.1 Gammaproteobacteria bacterium
CGGTCACGCCTATTATGATGCAGCCAATCGACTGTTGGCCCGAGGTCAGCTCGAACCTGTTTATTACCTGCACTATGTCATACAGGGGCTGGATCCTGAACTGGCAGAAAAACTCAAGAATCAAATGAAGTAATGAGCCGTTGTTAGTTCCTGACAGCCGCTTGTCATGCATGCAGGAAAAGAAAAGATTCGGTTTTTCTTTTCTGTCTCTGAAGAACTGACTTGTTGCTGTCACCGGCGGCAAGCAGGGAAGAGGTTTATAAATAGACCCTGGGGGTTATAGTGTCAAAAGATGAAAAATCCGCTAGCAGTGGAACGGATCAAAAAAAACACAGTGGAGAAATATCAGAACTTCTGGATATTCCTGAAGAATGCGAGCATGGTGAAGACTGTGGCGCCAAACATCTTGAACGGTTGTCTACGGCTTTTCTGGCCAGTGCCCATCGCTGGGAAATGGTTGTCTATCCTTCGTTGTTTGCCTTTATCGTACTTGCAGGATATGGCTTCTATCTGATTTACAGTCTCACCAGTGACGCCCATGAAATGACCAAGAGCATGGATCAGATGACGCGAAGCATGGTGGTCATGACCAGGGAAATGACCTCCGTATCAAAAAACATGGTGGTAATGAGCCAGATCATGGGTGACCAGGCTGCCTCCATGCGGGATATGTCTGGCAGCATGCGCAGCATGAATGTTTCCATGAACCAGATGCGTTATGACTTTTCCATCATGAATCAGAGTGTTTCACGACCCATGTCGTTCATGAACAGTTTTATGCCATGGTAGTAACACTGATACATGCAATCCATCAAACTGACCGAGCAGCTCGTAACAGGTGAAAAATATGTTTGGGGAAAATAAAGAAATTACCAAATACCTGAAATACCTCGAAAAACACCTGCAGGATGAAAATCCCTTGCTGGTCGAGGCAGTGCAGAATTACCGGCATCTTGACAGGCTTGTGCGGCGGACCGGCTTGCTGGCAGCCGATCAATCCTATGCGATGAAAATATCCTGGTGGCCACTGATTTCCATCCTTGGAACTTTTTCCGCAGGCAAGTCCACCTTTATCAACCAGTATCTTGGACAGAAACTTCAGGCGACGGGCAATCAGGCTGTCGATGACAAGTTTTCCGTGCTCTGTTATTCCAGTGAAGCTGAAAGCCGGATACTTCCCGGTGTGGCGCTGGATGCAGATCCCCGCTTTCCCTTTTATCAGATTCGTGACGAGCTGGAAAAAGTGGCGAGTGGGGAGGGCGGCCGGGTCGATGCCTATCTGCAACTGAAAACCAGTAACAGCGATCAGCTGCGGGGTTCCATTCTGATTGATTCCCCAGGTTTCGATGCCGACTCGCAGCGTACGGCTATCCTGAAAATCACCAGTTACATCATCGATCTTTCGGATCTGGTTCTGGTATTCTTCGATGCCCGTCATCCCGAGCCGGGCGCCATGCAGGATACTCTGACCCACCTGGTCAGTAATACCATTCAACGCAACGATTCAAGCAAGTTCCTCTACATCCTCAATCAGATCGATACCACGGCAAAGGAAGACAACCCGGAAGACATCGTTGGTTCCTGGCAACGCGCCATGGCTCAGGAAGGACTGACTGCTGGCAAGTTCTATGCAATCTACAACAAGGATGTGGCAAACCCGATTGAGGATCCTGCCTTGCATGAACGCTATGAGCGCAAGTGTGAAGCCGATCTTCAGGATATCACCAGGCGCATGGCCGAGGTGCGCGTGGAACGGGCCTACCGAATTATCGACATGCTGGTGAAAAATGCCCACCAGCTCGAAGATGTGCAGATCCCGCGTCTCAGACAGGTTCTGTCTCGCTGGCAGCGAGGTGCACTGATCATCGATGGGGTCATATGGCTGCTGTTGCTGGGTATCCTGCTGGGCATTACTGTCAGTGCGGGACACTGGGACGGTATTCACTATGTGGGTCCCTGGTGGGACTGGTTGAAAGAGCAACCCTATCGGCTGGTAACAGCGGGAGTGGCTGTCTTCATTCTGGCGCTGGTCATCAACAGTTTTGCCCGCCGCTGGTCGGCGTCGTTTACTCGGCGGTATATCGGCAGACTGTCCCTATCAGAGGAGGAACGCGAGGACCTGCTACGGGCATTCAGAAAGAACACACGCTGGTGGCACAGTATCTTCCGTCCCGACCCGGTAGGCTGGAGCAAGCGTGCCAAACGCAAGCTGCACGGCATCATGGCCGCCGCCGATTTGCATATCCAGTCCCTCAATGATCGATTTACCAGTCCTTCCGGAGGGACTGATGATCTGTTGCCCGGGGCCAGGACAGAAAATCACGAGCATGAACAACCGGTTGCAAGCACCGAGGATGCAACGGTAACGACCGCAAGCACCGATGAAGTCCCCGCCGAGGCAGAAAAAAAGCCCGAGGCGGAAACCGACAAGACATGAACTACCTGAAACCATTCAATCTACAGGCTATCGACAGGGGAGTAGCAAACCATGACTGACAAAGACACTGAAAAGGAAAAGCCCGAGGCAACAGGCAGCAGTGAAGATGAGAAACGCCAGCACATCAGCGACAAGCTCGATGAGATGGGAGTAACGCCGTCTCCTCATAAAGCCGGCAAGTCGACATCGGCCATCAATACAACCAGTATCGTCGTTGCACTGCTGGTACTGGCCGGAGCGGGTTACATCGGCACCGAAATAATGAAGAACAGGGCGGACAGCCAGCCGGACGAGCACAGTGCAGTACCGGCGCCCGTTGCACGCACGCCGATCATGCCACCGATGCCCATGTCGCCCATGCCCATGATGCCGGCCGCTCCCGCCATGGCCCCACCGGTGAGCGAACCGGCGCCCGTGGCAAAGGAAGAAAGCAACGAAAAGACCGGAGAAAAGCAGGAGACCGTGGCACAGCAGCCGGCCATGGATCCCTGGGGCCGGCCCTATCCTGCCTGGCAGGCGCCACCGCCCAACTGGCAGCCCCGGTCCCGGCCACAGGGTGATGGTGATGCCCGGGCAGTGGCCCCGGCGGCCAACCGCATGCCACCGCCGCGTCCCTACTGGGGAGCTCCGCCTCCCGGCCACATGCCTCCTGCTCCGCAGACAGGGGCGCAACCGTCTCCCCGGGAATCCCAGGGCAATCGGCCGCCAGCCATGGCGCCCCGCTACAGGCCGGGGATGATGCCTCCACCTTATCCGTACCGGGGCCGGCCACCGGCCAGGAGCGGAGGAGCCTCGGTCGAATCCGAAGCACGGGCCGAAATGCACCAGCCACCACGCTACATGCCACCGCCGTATCCGTACTGGGGGCCGCCACCGGCCATGCCGCAACAGGACGAGCTGGAGGAACTGGAAAAACCCAGGCCACATAAACACGGTCTGCCATTCTGGGGCAGCCGCGACGACGAACAGCGCAGTGACAACACCGAGGCAGCGGACAATGACAAGGGTGCAGGGGCCAGTCCCCCGCGACCACCACAGCCGTGGGGACCGCCCCCTCCCTACTACGGTTACGGTTATCCACCCCCGCCACCGCCGCGGTATTGAGCCGGCCTGACTCAAGCAAAAACCGGCAGCCTGTGCTGCCGGTTTTTGCTTGTTTATGGCATGGGCCTGGCAAGGCCGAGCCAAGGGTGCTTTACATGATCTGACCTGATGTCAACGGCCATTTAGCCATGTTCGATGGGCGTGTTGGGTTCGTTGCCCCAGTCAGACCAGGAGCCCGGATACCCCTTGATGTCGGGATAGCCCAGTGTCTTGAGCATGATGTAGGTATGGGCCGAGCGGTGGTGGCTGTGGCAGTGGACGATGATCTGCCTGTCGGGAGTGACACCACGGCTCTCCAGCAACTGGCGCAGTTCGTTCTCGGGCTTCAAGCGCAGATCACGGTTTTTGTCCATGGCTTCGGTCCATTCCATGTTGACCGCACCGGGGATGTGCCCACCGCGCTGGGCATAGACCTTCTTGCCACTGAATTCGGCCGGGCTGCGCGTGTCGAAGATCACCACCTGCTCGTTGGACAGGTTGTCGAGAATATACTGACGGGTCGCCACCCCGGTAAAATCCATGTTTACCGTGTAGTCACACGGTGTGGGGTAGATGATCTTGCTGCTGATTTCATGGCCTTCGTTGGCCCAGGCCTTGAGGCCGCCATTGAGCAGGGAAAAGTTCTTGTGCCCGGCGGCTTCCAGGGTCCAGAGAAAACGGCAGGCGCGGCCACCACCTTCGTCGTCGTAGGTCACCACATGGGTATCGGGCCTCAGTCCCAGGGCACTGAGCACATTGGTCAGTTGCGCCGGATCAGGAAGCAGGCCAAGCCGGGGATGTTCGATACGCACGATCCAGGCATATTCCAGATAGACAGCACCGGGAATATGGTATTGCACGTAGGTCTCCGGACTGGAGAGATCGACCAGCAACAGGTTCCGGTTGTCCAGTTGTGGCATCAATTGTTCGGCTTCGATGATCAGGGGCAGATTCAGCTCCGGCATGTTCGTATGTCCTCGGTAATAAAGCTGGTTTCACCGAGTATAACCAAATACCCTCACAATGCTCACTCCCCGTTGGTGGCAGACAGGCCGACAGGGAGATCTGCACGGGGTCAGAATATCCGTGGCACGGGCAGAGCCTGCGTTGCTCCTGACCGTGAGCAGGGAACAATTGCAGCTGGGGGCGGATTCCCCCTATAATTGACCTTTAAGCTCAAGAATTACCGGGCGCTATCAACAATAAATCACTCAACCACATATTTTGTAAGGTGCAGCATGGCGAATCAATCTTTCATTCCTCCCCAGCGTATTCTGATGGGCCCCGGGCCTTCCGACGTCAGTCCCCGTGTCCTTGAAGCCGTAGGCCGCCCCACCATTGGTCATCTGGATCCGGCCTTCGTCGGCATGATGGATGACATGAAGTCACTGCTGCAGTATGCCTTCAAGACCGACAATGCCTTGACTTTCCCCGTGTCCGCACCTGGCTCGGCAGGCATGGAAACCTGCTTTGCCAATCTGGTGGAGCCGGGTGACAAGGTCATCATCTGCCAGAACGGCGTGTTCGGCGGACGCATGAAGGAAAATGTCATCCGCGGCGGTGCCACGCCCGTGATGGTCGAGGATGAGTGGGGCAAGGTCGTCGATCCGGGCAAACTCGAAGATGCCCTCAAGGCCAACCCCGATGCGAAGATCGTAGCTTTCGTGCATGCGGAAACCTCCACCGGTGCCCAGTCCGACGCCCAGACCCTGGTCAAGCTGGCCCACCAGTACGACTGCCTGACCATCGTCGATGCGGTCACCTCCCTGGGTGGCTCACCGTTGAAGGTAGACGAATGGGAAATCGATGCCATCTATTCGGGGACCCAGAAATGCCTGTCCTCACCGCCTGGCCTGTCACCGGTGAGCTTCAACGAGCACGCCGCAGAGGTGATCAAAAGCCGCAAGACCCCGGTGCAAAGCTGGTTCCTGGATCTGAATCTGGTCATGGGTTACTGGGGGTCCGGTGCCAAACGTGCCTATCACCACACCGCCCCCATCAACAACCTCTACGGCCTGCATGAAGCCTTGGTGATCCTCAAGGAAGAAGGTCTGGAAAACAGCTGGGCCCGTCATGAAGCTATGCACCAGGCCCTGCGTGCCGGCTTCGAAGCCATGGGCCTGAGCTTCGTGGTCAAGGAAGGCGACCGCCTGCCCCAGCTCAATGCCGTCACCATCCCCGATGGCATCGACGATGCCGAAGTGCGCGGCAAGCTGCTTAACGACTACAATCTGGAAATCGGCGCCGGCCTCGGCGCCCTGGCCGGCAAGGTCTGGCGTGTCGGACTCATGGGTCACGCCGCCAACCGCCACAACGTGGTCTACTGCCTCAGCGCCCTGGAAACGGTCCTGTCACAGCTGGGCGCGGGAATCGAGAAAGGCGTCGCCGTCGAAGCAGCCATGGCGAAGCTGTAACCCGCCTGAGGCAGATTACCGCAGGGACGCGTGACGGAGGGACGAGGATCGTCATGCCGGCCTTCGAGCCGACATCCAGGCAGGGGTGATGATTGCACAAGTCCTGTTCGCTGCCACCCGAGCAGGTTGAACGGTACCCGCAAGCACCGACCCCTGGTCACTCGAAACTCACCACTTGTCCATATTGCCGGCGGGATGCCGGCGCTCCCTCTTTGCCTTCCCTTGTATCTTTCATCTTTTCCCTTTTCTCTCCCTTATATATACCCAAAATACGCACCCACCGTCAGTCCCAGCACAATCACGGCCAGGGTGGTCACCAGGATCGAATAGCGCAGAGAGACTTTTCTCAGTGCGATGCCCAGCCAGAGCAGAAAGACACCGACCACCAGCAGGATGACGATCATGAGCTTGTTTCTGCATTCTTGTGCTCGGCCAGGTAGAGCCAGGTTTCCACCACGCTGTCCGGGTTGAGGGAAACGCTGTTGATGCCCTGTTCCATCAGCCAGAAGGCCAGGTCGGGATGGTCGGAAGGCCCCTGGCCACAGATGCCGATGTACTTGTTCTGCAGGCGGCAGGCGGAAATGGCCATGCTCAGGAGTTTCTTCACAGCTTCGTTGCGTTCGTCGAACAGGTTGGCCACCAGACCCGAATCCCGGTCCAGTCCCAGGGTCAGCTGGGTGAGGTCGTTGGAGCCGATTGAAAAGCCGTCGAAGTATTTGAGGAACTGTTCTGCCAGCAGGGCATTGGAGGGGATCTCGCACATCATGATCAGTTTCAGGCCGTTGACGCCCCGTTGCAGATCGTTGTCCTTGAGCAGGGTCACCACCTGATAGGCTTCTTCCACGGTACGCACGAAGGGGATCATGATGGCTACATTGGTCAGGCCCATGTCATCGCGGACTTTCTTGAGCGCAAAGCATTCCAGCTCGAAGCAGTCCTCGAAGCTCGGTGACACATAACGTGAGGCACCGCGAAAGCCGATCATGGGATTTTCTTCTTCCGGTTCGAAGCCGGCGCCACCGATGAGGTTGCGGTATTCATTGGACTTGAAGTCGGACATGCGCACAATCACCGGTCCGGGCCAGAAGGCGGCGGCAATGGTGGCGATACCTTCGGTGAGTTTTTCGATATAGAAGCTCACCGGATCCGCATAGCCGGCCATGCGCTGATCGATTTGCTGCCGTATCTCGTCACTTTGCAAGCGGTAGCGCAACAGGGCCTTGGGGTGAATGCCGATGTTGCGGTTGATGATGAACTCCAGCCGGGCCAGGCCCACTCCCTTGTTGGGCAGGGATTGAAAGCTGAAGGCCCGATCGGGGCTGGCGATGTTCATCATGATGTCGAAGGGCAGTTCGGGCATGGATTCCATGTCGATCTCTCTGACCTCGAAATCCAGTTTGCCCTGGTAGATATAACCGGTTTCGCCTTCGGCGCAGGACGCGGTCACATCCTCACCATCGGGAATGGTTTCGGTGGCATCACCGCAGCCGACGATGGCGGGCACACCCAGCTCGCGGGCGATGATGGCGGCATGGCAGGTGCGGCCTCCGCGGTTGGTAACGATGGCCGAGGCCCGTTTCATCACCGGTTCCCAGTCAGGGTCGGTCATGTCGGTGATCAGCACGTCTCCATCCTCCAGCTTGTCCATGTCGTTCAGATCGAGAATGATGCGTGCCTTGCCCTGGCCTATGCGCTGGCCGATACTGCGGCCGGTGGCGAGGATGGGACCCTGTTCGTTGAGGGTGTATCGCAGCAGGACATTGCCACTGCGGCGGCTGACCACGGTCTCGGGTCGGGCCTGGACAATGTACAGGCCACCCTCCGGTCCGTCCTTGGCCCATTCGATATCCATGGGGCGCCGGTAATGTTTTTCGATGATCACGGCCAGGCGGGCCAGCTCAATGACCTCGTCATCGCCAAGGCTGAAACGGTTGCGCTCTTCCGGTGGCACGTCCATGACCTGGGTGGACAGCTCGTGACGGTGTGAATCGGTAAAGATCATGCGCGATTGCTTGCTGCCGAGGTTGCGGCTCAGGACCGGGAAGAAGCCTTTTTCCAGCATGGGCTTGTGCACGTAGAATTCATCGGGGTTGACCGCGCCCTGCACCACCATTTCTCCCAGTCCGTAACTGGAGGTAATGAACACCGCATCCTCGAAACCCGTCTCGGTGTCGATGCTGAACATCACGCCACTGCAGGCCAGGTCGCTGCGGATCATCTTCTGGATACCGGCTGACAGGGCCACCAGGTGGTGGTCGAAGCCGTGATGTACCCGGTAGGCGATGGCCCGGTCGTTGTACAGGGAGGCAAATACCGCGTGAATGGCCTCGATGATGTGATCGACCCCCTTGATGTTCAGGTAGGTTTCCTGCTGACCGGCAAACGAGGCATCGGGCAGGTCTTCCGCTGTGGCAGAGGATCGTACTGCATAAGTCGTTGATTCGCCGTATTTTTTGCTCAGCGTGGCGTAGGCCTGGCGGATTTCCTCCTCGAGTCGGGCGGGCAGGGGGGCGTCACGGATCCACTGGCGAATCTCCTTGCCGGCCAGCCCCAGCTCACTGACGTCGGCAACATCGAATTTCGCCAGACGCTGCTGGATACGCTCGTCGAGCCGCTCGTGAGCAAGGAAGTCTCGGTAGGCCTGGGCGGTGGTGGCAAAGCCGTTGGGTACATTGACACCGGCTGCGGTCAGCCTGGCAATCATCTCTCCCAGCGAGGCGTTCTTGCCACCGACGATGGGAACATCCTCCATGCCCAGTGTTTCAAACCAGCGAATATAATCAGTCAACGTCTCGTCCTGTTTGTGATATGGTTTTGCTATGTTCATGTAAGAGTGTAGTTTCCTTATTGCATCCATGGCAAATCCGCAACGCAAGGTTTTCTTTATTTCCGACAGCACCGGCATCACTACGGAAACATTCGGCCACAGTCTGCTCAGCCAGTTCGAAAATATCGATTTTTCCATCAAGGCGTTGCGCTATGTGAACAATCATGCCCGTGCAGAAGCGGCAGTACAAAAAATAAACCAGGCCGCAGAGAATACCTCAGCAAGGCCCTTGGTTTTCAGTACCGTGATCGACCCGCAACTTAGGCGTCTTGTGCACGAAAGCCATGCACTGGTGTTCGACCTGTTCGAAACCTATATCCCCATTTTGCAAAAAGAGCTCAACGCAAGCCCCAGCCATGCCAGCGGACGCACCCACGGGGTGATCGATGACCTCGACTACTCGTCACGCATGGATTCGGTCAATTTTGCCATGCGCAATGATGACGGTGGCTCGACTCGCCAGTACGATCGGGCGGATGTGATCCTCATCGGTGTATCGCGTTCGGGCAAGACCCCGGCCTGCCTCTACATGGCGCTGCATTACGGGGTGTATGCGGCCAATTACCCGCTGACTACCGATGACAGTCTTCGCGATGATCTGCCATCTCCCCTCAAGCCATATCGGCACAAGCTGTTCGGTCTGACCATCGATCCTGAGCGTTTGCATCGCATTCGCAGCCAGCGCCAGCCCGACAGCGAGTACGCTTCATTGCCTCAATGCCGTACCGAGGTGCGTCATGCCGAATCCCTGTTTCAGACCTTTCAGATCCCCTACCTCGATACCACCAGCATGTCGGTGGAGGAAATCGTCACCAGTATCATCAGCCAGCGCAAGCTCAACGGAACCGCATAAAAAATTCTCCGCTCGGACTTGAAAAGCTGCCCCGCCAGCACCATAACTTGAGCAAAATTTGTGCAAATATCCCACTGCTGAGCTGGGGGAATTTGCCCGGCAAGATTTCAGATCAAGTTCAATTAGGAGCCAGAAACCATGAGCGTCGATACGCATAAGGAAACCCTTAATTTCCAGACCGAGGTGAAGCAACTGCTGCACCTGATGATCCATTCCCTGTATTCCAACAAGGAAATCTTTCTTCGTGAGCTGATTTCCAACGGCTCCGATGCCTGCGACAAACTGCGTTTCGAGGCCATCAGCGATGCCGCCCTCTACGAGGATGATCCGGATCTCAAGCTCACCGTGGATTTCGACAAGGAGGCCCGCACCATCACCATCACCGACAATGGCATCGGCATGAATCGGCAGGAAGTGATGGACAACATCGGCACCATCGCTCGCTCCGGTACGCGCAACTTTCTCGAGCAGCTCACCGGGGACCAGGCCAAGGATGCACACCTCATTGGCCAGTTCGGGGTCGGTTTCTATTCCTCCTTCATCGTGGCCGACAAGGTGACGCTGGAAACCCGCCGTGCCGGACTGGAAAGCGAACACGGTGTACGCTGGATCTCCAGCGGGGAAGGGGAGTACGAAATCGAAAACATCGAACGCAAGCAAAGGGGCACCAGCATCACCCTGCATCTGCGCGAAGGTGAAGACGAATTTCTCAATCATTTCCGTCTGCAGGGCATCATCAGCAAATACTCGGATCACATCTCCCTGCCCATCATGATGCGCAAGCTCGATGACAAGGGTGAGCCAACCGACGAATTCGAAGCGGTCAACAAGGCTTCGGCCCTGTGGACCCGACCCAAGTCGGAAATCAGCGACGAGGAATACAAGGAATTCTACAAGCATGTGGCCCATGATTTCGAAGACCCGCTGACCTGGCTGCACAACAAGGTGGAAGGCACCCAGACCTATACCAGCCTGTTCTTCATTCCCCGGCGGGCGCCGTTCGATCTGTTTGAACGTGATGCCCGTCACGGCATCAAGCTGTATGTCAAACGCGTGTTCATCATGGACGATGCCGAACAGCTGATGCCTTCCTACCTGCGTTTCATTCGTGGTGTGGTGGATTCGGACGATCTGCCGCTGAATATCTCCCGCGAGATTCTGCAGCGCAACAAGTCCATCGATACCATTCGCAATGCCTCGG
Organism: Gammaproteobacteria bacterium; assembly: GCA_024275915.1. Lineage (GTDB taxonomy): Bacteria > Pseudomonadota > Gammaproteobacteria > UBA6429 > Thiohalophilaceae > JAJRYG01. The sequence continues at coordinate 10,816 of JAJRYG010000097.1, forward strand.
TGAAGAAGATCCTCTCTCACCTGGAAAAAATGGCCAAGGACGACAAGGACAACTATGCTATTTTCTGGCGCGAGTTCGGCAAGGTGATGAAAGAAGGCCCGGCCGAGGATTTCGCCAACAAGGAAAAGCTGGCCAAACTGCTGCGCTTTGCCTCCACTCACAATGACTCGGATATCCAGGACGTGTCACTGCAAGACTATGTCAGCCGCATGGTCAAGGGCCAGGAAAAGATCTACTACATCACGGCAGACAGCTATGCGGCGGCAAAGAACAGCCCGCACCTCGAACTGTTCAGGAAAAAAGGCATCGAAGTCTTGCTGATGTTCGACCGTGTCGATGAATGGATGATGTCCTACCTGACCGAATTCGATGGCAAGCAGCTGGTATCCGTGGCCAAGGGCGAGCTGGATCTGGGTGAGCTGGAAGACAAGGAAGAGAAAAAGAAAATCGAAAAGGCCGAAAAGGAATGCAAGAAACTCATCGAACACATGCAGGAAACCCTGGGTGAGAAGGTCAAGGAAGTCCGTGTCTCCCATCGCCTGACCGACTCCCCGTCCTGTCTGGTGGTCGAGCAGGGCGACATGGCCGTGAGCATGCAGAAACTGCTCAAACAGGCCGGTCACGAGCTGCCCGAGATCAAGCCCGTGCTGGAAATCAATCCCGAGCACCCCTTGATCAAGCGGCTGGACAATGAACAGGACGAGCAACGCTTTACCGACTGGACCCACGTTCTTTTCGACCAGGCCTTGCTCAGTGAAGGTGGGCAACTGGAAGATCCCACCTCCTTCGTCAGCCGCATGAACGAGCTGTTGCTGCTGTTGACAAAGGATGAAAAATAAGCCCGTTCATCGGGCAATGAAAAAGGGGCAGATCACTGCCCCTTTTTCATTCATAAAGCCTGTTGGCGCCTTCCCTGTGATGTGGCCTGCCAGATCCGATACAGGTTGACCATAACATAATAAATAAATTGTGTGTATTATCCCCCTCCCTTGTTTTTTTCCTCTCCGCGGCTCATGGCAACAGGCCGGACAAACGTCTGCTGTTTGCCATGTTCAGCCGTGACAGTCATTTTGCCGGTATCCTGCCGTTGACAGGGGGTATGCATGCCCAGCCCAGCCGTTTCAGGCAACATGATCTTGCCCGGCATGTCGCCGGTTTTTGTTCGTGAGTCTCCGTGTTTACACGTATAATGGCGCAACAGTGGATAATGATTGAGCAGTTTCAGGTATTCATACTAGATAAAAAGAAATAGCCCATAAGGAATGACAGAGATGGTTCATACAGTTTTATGCGTTGTTGGTGCCCGTCCCAATTTCATGAAGGTTGCGCCAATCATCAAGGCAATCAAGGCGACCGATACCCTGCAAGCAAAATTGATCCACACGGGGCAGCACTATGATCAGAAAATGAAACACACGTTTTTTGATCAGCTCGGCATCGTTGAACCGGATATCGACCTTGAGGTGGGATCGGGTAGCCATGCACAGCAAACCGCTGAAATCATGAAGCGCTTCGAACCGGTACTCGATGAGGAAAACCCCGATGTGATTCTCGTTGTTGGTGATGTCAACTCCACCATTGCCTGTGCACTGGTGGCGGCCAAGAAAGGGGTGCCTGTTATCCATGTGGAGGCCGGTCTGCGCAGTTATGACCGGGAGATGCCCGAAGAAATCAACCGGGTGCTGACCGATCAGATTTCTGATCTGCTGTTTACCACGGAATCTCACGCCCAAAACAATCTTGCCCGGGAAGGGATTGATACGGGGAGGGTATATTTTGTCGGCAATGTCATGATTGATACACTGCTGGGCCAACTGGAAAAGGCAGTTTCTCCACGGCAAACGCTGAAGGGTCACATGGACGACAAACAGATCGAAGAGGGGAACTATGCCTTGTTGACCCTGCACAGGCCTTCCAATGTGGATGATGAGAAGATACTGAAAAAATTGCTGCAAGCCCTGACAGACATCAGCCGTACCATCCCGATAGTTTTTCCCGTGCACCCCCGCACTGCCAGTTTTATTGAAAGGTATGATCTCGATGCCCTCTTTTCCGCCAATGAGAATTTTATCCGTCTGGAACCCCAGGGTTATCTGGAGATGCTGGGCCTGATGTCAAAGGCGCGTATCGTCTTTACGGATTCAGGCGGGATACAGGAAGAAACCACGGCGCTGGGGGTTCCCTGCATCACCATCCGTGAAAATACCGAACGCCCCATCACCCTTACCGAGGGAACAAACACACTTGTCGGAACGGATACCGAAAAGTTGCGTGCGGTCTTCGATGAGACCATAGCGACAGGTGGCAAGGCGGGCAAGGTGCCAGAAAAATGGGATGGGGCAGCAGCAGAACGAATTGTATCGATTATCAGTGACTGGCTCGCAGCCAGGGCCAGGGCATGACAGCCAGATCATGCATCATGGTACTCGGCGGTCAGGCCCGCATACAGACAAACATCAATGGCATTAACCGAAATACAGGCTGCTCATGAGCAAAAACATTCTGATGATTGCCTTTCATTATCCACCGGTGCTGGGCAGTAGTGGGGTACATCGGACCCTGAAATTTACCGAATACCTTCAAGAATACGGCTGGCATCCATTCGTCCTTACGGTCAATCCGGTTGCTTATCTGAATAAATCCGATGACCAGCTGTCAAGCATTCCGGAAAATGTCCTGGTCAAACGCGCATTTGCCCTGGATACGGCCCGGCACCTGACTGTCGGCAAAGCCTATCTTTCTTTCATGGCCTTGCCGGACCGCTGGGCAAGCTGGTGGTTTGCCGGTGTCTTCTCCGCGGTTCGCATGATCAGAAAGCACAAAATCAGAGTCATGTGGTCCACCTATCCCATTGCCACGGCACATTTGATCGGCTTGGCCGTGCACAGGATCACCGGTATTCCCTGGGTGGCGGATTTTCGCGACTCCATGACGGAAGAGACCTACCCGACAGACAAACGACAAAGAAAAATTTACCAGTGGATCGAAAAAAAGGTCATCCAGTATTGCAGCTACGCAGTGTTTACCACACCTGGTGCAAGGCAGATGTACCTCGATCGCTATCCCGATATGCCCAAGGAGAAGTTTGTCGAGATCGCCAATGGTTTCGATGAAGAAGCCTTTCAGGCCGCGCTGCAAAAACCTGGCGAGACACCACAGGCGGATGAAGACAGGCTCGTACTGCTGCACAGTGGCATCCTCTATCCCTCCGAGCGGGATCCCAGGGAATTTTTTGCTGCCCTGGCAGACATCCTGCAGGCCCGGGATGGTGTGCTTGACAAGGTTGAAATAAGACTGCGTGCCACCGGGCATGATGAATACCTGCAATCCTTGATCGATGATTTCGGCATTCAGGATGTGGTAAAGCTTTACCCTTCCTTGCCCTATTCAAAGGCGCTGGAGGAAATGCTGGTGGTTGACGGCTTGTTGCTGCTGCAGGCGTCAAATTGCAATCATCAGATCCCGGCAAAGGTCTACGAGTACCTGCGTGCTCAGAAACCGGTGCTGGCCCTTACCGACCTGTCAGGCGACACGGCTCGGGTCTTGCAGGAGGCCGGGGCTGGCATCCTGACCCCGTTGGACGACAGGCAGGCAATCAAAAAGGATTTTCTGCACTTTCTGGCTGAACTGAGGGATGAACGCGTGCCCATCCTGTCAGCCTCGGATGTGCAGCAATTTTCACGAAAGCAAAAGACCCGTGAACTGGCCCGGCTTCTCGATGAGCTCGTCTCATGATGCTGCCACAGGCAAAAGGGAGATCATCGGCGGACTGACGGTCTTGTCCGATCAGTTGCTGAGCGGTTCGAACAGTTCTTTCAGATCATCGGCCGTGAGTTTGGCCTCGCTGTTCTTTTTGCCCCGCTCGTAGACGCCATCGGCCAGGGCCTGTTTCCTTGCCTGCATGGCCATGATTTTTTCTTCCAGGGTATTTTCGGTAATGAGTTTGTAGACGAATACGGGCTTGTTCTGGCCGATGCGGTGTGCCCGATCGGTGGCCTGGTTCTCCACGGCAGGGTTCCACCAAGGATCATAATGGATGACCGTGTCGGCTTCCGTCAGGTTTAGTCCCACACCACCTGCCTTGAGGCTGATGAGAAAGACATCGGCCTCACCCTGGCGGAATCGTTCGATGACTTCATCGCGCTTACGGGTCTGGCCGGTGAGCTTGGTATAACTGATGCCCTGTCCCTTGATGCGTTGTTCGATGATACCGAGCATTTTCGTAAACTGGGAGAACAGCAGGATCCGCCGACCTTCTTCCAGCATTTCCGGCAGCAGTTCCATCAGCATGTCCAGCTTGGCCGATTCCCTTGTCTTTTTTGCCTGTGGCAGGGACAGCAGTTGTGGATCACAGCACACCTGGCGCAGCTTGAGCAGGGCATCGAGAATGGTGATATGACTGCGTGCCAGGCCCTTTTGGGCGATGGCGTCACGGACTTTCTTTTCCATGGACAGGCGAATGCTTTCATAGAGAGCGGCCTGCCTGCTGTGCAGCGTGACCGAGCGGAGGATCTCGGTCTTGTCTGGCAGCTCACTGACGACTTCACTCTTGCTGCGGCGCAGCATGAAGGGGCTGATGCGCTGGACCAGACGCTGGCGTTGTTCCGTATCACCGTGTTTTTCGATGGGGTTGCGGAAATGCTGGGTAAAGAATCGGCTGTCCTGCAGGAAACCCGGCATCAGGAAGTCGAACAGGGCCCACAGTTCACCCAGGTGGTTTTCCATGGGTGTGCCGGTAAGGCACAGGCGGTGCCGGGCCTGAATTTTTCTCACCGTCTGGGCTGCCTTGGCACGAGGATTCTTGATCACCTGCGCTTCATCGAGAATAAGGTAATGATATTCATGGGCGAGAAGGGCGTCTGTATCACGAGTCAGCAGAGGGTAGGTGCTGAGGATCAGATCATGCTTGTCGATGTCGTCAAAGAACTGCTTTCTGTCCGGTCCCTGAAGAACCAGCACTTTCAGGCCAGGGGTAAACTGTTCGGCTTCACGGCGCCAGTTGCTCATCAGACTGGTGGGCGCGATGACAAGACAAGGTCTGTTCATGCGTTTCCTTTCCTTTTCCAGCAGCAGGTGTGCCAGAGTTTGCACGGTCTTGCCAAGCCCCATGTCATCGGCCAGAATGCCGTTGAATTCATAACTGCGCAGGAACTGCAACCAGTTCAGACCCTGCTGCTGATATTCGCGCAGCTCTGTCTTGAGTCCGCGCGGTGTCGCAACCTTTCTGATGCCCTTGAAATTTTTCAGTTTGCGCCCCAGCTTGCGCATGGCCTTGTCGCCATGCCAGCGTGTTTTGTTTCCACAGCTTTCTTCCAGTTCGGTCAGCCTTGCAGCATCGAAGCGATTGAGACGCATGCTGCCGTCGGCACTGACCGAATCGCTGTCGAACAGTTCATACAGGACCTGATAAATCGAACGGATGCGCTCGGCAGGCAGTTTCAGATACTGGCTGTCTCCCAGTGGCAGGTTGATGGTTCCTGCAGACTGTTGGGTTCGTAACTGGTCAGCAGCTCGGTGATGAAAGGGAGCAGGGGCAGTTTTCGGCCTTCGATATCGAGGTCGAAACGCAAATCGAACCAGTCATTGTCGGCCTCGATGTCAACATCCCAGTTGTCGATAGCAACAAACTGCATCTGGAAGTCGGCGTCATGTTCAACCTGCCAGCCTTCTGCCTGCAGGTCAGGCAGGATCTCTTCGAGGAAATGTTGCCAGCAACTGACCACACCCAGCTGATCGGTCTGTTCGTCATGGCCAAAGATCATGTCACCCTGCTGTTCGTCCAGATAGGCGTGGAAACCGGCGTCAAAGAGCCTTTGCTGGGTGTCTTTTTCTGCCGCTTTGTCACGGTGGACAGTGATGAGCCGGTTGCCGCTGAGCTGTTTGTGTACTGCATCGTCGGGCAGCACACGCGTTTCATGGCCATCATAGGCATAACGCAGGCGGATCCGGTGTTCCGGAAAGGGGAGTTCAGAATCCCGCTCGGAATAGAGATACAGAAGGTGTAACGGGGGCTGGTCCCTGATTTCCAGTGTTTCGATTTCGAGCGGGGGTGGCAGGGGGCAATGTGTCCCCTTGAGCAGCAGTTGCTGGCTGAAATCCGGCAGGACATCGGCAGGTACGAGAGGTGCGGCGAGCAGCATTTCCCACTGTTTTTCATTGAAATCCGCACCTTCCACGGGTCCCAGGGTGCCGGCTTCCTGATCCAGATAAAGTACCGGCAGGGTGTTGAGCAGCAGAGCCGGGATATCCAGTTTGAGCCGGAGGCGGCGGGAACCCCTGCCCGCTTCCTGCCAGTCCAGTTGAAGCGTTCGCGGGGCACCAGCCTGCAGTGCTGGCCGGCGGGTATCCTGCCAGAAACAGCGCCCGGACTGCAGCATTTTTGACAGGGCAAGAAAACCGGTCTCGCCTTTGAGCGTGTAGTCACGGTTATTCCAGAATGGCGTGTCCTGCAATTTGATCAGCCTGCCAATCTGCCGGTCGATCTCGCTTGCATAGGCCGGGGACAGATAGGATTCGGCGAGGTTGTGCATGTCAGTCTGCCTGCCCTTGCCAATTTGTCCATTTTTCAGGCGCCGGGTGACATGAAATCGGACAGACAGCTCATGGGAGACATCTGCCGGCATGAGCAGATAGACCAGAAACTCGCCACCGGCCCGGATGGCATCATCACCGGCCTGATCCGTCTTCATGAATTGATTCAGCCATGCCAGGCTGGCGTCGCCCTGGCGGGAATCACCCTGGCCTACCGTGGCCCGATACTTCAGGCAGGCGGCAACCACGTGCTTGCAGTTATAGCCGACCGGTCAACTGCACTCACCTTCGATATCGATGACCCTGTCGTTCATAACGAGAAGGGCGATCTCCTGTTCATATGGAAAGGGGGTACTGCCACCGACAAGGGCATGCAGCAAGATGCCATATTGGGTTTCTTCGCTGTGCAGGGCCTTGACGCTGCCCTGCTCGAAATAAGCCGTTCCCCGGCGATAACTGTTGGCATCAATGGCGTTTCTGAAAACACTTAGAGAGAATTTGAGCATGAGGGACAAGGATTGATAATGCGGGGAAATCCGTATTGTACTGCAAAAAAACGCTTCATGCCGAATGCCGAAATACAGGCCTTGTGGCAACACAGTCAGCCTTCAATGGCGTAAAATGGGCCACACTTGTCTGTCAGAATCCCGGAACCGGCTGTTTATGAATAACCTTGTCATCGTGCTGTTTTTTCTTGCCATCCTGGCTTTCTGGTGGGACAGTCTGGGTGCTCGCGAAGTGGCTCGGGGTGCAGGCCGACATGCCTGCAAGCAACGTGACTACCAGTTTCTCGATGAATCGGTGTCACTGACGAAAATTCGCCTGCGCCGGGATGTGACAGGAAGGATGCGTTTTTATCGCCAGTATCAGTTTGAGTTCAGTCCAAGCGGGGATGATCGCATGAGCGGGCTGGTGGTTCTGCTGGGCCGTCAGGTGCAGAAGGTCGAGCTGGACTGGTATGAGGCCTGAGTCCATTAGCCCTGACAGATAAAACCGGCAGCCGGGTCTGTGCCTTGCTGCCGGTTGAACCGTACGGGATCAGGCGGCTGCGATTTCGCCGCTTTTTTCCAGACCGTCGTGGATGTCCTGCAAACTGACCGTATCCAGATAGTTGTAAACCATTTTTGACAGCTGATTCCACAACTGATGGGTGGTGTCGGTCTGTGGCGTTTCCTCGGTCCGGGCACCGGGATTGTCGATGGCCATGACGACGTCGCCGACACTGATTTCGTTCAGGGGCTTGTTCAGTACATAACCCCCTCCCGGTCCACGCACACTTTTTACCAGTCCGTGTTTGCGCAACTGGGCAAAGATCTGTTCCAGATAGGAGATGGAAATGTCCTGCAGGCGGGCCAGGTAGGCCAGGGTGACCGGGCGCTCCGGATTGATGGACAGTTCGAGCATGGCTTTTGCCGCATAGTCAGCACGGGATGAGAGTTTCATAATCCGCTTCCTTAAATAATTAAGTGTATTGTGTTCTGTAAAAGTAGGTCTGAGACCCTAGTTTTACAATGTGTATTTTGTTAAAAAGTGTAAAATCCGTCCCGGATTTGAGAAAATCTCGTCATATCAATGGGATAGCCACGTGAGCGGTCACTGTGCGAGCAGCCGTTCAATTACTGGGAATGAGAACCATTCCCGGTTCTCTGGCTGCTTCGGGCCCAAACCGGAGCAGATCCGGTATAAACGGGTGATGTTACGAGGCATCTGCAGTATCCTCCCGGTTGGCAATTTGCCCGGATTCCTTACCCTTGACCTGCCTTAGTCTATGAAAACACCACTTGAATTGAACGCCGAAGCCCTGAAAAAAACCTGTACCCTTGCTAGCTCCCCTTTCGAAACCACCGACGATCTACAGCCGGTCTCTCCTCTGCATTTTCAGCCACGGGTACGAAAAGCGCTGGAATTTGGCTGTTCGGTAACACACCGGGGCTTCCATCTCTATGTCATGGGGCCGGAGGGCATCGGCAAGCATGAGCTGGTGAAAGGGTTTTTGCATCGTAACGAGGGCCAGGCCCGTCCGGACCTGTACGACTGGCTGTATATCCCGAACCTGCAGGATGCCTGCAAGCCGGAAGTACTGAAGTTACCTGCCGGCCAGGGTCGGGGCTTCATGCAGGACATGGAACAGCTGATCAGTGAACTGCCCTTTTCCATTGAGGAGGGGCTGGTGCTCAGCCAGTATCCGCAGCGGTTGCTGGCAGCCCAGAAACGCATCCGTTCCGGCTGGGAGCCGACTGAGGGGAATCCCCCCGGTCTGTCTGATGCCGACAGCGAGACACTTCGCAAACTGGCCAAAACCCGGCTGGAGGGGCTGCACCAGTGGCGCAAGACCCTGACGGAACTCAACCGGGAAAGCTGCCTGATTGCCAGCGGATACCTGTTCGATGAGCTGGAAGCGAAATATGCAAGCCAGCCCGGTGTTCTCGCTTACATGAAAAAGGTCCGCGAGGATCTGAGCCGAAACTTCCACCTGGTCGTGCTGTTTAGTGGTGATGATCAAGCAACCCAGGTCAGTGTCGATGCGGTTTACTTCAACAAGTACCTGATCAGTTTACTGGTTGACAACCAGCCGGAGCAGGCACCGGTTGTTTACGAACCCTGGCCATCCATCGAAAACCTGTTTGGCAAGATCACCAGCTCCACAACCGGCCATGAAGAGCTCAACGCGGTCAGCCGTATCACGGCCGGTGCACTGCATCGAGCCAATGGCGGTTACCTGGTGCTCGATGCATACAAACTGTTACAGAACAGCGAAGCCTGGGATGGACTCAAACGCACCCTGCGGCTCGAGGAGATCCTCATGCCGCGCTCCGTCGAGCCCCAGTCCCAGCAGCTTGCCGACCAACTCCGGCCACAGCGGGTACCGCTGGATGTCAAGGTTCTGCTGATTGGCGAGCGCATTCTCTACGACCGCTTGATGGAGGATGATCCCGATTTTGCCGGCCTGTTCAAGGTGGGGGTTGATTTCGATGATGCCATTACCGTTGATGATGAAACCACCCGGGGTTATTGTGGCCTGATTGCCGATCTGGCTCGGCAGAACCAGCTCCATGCCTTTGCCCGGGATGCCGTGGCACTGTTGATGGAACAGATGCAGCGTCTGATTGAAAACCAGAAGAAAATTGCCCTGCACCTCGGTGAATTGACCCGGCTAATGATCGAGGCCGATTACTGGAGCCGCCAGCATGACCGTTCCCGGGTGACTCGCATCGACGTGGAGCAGGCCATCGAACAATTCGAATTACGTCATGAACGTCCCCGTCTGCGTCAGCTGGAGGAATACCTGGACGAGGATATCCTGCTGGACACGACTGGCAGCCAGGTCGGGCAGGTCAATGCACTGGTGGTGACCGAATGGGGGGACATCAGTTTTGGTCATCCTGTGCGTGTCACCTCCACGGTGCGGGTTGGTGAAGGTGAGCTGGTCGATATAGAAAGGGAAGTAGAGCTGGGCGGAGCCATCCATTCCAAGGGAGTCTATATTCTCAATGCCTTCATGGCCTCCCGTTACAGCCACAACCGGCCGTTGTCCCTGGCTGCGACCCTGGTCTTCGAGCAGTCCTACTCCATGATTGATGGTGACAGCGCCAGTACGGCAGAATTGTGTGCACTGCTCTCGGCGTTGGCGAATGTACCAATCAAACAGAGTCTGGCGATAACCGGTGCAGTGAACCAGCGTGGACAGGTACAGTCCATTGGTGGTGTGAATGAAAAAATCGAAGGTTTTTTTGAACTGTGCCAGTTACGCGGTCTCAGCGGTGAGCAGGGGGTGATCATTCCGGCCTGCAATGTACAGAATCTGATGCTCAGACCGAGCGTGATCGAGGCAGTCCGGGACGGAACATTTCATATCCATGCGGTTGGCAGTGTCGATGAGGCCCTGAGCCTGCTCAGTGGCATGCCGGCAGGCGAGGCCGATGCCCAGGGAAATTTCCCCGCCGATTCCGTCAACGGCAAGGTGGATGCCTGCCTGCAACAGTTTGCCGAACTGCGTCATGAATTCTGCAAGGATCATGATGAACACGAGGACGGCCACAAGGAACATCACCACTGAGGGGAACGATTGGGTATAATCAGTTCTCGGCAAAAACATCGCAATCAAGGGCAAGAGTATGAGTGTGCAGACCGAAATCGAAAACAAGCTGAGCGAAAGCATAAAACCCGATTACCTGCAGGTGATCAACGAGAGCAGCAACCACAATGTGCCACCGGGTTCCGAGTCCCATTTCAAGGTCACCATCGTCTCCGATGAGTTCGACGGGAAAATGCTGGTTGCCCGGCACCGTATCATCAACAAGGTGCTGGCCGATGAACTGAGCGGCAAGATCCATGCGCTGGCATTGCATACCTACACGCCGGCGGAATGGCAGGCAAAAAATGCCCATGCTCCCCAGTCACCTCCCTGCCTCGGAGGCGGGAAACAAGGATAAACCGCATGTACAAAGCTGGCCGGAACGGCATTTCCAGGGGACTGCAGACAGGCGGGTTGCTTTTGTTGCTGATCTTCTCTGAGCTGCTGTATGCCAAGCCATATCTGCGCTGGAACCTGCTCGATACCCGAGTCGAAAATGCAGAAAATCTGGTTTACCATTTGTCATACAAGGGTTTTTTTACCGCTTTTTTCTGGAAAGGCCTGGCCAATGTGGCATTTATTGCCGACACCAGCAGCCACCTGTTCAATAATCAGCCTTCCTGCTATCTCATGCTCAAGGTCAGTACCGAGAATTTTGGTTTTGCCGAAACCTTGCACCCGGTCAGGTTCATCTGGCGCACTACCATCGATCCGGCATTTCCCCGGGTCTTGCTTACCGAAGAGATCAATGAAATCGTCGATGGTAAATATGAACTGGTCTGGCTGGATTATGCCAACAACAAGATAGAGTTGTTCCGCAAGCGTCGGAAAATCCCCGATCAAATCATCTATGCCGAAGACGAGGAAGGTGAATCTGATCTTGAGGGGGACATTGTTGTCAGTAGCTACTGGGAAAAGGATGGAAAAAAAGCTGTTCCGGCTTTCCTGGACACTTTCCCACCGCTGGAAAATGGCATGAGTTATTTGGTTTACGATAAAACTGCCCCCGTCAAACTGGAACACCCGGTACTGGATCCCCTGTCCCTGCTTTATGCCGCCCGCTGGTGGGATTATGATTTACTGGGAGATCTGGTTGTCGATGTCAACTACAAGGACAGGATAAACCAGTATACCGCCCATCGACATGGCCGGGAAATCATCAAGGTCGCCGGCAGGGAATTACCCGCAACCAAGATCGAACTGACGCGAACCAACAAGGATGAGGCAAAGAATGAAGGCTACATGCTCATGTGGCTGAGTGATGATGGCCAAAAACTGCCCCTGCAATATCAGGTGGATGCGAAATTCGGGAAGATAAAGGTGCATATCTCTGAAAAGAGCCTGATAAACTACAGGAAACAGAAGCTTTGTATCAATCCGGGCGCAGACAATAGGCGTGTGACGAGCGATGAGTGATAAGTGACAAAATAAGGTGTCTCTGTGTATTCACCTGTGTGGGGTTTCCGCCAACACAGGAAGCGCAGTTATGGAGAAGACAGAATCCCTTGACGAAAAAATGTTTTTCCTCGTAACTTGTCCTTGTCACTTGTATGCGTGCACGCAGCCTGCAAGGGTAGAGCAGAAGTCATTAAACAGCTGTTCCAAATACCAGGTTAACAGGCTGTCGAATAACGGTGTTTTTCAATAGCCTGTTAAATGGTAATCGTATGCGGTGGCATTTGCAGATGAAACCCCTGCCTGTCCAGGTCTTCCATGATGGTTCTGACATTGTTCCGTGCGAGTTTTTTGTCTTCTGTCAGTTCCAGCTGCATGACTTTCTCTGGTCTGCCAAAGGACTTCAGCAAAACCTCGGGCACGGCTGAAAAATCATCTTCTTCCGGGACAAAAAGGTAGGTATCGGCCTTTTTCGGGCTTCGATACACCACACAGTCGATTCGCTCTGGCATGTTCAGGCCGATCCCAGTTCGGTATTTTCCAGCAGCCAGGTTTCGATGATCTGCAGATTGGTCTGGGCCTTTGCGGGCACGTCAATGCCTCGGGCTTCCAGATCTTCCAGCAGATTCACGGCATCCTGGCAAATGTGTTGCAACTGTTCGGCTTCGAAAATGCTCAGCACCACAGGCAGGGACTCGTGATCCTCGCTTAGCAGGGTGGGCACCAGTTCATCCGCTTCGATGGGGGAGTCTTCCAGCATCAGATCCGCAACCAGCACATTGGACTGCAGCTGTTTGTGGATTTCCCGTGCCGCCTCTTCTTCTTCGAGCTTCTTCAGGGCTTCAGGATCATTTTCAGCCCCTTTACGGATGGCCGCCATGATCACATCGATCAGCCGGTCGATGGCCTGTCTGATTTCCGGCTGGTTATTTGCCAGTGAACAACACAGACTGTAGGATTGATCGAGCTGGTCCTTGATGGCAAGAATGGTTTCGCTGTCGGCATTGGGCTCGAGCTCGACAGCCTGCTGGACCAGCGAACGAAACTGAGTCAGGAAGTCATGCAGTTGCTCTTCGTCCAGCAACCTGGCGGCATCCACCCGAGCCTGGTCGATACCTTTGGCTTTGTCACCAAACAGAGGATTGTTGTACTTGCGCTTGAGGTGGCGTTCGTAGGGACCGGGATTTTCACTGAAGTTCAAGGACATGGAATTTGTACCAGGGCTGAAAACACATAGTATAACTTCCCGCTGACGTTTTTGTTATGTTGCAAGCAGCTCGATCCAGTGTCTGACGGGAACCGGGCTGGTTTCGTTCAGATGGTGCAGGCAACCGATATTGGCGGTGATGATTATTTCAGGCTGATTGTCCAGCAGGGCTTCGAGTTTACCGCTACGCAGCTGACGGGACAATCTGGCCTGGGTTATGGAGTAGGTACCGGCCGAGCCACAGCACAGGTGGGCATCCCTCACTGGTGCAAGCTTGAGACCCAGGCCCTGCAGCAGGGTCTCGACCCGTCCCTGCAATTTCTGCCCGTGTTGCAGGGTGCAGGGGGCGTGAAAGCTGATGGCCGGACGGCCATCGATGTGCAGGGGCGACAGATCTTCCTGCTCGAGGACTTCGACGAGGTCTCGGCTCAGTTGGGAAACCTTGCGGGCTTTCTGGGCATAATCGGGGTCATCCTGTAACAGGTAGCCATAGTCTTTCAGCATCACGCCACAACCGCTGGCAGTGCTGAGTATGGCCTCGGCACCGGCTTCGATGAGTGGCCACCAGGCATCGATATTGTTGCGCATCAGCCGGTGGGCCTTGTCCGTCTGGCTGAGGTGGTGGTTGACCGCGCCACAGCAGCCACCGGCGCTGATTAGTTCAAAACCCAGCCGGTTGAGTACCCGGGTCGCCATGTGATCGATTTCCGGTGCCAGCAGGGGTTGTACACAGCCACCGGGCAGGATCAGCTTGCGTTTCGATGTCAGCGTGTTGCTGTTGGCCGCCGGCGCCCGTTTCAGCAGCGGGATACGCGGCTTGAGGTGGCCTGGCAGCAGGGGGCGCAGAAGCCGTGTGACCTGCAGCAGCGTCTTCATCCGTGCAGGATGGGGCAGAGTCTGGCCGAGCAGATAGCGCAGCAGGGCTTGGCCCGGCGGACGTCTTACCTGGGCTTCGACCTGCTCCCGGCCAATGTCCAGCAGGTGGGCATATTCCACCCCCGAAGGGCAGGTGGTTTCGCAGGCCCGGCAGGTCAGGCAGCGATCCAGGTGTTGCTGGGTATGGCGGCTGGCCTGGCTGCCCTCCAGCACCTGCTTGATGAGATAAATCCGGCCGCGCGGGCCGTCACGCTCATCGCCCAGTAACTGGTAGGTTGGGCAGGTGGCGGTGCAGAAACCACAGTGCACACAGCTGCGCAGAATGCGATTGGCTTCCTGACCCTGACGGGTGGCGAGAAATCTTGCAGTGATTCGTGTTTGCATGACAATCCGTAAACCTTCACAGGCCCTCGTACATGCGGCCATAGTTGAGCAGACCAAAGGGGTCGAACACCTGTTTCAGGTTCAGATGCAACTGTTTTTCCAGACTGCCGAGGGGGTGGAAGATTTCGCTTTGTTCACCCGGGTTGCGAAACAGGGTGGCATGGCCCCCCAAGGCGCTGACGGCATCCCGGATCCGGCTGGCAGGCTCATCACTGTACAACCAGCGCTGCGCACCGCCCCAGTCGAGGAAGGTCTCGCCGGCCAGAGTCAGGGGTGCCGAACTGGCCGCCAGCGACAGTCGCCACAGGGGTTTTTGCTGGCGGAAAAAGGCGTGCTGGTGCTCACGGATCTGTTGCCAGAGCCGCTGGCCGTGTTCCATCTCATCGCCTTCGAATCTTTTGCATGCCGCCTCGACACTTTGTCGCGAACCGCTGAAGCGAAGATAGAGGTTTTCAGCATCATGACAGGCGCCGCTCAGTGGGGTGGGCTGGCCCGCCAGGCGGGTCATGATATCCAGTGCCTGTTCGGCGGAACAGGCCTTTTGCAGGGTGGCTTCGTGCTCCGGCAGCGGCAGAACCTTGAGTGACACATCCAGCAACACCCCCAGGGTGCCAAAGGCGCCGGTCATCAGTCGCGAGACATCGTAGCCGGCCACGTTCTTGATCACCTCGCCGCCGAAGTGAATGATGTCACCCTTGCCGGTCAGGACACGGCAGCCAAGAACAAAGTCCCGTGCCGCACCGCTGAATGGCCGTCGAGGCCCGGCCAGGCCACAGGCAATGGTGCCTCCCAGGGTTGCCTGTTCGCCAAAGTGGGGCGGCTCGAAGGGCAGCATCTGCCGTTTCTCGGCCAGGGTCTGTTCCAGTTCCTTCAGGGTCGTCCCGGCATGGCAGGTGATCACCAGTTCGGTCGGCTCATAACTGACGATGCCATGATGCTCCCGCAGCGACAGAACCTCACCCGTGACGGGACGACCGAGGAAGGCCTTGCTGTTGTTGCCCTCGATGCGAAACGTCTGGCGTTTGTCGATGGCCTGGCGGACCTGGCCCTGCAGGCGAAGACTGATATCCATGCCTAGAAGCGCTCCAGCTCGGGGTGGGGCAGCTGGCCATGGTGCACGTGCATGGCACCAAATTCGGCGCAGCGATGCAGGGTGGGGATCACCTTGCCGGGATTGAGCAGCTCTTTTGCATCGAAGGCGTGCTTGATGGCATGAAAATATTCCAGCTCCAGTGGTGTGAACTGGACGCACATCTGATCGAGCTTTTCCATGCCCACGCCGTGTTCACCGGTGATGGTGCCTCCGGCCTCGACACACAGTTCGAGCACCTTGCCACCGAAGGCTTCGGCACGGGCCAGTTCACCCTCGATGTTGGCATCATAAAGGATAAGCGGGTGCAGGTTGCCGTCACCGGCATGAAACACATTGGCCACGGCCAGGCCGAATTCATCGGACAGCTCGCCGATGCGGGTCAGTACTTCGGCCAGCCGCTTGCGGGGAATGGTGCCATCCATGCAGTAGTAATCGGGGGACAGCCGTCCCACCGCCGGGAAGGCGGCCTTGCGGCCTTTCCAGAAAAGCTGCTTCTCCTCGCTGTCCCTGGCGACACGGATTTCACCGGCCCCACTTTGTGACAGAACCGCTTCGACCCGCTGGCGCTGCTGTTGCACATCTATTTCATCTCCATCGAGTTCACACAGGAGAATGGCGGCTGCCTCCTGCGGATAACCGGCATGGGCGAAGGCTTCCGCGGCACGAATCGCCGGGTTGTCCATCATCTCCAGTCCGGCGGGAATGATGCCGGCAGCAATGATGTTGCCCACGGCTTCGCCGGCTTTGGCAATGTCCTCGAAGGCGGCCAGGATTACCTCGGTTTTTTCTGGCAAGGGCAACAGCCTCACGGTGATCTCGACGATAATGCCAAGCATGCCTTCGGAGCCGGTCATCAGTGCCAGCAGGTCAAGGCCCGGGCTGTCCAGGCCACTGCCGCCGAGGGTGAGCATGTCACCCTTGCCGGTGAGCACCTTGATCTGCTGGACGTTGTGAACGGTCAGTCCATATTTGAGGCAGTGCACGCCGCCGGAATTTTCCGCCACATTGCCACCGATGGAGCAGGCGATCTGCGAGGAAGGATCGGGGGCATAGAACAGCTTGAAGGGGGCGGCCGCTTCGGAGATAGCCAGGTTGCGTACCCCCGGCTCGACCCGGGCGATGCGCTGGACAGGGTCGAGTTCCAGGATGCGGTTGAGTTTGGCCAGGCTGAGCAGTACGCCCTGGCTGTTGGGCAGCGCCCCCCCAGACAGGCCGGTGCCGGCGCCGCGGGCGACCACCGGCACGTCGTTTTCGTGGCAAATGGCCAGCACCTGCTGAATCTGTTCCACCGTCTCGGGCAACACGGCCAGCAGGGGCAGACTGTGGTAGGCTGAAAGACCATCACATTCGAAGGGTCGCAAATCTTCCTTTTCCGTCAACACCGCCGAGGCGGGCATAAATTTCCGGAAAAGATCGGCCAGAGCCTGGGTGTTGTGTTTGCGAATCGACCGGTGTTGTTTCATTCTTGATTATCTGTTTTACTGCAAGACGGGCTATCATACCCCAGTCAAAGATAAACTGGCCATGTGTTATGGTTAAGCCGGTAAATCAAAAGGCGTATAGCCAACAGGGTTTTAGCCAGCAGTGAGCAACAAGCAACGTCTCGACAAGTGGTTATGGATGGCAAGGTTTTACAAAAGCCGTGCGGTTGCGGTGGATGCCATCAAGGGGGGGCATGTGCATGTCAACGGGGCACGCTGCAAGCCATCGAGGGACTTGCAGGTGGGTGACAACATCGAAATTCACAAGGGCATCGACCACTGGCGTATCCGCGTCGAACAACTGGCGAGCCGGCGTGGCCCGGCAACGGAAGCCCGACAGCTTTACCACGAAGACGACGACAGCATCCGGCAACGCCAGCTCCAGCGTGAACAGCAAAAACAGATGTCGCCGGCGCCCGGCAAGCGACCCGACAAGCGCCAGCGGCGCAAGATCATCCGCTTCATCAACAAGCGCGACCTGTGAGCATCACCATGCCCCGACCCCGCACCCCATTGCTGACCGTGGACATCATCATCGAATTGCCGGACGAGCCGGGCCGGCCCGTGGTGCTCATCGA
>JAJRYG010000098.1 GCA_024275915.1 Gammaproteobacteria bacterium
TCCCTTTCCACATTCCGCAGCCGGGCTTCCAGCTCCGGGGTTCGGCGGTGCTCCGGTGTCAGCGCCGGACTCCGTGGAGGCGTTCGGCCCTCCCGTTCTTATCGCAGCTGTTTGACCCAGCGGCGCAGAGCTGTCGCGCCAACCCCCATCGCTGTGCAGGCCGCGCTGATACTGTATCCATCGTCCAGCACCATTCCCGCCAGTTCACGTTTAAATTCCGTCGTGTAACTCTTTCTTGCCATCTTGAACACCTCTGTCTTTGTGTGAGTTTAGCGCTCCTCGCTGTGTCCAAGAACAGTAGACCAGAACAGGACCGCTTTATACTCATTCGAATAATTCTGCTTTTGACAGGGGTAAGGCTGCCTTGTCTTTTTCTGATAAGGCTGGTGCGCCTTCGATGGGCCAGTCTATGCCTATTTGCGGGTCGTCCCATTTGATACTGCGTTCATGTTCCGGGGCATAGTAGTCTGTTGTTTTGTAGAGGAACTCGGCGGTTTCGCTGAGTACGACAAAACCATGGGCAAAACCTGCCGGAACCCAGAACTGTTTCTTGTTTTCTGCCGACAGGTGGACGCCGACCCATTGGCCGAAGGTGGGGGAGTTTTTGCGGATGTCGACGGCGACATCGAAGACTTCGCCCTGTACGGCGCGGACCAGTTTTCCTTGGGGTTGTTTGATCTGGTAGTGCATGCCACGCAGGACGTTTTTGGCGGATTTTGAGTGGTTGTCCTGGATGAAGTCGAGTTCCAGCCCGGTGAGTTGGTGGAATTTTTGTTTGTTGTAGCTTTCGAAGAAGAAGCCACGCTCGTCACCGAAGACTTTGGGTTCGATGATGAGGAGATCGGGTATTTTGGTTTTGATGATGTTCATGGGTAACTATTTTACTTTACGGGCACCTGATTAGTGCCGCTGGATTCCGGCCTGTGCCGGAGTCGTTGATTTGGGCTATTGCGGTATGACGGCTCACGGTCAGAATATCTTTTCTTCCAGTAAATCCAGGAGGTATTGGCCATAATCGTTTTTTATGAGGGGTTGGGCCAGTTTTTCCAGTTGTTTGTTGTCTATCCAGTTGTTTCGCCATGCAATTTCTTCCGGGCAGGCTATCTTGAGGCCCTGGCGTTTTTCGATGGTGTGGATGTACTGGGAGGCTTCGAGCAGTGACTCGTGGGTGCCGGTGTCTAGCCAGGCCATGCCCCGCCCTATTCTTTCGACTTCCAGGGTTTGCTTTTCCAGGTAATGGCGGTTGACGTCGGTGATTTCCAGTTCGCCTCTGGCCGATGGCTTGACGGCCTTGGCTATTTCGATGACCTGGTTGTCGTAAAAATACAGGCCGGTGACCGCATAGCGGGAACGTGGCTTTTCGGGCTTTTCTTCCAGGCTCAGGGCTTTGCCCTGCTCGTCGAATTCCACCACGCCGTAGCGTTCCGGGTCGTGTACCGGATAGGCGAAGACGGTGGCGCCCTGGGTTTTCTGTGCGGCGCGTTGCAGGGTGAGTGCCAGCTCGTGACCGTAGAACAGGTTATCACCCAGGATGAGCGCACAGGGGTCGTTGCCGATGAAGGATTCGCCAATGATGAAGGCCTGGGCCAGGCCATCGGGACTGGGCTGCACGGCGTAGTAGAGATTCATGCCCCATTGGCGGCCATTGCCCAGCAGGTGTTCGAACAGCGGCGTGTCCCGTGGAGTCGAGATGATCAGGATGTCCCGGATCCCGGCGAGCATGAGGGTGCTCATCGAGTAGTAGATCATCGGTTTGTCGTAAACGGGTAGCAGCTGCTTTGATACCGCATGTGTGACAGGGTGCAGGCGTGTACCCGATCCGCCTGCGAGAATTATGCCTTTCACGTTCAGGTTCCTGTTTTCAGCCCCAGGCGTTCACCCCGATAGCTGCCATCGAGGACGTGCTGCCACCAGTCACAGTTGTCCAGGTACCACTGTACCGTGCTGCGGATGCCGGTTTCGAAGGTTTCGTCCGGCAGCCAGCCGAGGTCCTGCTTGATTTTGCTGGCATCGATGGCATAGCGGTGATCATGACCGGGGCGGTCGGCCACGTAGGTGATGAGCTCGGCATAGTTGCTGATGTCGCCCGGGTGTTCGGGAACCAGTTCGTCGAGAATCTGGCAGATGGTATTGACGACCTCGAGGTTGGTCTTTTCGTTATAGCCACCGATGTTGTAAACCTCGCCGGGTTTGCCTTCGGTTACGACCTTGTAGAGTGCCCGGGCATGGTCGTCCACATGTAGCCAGTCCCGCACCTGTTTGCCTTCGCCGTACACTGGCAGGGGTTTGCCGGCCAGGGCATTGAGGATCATCAAGGGGATGAGTTTTTCCGGAAACTGGTAGGGGCCGTAGTTGTTGGAGCAGTTGGTGATGATCACCGGCAGGCCGTAGGTACGGTGCCAGGCCCGGACCAGATGATCCGACGAGGCCTTGCTGGCGGAGTATGGCGAGCTGGGGTCGTAGCTGCTGTCTTCGGTGAACAGGCCGTCGTCACCCAGGCTGCCGTAGACTTCGTCGGTGGAGATGTGGTGGAAGAGGAAGTTTTCCTGCTCGATGATATTAAGGCCCAGCCAGTATTTTCTGGCCACTTCCAGCAAGGTGTAGGTGCCGATGATATTGGTCTGGATGAAATCCGATGGGCCGTCGATGGAACGGTCTACATGGGATTCGGCTGCCAGATGCATGATGATGTCGGGCCTGAAGGCCTGGATGACCCGCTCGACATCCTTGTGATGGCAGATGTCCACCTGTTCGAACTGGTAGCGCGGATCGTCGGCAACATCCTTGAGGGATTCGAGATTGCCGGCATAGGTAAGCGCATCGAGGTTGAGCACCCGGTGGGGTGTCGAGTTGATGATATGACGAATGACGGCTGAGCCAATGAAACCGGCACCGCCGGTGACCAGGATTTTTAATTCTTGCATGTTTATTCTCGTGTTTGTGCTGTCGGGCTTGATATGAAGCCGACCCGAATTAGTCTTGGCGACTCGCAGAACTTTAAGATTATGGGGGACACCGACAACGAAATATCTATAGATATGCTGCTCAAATCCAGTGCAGAATTATGTTGGCCAATGTTCATGGCCACCCTGGTACAGCCGTCCCAATCTCCCAATTTTTCAGATTCCCCCTGGTTTGCCATGGGCTTTCCGGCGGGGTCTGAATAGCTACATTACATAGTACCAAGCAATAAATGCTAAAGTACTAGATAGATAAAATTATACCTTAAGTCTTGTGTGAGTAACATATAAGTTCCCCTGAAATCAGCATCCTGCAACATTTTTTAACATACCGGCTTGGGGTGAATAGCCCATTTTTCCCCTCATCCCTAGGGCTAACCCAATAAATTTAGCGGCATTTCGGGAATAAACTTTAACCTGTTTTTTAATGGTTTTTGGCTGACTGGTTGATTTTTAACCAGGGACATGCCGGCTTGACGAGCTATACTCGAAACTGGTGTACGGAGTGATTGAAGAAGGCGGCGTACCCTGCTGAAATTCGGTTTGTCGAGAACTGAAACAGCGGAGGAGGTACGCCACCATGAGCAAAGATAGCGTAATCGAATTTCCGGCTCCAGAGGCGATTTCGGATCCGTTGACGGAGTTGCTGCGCCAAGGAGCCAAA
>JAJRYG010000099.1 GCA_024275915.1 Gammaproteobacteria bacterium
GAGCTTGAGCTGAGTGAACCCGAATCGTCAGACGCTGATGCCAAACAGCTGTCCGAGGGAAATGACGAGCAGGCCTCGATGAATTCCGAAAGCGAAGCCTTCGAACCTGCCTCGAACAATGATAACGTCGTCAATATCAGCAATCAGCCATTTGAGGATAACAGGCAACAAGAGCCGGATGAGGCTACGTCAGACAATGTGGTTGAATTGTCACCACCCCAGATGGTGACACCACCGCCTGCGGAAGAGGAAAGCCGTCCGCCGGCACCAGCGCCAGCCGAAGAGGTGCCGGCGACAGAAACCGTGGCGCGCACGACTACCCAGCCAGGGCTGGTACGTGTACGAGCGGATCTGATGGACAACCTGGTCAACTTTGCCGGTGAAGTCAGTATCTACCGTTCCCGCATCGAGCAGCAAAGTAACTCATTCCGCTACAACCTGCGTGAGCTGGATGACACGGTTTCCCGCTTGCGTCACCAGTTGCGTGAGTTCGAAATCGAAACCGAAGCCCAGATCGAATACCGCAAGGAAGAAACACTCAGCCAGGAATATGATGATTTTGATCCGCTGGAGTTCGACCGTTTTACCCATATGCAGCAACTTTCTCGCGGTATGCTGGAAAGTCTCAACGACCTTGACAGCCTGCGTGCGATTCTCGCCAACATAACCCGCGAGTCAGAAACCCTTTTGATCCAGCAGGCCCGTGTCAATACGGATTTGCAGGAAGGCTTGATGCGTACCCGCATGGTACCATTTGCCGGCCAGGCACCGAGATTGCGCCGCATCGTACGGCAGACCGCCCATGAGCTGGGTAAGGAGATTGAATTCAAGCTGCATGGCCTGGAAGGTGAAATCGATCGAACCGTGCTGGATCGCATCATGCCACCCATCGAGCACATGCTGCGTAATGCCGTTTCCCATGGGATTGAAATGCCAGAACAACGGATCCGCAATGGCAAGCCGGCGGCTGGCCGCGTTGACCTGTTCTTCGAACAGCTGGGTTCGGATATCGTCATCCGGGTCAGTGACGATGGCGCCGGATTCAACCTTGAGGCGATTCAGAAAAAAGCCATCGAAAAGGGCATGATAAAGCCCGGTAGTGAAATACCGCGAGATACCCTGCTGAACATGGTCATGGAATCCGGTTTCAGTACCGCAGAAAAGGTAACCCAGATTTCCGGCCGTGGTGTCGGCATGGATGTGGTCAATACCGAGATCAAGCAGCTCGGTGGCATGATCAAGATTGACACTACCGAAGGTAAAGGTACGGCCTTTACCATAAGCATGCCCATGAGCCTTGCGATTACCCGTGCGCTTATGGTAAATGTGGGCGAAGACACCTATGCCATCCCGTTGCTGGGGGTACAGGGGGTTGAACGTGTTTCTGCAACAGAACTGCAGGAGTTACAGGAGCAGGAGCAGCCAGTCTACACATGGCTGGATGAAGATTACAGGCTGCTACATCTGGGCAGTGTTCTGGGAACCAATGCCCCGCTGCCAGCGGTAGAAGGGCAGAAGGTGCCTCTGCTGCTGGTGAGAAGTGGAGAATATCGTGCTGCCATTCAGGTCGAGGGGCTTATTGGCAGTCGCGAAGTCGTTGTCAAGCCCGTTGGCCCACAACTGAGCAGCCTGCGTGGTATTACCGGTGCCACCATCATGGGTGATGGCCAGGTGGTTCTGATTCTTGATCTTGGCGTGCTGGTTCGGCTCATTGATACCCTGGCTGGCGATGAACTGGTTCATGTACCGACATTCGAGGAAGAAAAGACCAGAGTCAGGCCAACCATCATGGTGGTGGACGATTCAATTACCGTGCGCAAGGTCACCACCCGTCTGCTGGAAAGACACGATTACCAGGTGGTTACCGCCAAGGACGGGGTTGATGCCCTGGCACAGTTGCAGGATATAAGGCCGGATGTCATGCTGCTCGATGTGGAGATGCCTCGCATGGATGGCTATGAACTGGCCACCAATGTACGCAATGATGAAATGCTGAAGGATATTCCCATTATCATGATCACCTCACGTACTGCAGAAAAGCACAAACAGCGCGCCATCAATATTGGTGTCAATGCGTACCTGGGGAAACCCTATAATGAGCAGGAATTACTGCAGAACATCGAAACCTTCCTGGATTGAGACGAAAACTGCAAATGGATATTGCCGGTAAAAAGAAAATACAGCGGGTTCACGGCCACAGGCACAAAGCTTCGATGGAAAGCTCCGGATCTGAATACAACAGTATCAATCTGGCGGTTATTTCCAGTAACCTGCGTCACCGCGGGCAGATCCAGAACGTACTGGAACGCCATGGGTTGAATGTGGTGATCAATGAACCCCTGAGTCGTATCCTGCTCGACAAGCTTCCTTCGATGAAGGCCGATGTCATCCTGCTTGATGCCGATGATCATACCTGTGAGCAGGAAGATTTGCTGGATGCTCTGCTGGACAATATGGATGTTCCGATTATTTTTAATGATGTCAGCGATCAGACGTTGGCAGAACCGCTGTTGACCGCAAAGTGGTATGGTAAATTGATTAACAAGATCACTGATCTGACAGGCAGGGAGGATTGTGACGAACTGGATATCGATCTGGCCTGGGCGGCGAATATCGATGCCATGGCAAATGTGCGGGTTAGTCGGGAATCTCTGGCAGAAAATATCTGGGTACTGGGTGCCTCGCTGGGGGGGCCTGAAGCACTCAAGCAGTTCCTCTCCTTGCTGCCTAAGGATCTGCCGGTGGCATTTATCCTCGCACAGCATCTTGGTAGCCGGTTCATGAGCATGCTGGCGGAACAACTGGATCGCATTACACCGTTCCAGGTGGTAAAAGCGCGGGTTGGACATGTCCTGAAACATCAGGAAGTAATGGTCGTACCGGTGAATGCCCGTTTGAAGGTGAGCCCCATCGGTGCCATTGAACTTCACCATCTCGATATAGAATCAACCTATTCTCCGTCGATAGACACAGTGCTGATCGACATGGCGCAACGCTACGCAGAGCGTTGCAACACGATTATTTTCAGTGGCATGTGTGATGATGGCATGTGCGGTGCCCAGGTGGTCGCCCATGTCGGGGGCCAGGTCTGGACCCAGGATGCTGACAGTTGTGTAATCAGTGCCATGCCCGACAGTGTGCGCAAGACTGGTTGCAGCCAGTTCGAAGGCACGCCACGGCAACTGGCGGCCAGGTTAATTCAGTATTACAGGTAACCGTTATTTGGTATGAATCATGACTCAACAGAACGATAGCAGTACGGACAGTAACCCGCTTGTAGCGGGGAAACATTTTGAAAATGTACATTGTCTGATGCTGCCACTGGATCAGCAGACGCTGCTATTGCCCAATGCGGCAGTGGCAGAAGTGATTGGCTACTCTGAACCTGAAGCCATCAGTGATGCACCGCCCTGGTTACTGGGCAGGCTACAGTGGCGAGACCGTGCCGTGCCTCTGATTTCTTTCGAGCTTGCCAGTGGCAGCACCCATGTTAGCCATGGCAAGCGTATTGCGGTTCTCAATACGCTCAATAACAACCACCGTGTGCCCTACGTGGCAGTGGTGTTGCAGGGTATCCCCAAGTTGCGCCTGGTGCAGCCTGATTCGGTTGTGGTCGACGAGTCCCGAAGTGAAGAAAAACAGTCCGTCGCTTCCCATCTGCTGGTCGATGGAGAGCCCGTGGTGGTACCCGATATCGATGATCTTGAACATCGGCTGGATAATCTGGGTTGAGTTCAGGGAATAGATACAAGATACGAGGGACGAGTGGTAAAACCGGTACTGGCACATGGACTTGTCTTTAATCTTTAATCTACCCATTCCACATGCGCATGCCCCGAATCTACCTCCCGGTTCCCCTTGCCGTCGATGCCGAAGTTGAGCTGGATGACAATGCCTTTCGCCATGCGGTACAGGTGTTGCGGCTCAAGCAAGGTTACCAAATGATCCTGTTCAATGGCGAGGGTGGGGAATACACGGCAATCCTGAGTCAGCTGTCAAGACGAAGTGCCCGTGTGCGAATCACCGGCTTCAGCGAAACCAACAGTGAATCCCCCCTTGCCACCCACCTTGCGCTAGGTATTTCCAAGGGTGAGCGCATGGATTTTGCCATGCAGAAAGCCGTGGAACTGGGAATCAATGAGATCACGCCACTGTATACAGCACACTGTGTGGTCAGCCTCGATGCCAAACGTCAGCAAAAACGCCTGCAACACTGGCAGGCAGTCATCATCGCCGCCTGTGAACAATCGGGGCGCAATGTGCTGCCACAACTGCACGGACCCAGGCCATTCGAGACCTGGTGTGCCGAAGCTCAGGCCGGCCTGAAGCTGATCCTCGATCCCCAACAGAATACCAGGCTGGCCAGCCTAGCCCGGCCTTGCGGCACGGTCCTGCTCGCCGTCGGCCCCGAAGGCGGTTTCAGTGAACAGGAAATCACCCAAGCCAGCGCTGCAGGTTTCACCGGCATTGGTCTCGGCCCCCGGGTGCTGCGCACCGAGACCGCAGCCCTGACCGCCCTGGCGGCGGTACAGGTGCTGTGGGGGGATCTTGCGGGACAGTAGATAGACGAGTGATTAGTAACAGGATACAAGATACGAGTGACGAGTGATGAGCACCCGGGTTAAACCGTCATGCCTGTGCAGGCTGTGACGACATCCACTGTCCACTGAAATTGCGGCCCCCCGAGCCACAATTCAGTGGGCGGTGGCAAGTGAAAGGGGACGTTTCGTTGCCACGAAACCGCTTCCTGCCAGCGACAAACCAGCCTCCCACGCCCGAAGCCTTCCTGGATTCCAGCCTTCGCTGGAATGACGGCGAAGCCGTATTTGCTTGTATCTTGTACCTGCCTTTAATCCAGCCTACACTGGCATGACGAAATAGCCCTCGTCACTCGTCACTTGTATCTATCCCCGAGTGGCTTTTTCTATCCCTTCAATTGCCACTCGTGCCATCAGCTCGATTTCCTCTTCGCTGATCACGTACGGTGGCATGAAGTAAACCACGTTACCCAGCGGCCGCAGTAATACTCCGTTTTCCAGTCCGTGCTGATAGACACGCAGGCCTCGGCGTTCCTGCCAGGGGTAGGGGGTGCGGCGGGTCTTGTCCTGTACCAGCTCGATGGCGAGGATCATGCCGGTCTGGCGCACTTCGGCCACATGGGGGTGATCCTTCAGACTTTCGGTGCACCGGGCCATCTTGCGTGCCAGCTTGCGGTTGGCGCCGATGACATCGTCAGTGCGGAAGATATCCAGGGTGGCCAGGGCGGCGCTGCAGCCAAGCGGGTTGCCGGTGAAGCTGTGGGAGTGTAAAAAGGCCGTGAGGTTTTCATATTCGTCGTAGAAGGCCTGGTAGATCTCGTCTCGGGTCAGGGTGGCCGACAGGGGCAGGTAACCGGAGGTCAGTCCCTTGGACAGGCACATGAAGTCGGGGCTGATGTCGGCCTGTTCACAGGCAAACAGGCTGCCGGTGCGGCCAAAGCCCACGGCAATTTCGTCGGCGATCAGATGTACGCCGTAGTGATCACAGGCCTGGCGCAATAATTTCAGGTAAAGGGGATCATACATGCGCATGGCACCGGCACACTGCACCAGCGGCTCGACGATGACGGCACAGATGCTGTCGGCCTGGGCAGCGAGAATGTTTTCCATTTCCTCGATGGCCCGTTGCGCAACCTCGGCACAACTCTCGCCGTCTTCACGCAGGTAACAGTCGGGTGATGGCGCGGTGATCACTTCCATCAGCAGGGGCTGGTAGGTTTCCTTGTACAGCGCCACGTCGCCGATGGCCAGGGCGCCGAGGGTTTCGCCATGGTAACTGTTGGCGAGGGTAACGAAACGGCTCTTGTCCTTTTTGCCCCGGTTGCGCCAGTAATGAAAACTCATCTTCATCGCGACTTCGACCGCCGAGGAACCGTTGTCGGCAAAGAAACAGCGACTCAGGCCTGACGGGGTGATGTCGACCAGCTGTTCGGCCAGGGCAATGGCCGGTTCATGACTGAAGCCGGCAAGAATGACATGTTCCAGGGTATTGAGCTGTTCGTTGATGCGGCCCGTGATGCGTGGATTGGTATGGCCGAACAGGTTGACCCACCAGGAGGAAATGGCATCCAGATAGCGGTGTCCTTCGAAGTCTTCCAGCCACACTCCGTAGCCCCGCTTGATGGGGATCAGTGGTAGCCACTCGTGATCCTTCATCTGTGTGCAGGGATGCCAGAGGACGGAGAGATCGCGGTTGATTAGGGTGTTGTTATCCATTAGTGCAGGTTAAATATACAAGAGAAAAGATACAAGCGAAAAGAACCCTTGCAAGGGGATGGTGCTTCTTCAATTCTCTGGCAGTCCTCCCTGCTTGTATCTTGTATCTTGTATCTTGTCCCTTGTCCCTGTTTCTAAAGTCCGAGATTCTTCCAGATGGCCATGCTTGGCTCTACCTGGTTCATGGAGTAGAAGTGCAGGCCAGGGGCCCCGGCTTCGAGCAGCTGGTGGCACAGATCGCTGACCACGTCTTCGCCGAAGGCGCGGATGCTGTTGCGGTCGTCGCCGAAGCTTTCCAGCCGCTTGCGGATCCAGCGGGGGATCTCGGCGCCACACATGTCGGAAAAACGGGCCAGCTGGGTGTAGTTGGTGATGGGCATGATGCCGGGCACGATGGGAATGGTCACGTCCATGGCTTCACAGTCATCGATGAAACGGAAATAGGCATCGGGATTGAAGAAGTACTGGGTGATGGCGCTGTTGGCACCGGCCTGGACCTTGCGCTTGAAGTTCAGCAGGTCCTCCCGGGCGTTGGCGGCCTGGGGGTGAAATTCCGGGTAGGCCGCCACTTCGATATGGAAGTGATCGCCGGTCTCGGCGCGAATGAAGGCCACCAGTTCGTTGGCATAACGAAATTCACCGGCTTCCTGCATGCCCGAGGGCATGTCGCCACGCAGGGCAACAATGCGCCGGATACCGTGCTCGATGTACTTGTTGAGCAGTTCGCGGATGTTCTGTTTTGTCGAGCCGATGCAGGACAGGTGGGGTGCGGCATCGAAACCGGCCTGCTGGATATCCACTACCGTATCGAAAGTTCCCTGCTGGGTGCTGCCACCGGCACCAAACGTCACGGAGAAGTATTTCGGTTTCAGCGCACCGAGTTCGGCACGAACCTTTTTCAGTTTCTCGGCACCTTCCGCGGTCTTGGGCGGAAAAAACTCGAAACTGAACTGGGGCGAGTATTGTTTTTGACTTTCCATAATTTCAGTACCGAGTGACGAGCAACGCGTGACGAGGATCGGTTCTGTTGCCTTTCCTCATCCTTTGTTACTCGTCATTCGTCCCCTGTTTAATAACGATAATGTTCCGGTTTGTACGGGCCATCGACCGGGACGTTGATGTAGTCGGCCTGTTCCTGGGAAAGGGTGGTCAGATTGACGCCGATTTTCTTCAGGTGCAGTCGGGCCACTTTCTCGTCCAGCTTCTTGGGCAGGATGTAGACCTTGTTTTCGTACTTGTCGGCATGCTTGAAGAACTCAATCTGTGCCATGACCTGGTTGGTGAAGGACGCTGACATGACGAAGCTGGGATGACCGGTGGCACAACCCAGATTGACCAGGCGCCCTTTGGCGAGAATGATGATGCGCTTGCCATCGGGGAAGATCACGTGATCGACATGCGGCTTGATTTCTTCCCACTGGTAGTTTTCCAGTGAAGCGATGTCGATTTCGGAATCGAAGTGACCGATGTTGCAGACGATAGCTTCGTCCTTCATGGCCGCCATGTGGTCATGGTTGATGACGCTGACGTTGCCGGTGGTGGTGACGAAGATGTCACCCAGGGCGGCGGCATCATTCATGTCGACCACACGGTAACCTTCCATGGCGGCCTGCAGGGCGCAGATGGGATCGATTTCGGTGACCCAGACGGTGGCGCCCATACCACGGAAAGCCTGGGCACAACCCTTGCCCACATCACCGTAGCCCAGAACCACGCAGATCTTGCCGGCGATCATCACGTCGGTGGCACGCTTGATACCGTCGAGCAGGGATTCACGGCAGCCATACAGGTTGTCGAACTTGCTCTTGGTGACCGAGTCGTTGACGTTCATGGCCGGGAACATCAGCTCACCGGCTTCCATCATCTGGTAGAGGCGATGTACGCCGGTGGTGGTTTCTTCGGTGACGCCCTTGATGCTGTTGACGATTTTCGTCCACTTGTCGGAGCCGTCACTGATGGTGCGGCGCAGCACGTCGAGAATGGCCGCCCATTCTTCGTTGTCATCGGCTTTGGTTTCGGGGATCACGCCGGATTTTTCGTACTCGGCGCCCTTGTGGACCAGCAGGGTGGCATCACCGCCATCGTCGAGGATCATGTTGGGTTGCTGGCCGTCGGGCCAGGTCAGCATCTGTTCGGTGCACCACCAGTATTCCTCGATGGTTTCTCCCTTCCAGGCAAAAACCGGGATACCCTGGGCGGCAATCGCTGCAGCGGCCTGATCCTGGGTGGAAAAAATGTTGCAGGAGGCCCAGCGAACTTCGGCACCCAGTGCGACCAGGGTTTCGATCAGCACCGCGGTCTGGATGGTCATGTGAAGGCTGCCGGCAATGCGCGCACCTTTCAGGGGTCGCTCGCTGGCATATTCTTCGCGCAGGGCCATGAGACCGGGCATTTCCGTCTCGGCGATGGAAATTTCCTTGCGGCCCCAGTCGGCCAGGGACATGTCGGCAACTTTAAAATCGGTAAAACTGGAATCAGAAGCGGCGTTCATCATCATTCTCCTCGAATCGTTCAGGTGAATGAGCGCCGTTGATCCAATGGTTCGGATCTGCCGTCCCGAGCCTGACAAGACTTAACTTGCTGCAGCGCCCCTCGGGAAAGAGCAGGGGGTGTAATTATAAACGCAGGGCGACGGATGTCTACCCCGTCAAAATCTATTACGCAAGCGATTGATTTTGCAGGAAAAACGAAAATCAGGTTTTCGTTTTTCCTGCGCCGGGAATTCAGGGATGCATTATTCAGCTTGTCTGGATGCTGGCGGCTTCGCGCAGCACGTCGGCCTTGTCGGTCTGTTCCCAGGTAAAATCGGCATCTTCACGCCCAAAGTGGCCGTAGGCGGCGGTTTTGGCGTAAATGGGGCGCAGCAGGTCGAGCATCCTGACCAGGCCACCGGCACGCAGATCGAAATGCTCCGTGACCAGTTCGACGATGCGGCTTTCGTCGATCTTGCTTGTACCAAAGGTTTCGACACTGATGGAAGTGGGTTCGGACACGCCGATGGCATAGGAGACCTGGATTTCGCAACGGTCAGCCAGGCCGGCGGCGACGATGTTCTTGGCCACGTAGCGACCGGCATAGGCGGCGGAGCGATCTACCTTGGAAGGATCCTTGCCGGAGAAGGCGCCACCACCGTGACGGGCCATGCCGCCATAGGTATCCACAATAATCTTGCGGCCAGTGAGGCCACAGTCACCCACCGGCCCGCCAATGACGAAACGCCCGGTGGGATTGATGAAGTACTTGGTGTTGGCATCCAGCCACTCGGCCGGCAGCACGGGTTTGATGATCTCGTCCATCACCGCTTCACGCAGGGAGTCGGTGTCGATGCTGTCTTCGTGCTGGGTGGAGAGCACCACGGCATCGATGCCCACGGGGCGGTGGTTTTCGTAACGGAAGGTGACCTGGCTCTTGGCATCGGGGCGCAACCAGGGCAGGGTGCCATTCTTGCGCACTTCGGCCTGGCGCTTGACCAGCCGGTGGGCAAAGGTGATGGGGGCAGGCATCAGCACATCGGTTTCGTTGGTGGCATAGCCGAACATCAGGCCCTGGTCACCGGCGCCCTGTTCGTGTGCTTCAGACTCGTCCACGCCCATGGCAATGTCGGCCGACTGCTTGTCGATGGAGGTGAGAATGGCACAGGATTCCCAGTCGAAACCCATGTCCGAGCTGTTGTAGCCGATTTCGCGAATGCGGTTGCGCACCACTTCGTTCATGTCTACCCAGGCGGAGGTGGTGATCTCGCCGGACAGCACGACCATGCCGGTGTTGACCAGGGTTTCACAGGCCACGCGGGCCTTGGGGTCCTGCTCAAGAATGGCGTCCAGTACAGAATCGGATATCTGATCGGCAACCTTGTCCGGATGTCCCTCGGATACGGATTCGGATGTGAATAAATGACTACCAGCCATTAACGTCCCCTCGATTTGAATTGGCGAAATCGGCGCAGTTTAGCCGGTATCGCGCAGAAATAACAGAAGCCATCGTCAACCGGCGCCGATCCGGTTAAAACATACCATTATATGTACGGCTACAGAAGGCGGGCAGATCCGGCTTCATCAACTTCCTGTATACTTGCTGGCCAGCCGGTAAGCTAGGCTCTGGTAACACCATTACTGTATTCGTCATTCTGGTTGATTGGCAAGAGGAGATAGTCAACATGGTCAGTCTCGAAACCCCCGTCTGTGATTTTGGCCGCCCCGCAGTGGACTTTGCCCTGCCCGGTGTCGATGGCAGAACCTGGACCCTGGCCGATTGCCGGGGTGAAAAAGGCCTGCTGGTGATGTTCATCTGCAACCATTGTCCCTACGTGAAGGCCATCCGCGAGCGCATTGTTCGTGATACCCGCGAGCTGCGGGATTACGGCATCAACAGCGTTGCCATCATGGCCAACGACCCGAGCCTGTACGAGGAAGATTCCTTCGAAAACATGAAGAAGGTGGCCGAACAATATGACTTTCCCTTCCCCTACCTGCTCGACGAGACCCAGCAAGTGGCCCGGGCCTACGGCGCTGTCTGTACCCCCGATTTCTTTGGTTACAATGCCGATCTGCAGTTGCAGTACCGGGGCCGACTCGATGCCAGCCGCAAGCAAACTGCCGAGGGCGACGTGCGCCGGGATCTGTTCGAGGCCATGGTGCAGGTGGCGAAAACCGGTCAGGGACCGACCGAGCAGATCCCCAGCATGGGTTGTTCCATCAAGTGGAAGGACGAGTAAACCGGGAGAAAAATGGCCCAAAGTCAAGCACAATTTTGCCTATGGATAAGTCTGTCTTATGCCTGGGTAAAATTTGTTTAAAGGCAATGGTTGCCGGCAATGGGTAAAAAATGGGAAAATTGCGCGCTCGTTGGCCGGGGGAGAAACATCACAAGGCCGACAGAATAACCTGACCCGGGTAACCGGGACGTCATCCAGCCGGGCAAACCCTCAGAAGCCGGCGTTTCCAAACACAGGGTTATTTAACATATTTGCAGAACGCGTTGCCTGGCAACGCGTCACAGGGTGAACACCCGGATGCACCATGAATCCCCGGGTCGTTGCCTACTTAAACAGTTTTTTTGATTTCTACAAAGTTAAGGGGAAACTCTATGTCATCTCGCCGTGAACTAGCCAATGCTATCCGTGCCCTCAGCATGGACGCCGTACAGAAAGCCAATTCCGGTCATCCCGGTGCCCCCATGGGTATGGCCGATATCGCCGAAGTCCTATGGAATGATCATCTCAAGCACAACCCGGGCAACTCGAAATGGCCTGACCGTGACCGCTTCGTGCTGTCCAATGGTCATGGCTCCATGCTCATCTACTCCCTGCTGCACCTCAGCGGATACGATCTGAGCATCGAAGATCTGAAAAACTTCCGCCAGTTGCATTCCAAGACTCCCGGTCACCCCGAATACGGTTATACCGATGGAGTGGAAACCACCACCGGTCCGCT
Organism: Gammaproteobacteria bacterium; assembly: GCA_024275915.1. GTDB lineage: Bacteria > Pseudomonadota > Gammaproteobacteria > UBA6429 > Thiohalophilaceae > JAJRYG01. Next base: position 11,687 of record JAJRYG010000099.1, read on the forward strand.
GGGACAGGGCATCACCAATGCCGTGGGCATGGCACTGGCCGAGCGTACCCTGGGCGCCCAGTTCAACCGCGACGGCCATAATATCGTCGACCACTACACCTACGTGTTCCTCGGTGATGGCTGCATGATGGAAGGCATCTCCCACGAATCCTGTGCCCTCGCCGGCACTTGGGGTCTGGGCAAGCTGGTTGCGTTCTGGGACGACAACGGCATCTCCATCGACGGCCATGTGGAAGACTGGTTTACCGATGACACACCGGCCCGTTTCGAAGCCTATGGCTGGCATGTGATCCGTGACGTCGATGGCCACGATGCCGATGCGATTCACAAGGCCATCAATGAAGCCAAGTCCGTCAACGACAAGCCCACCCTGATCTGCACCAAGACCACCATCGGTTTCGGTGCCCCCAATCTGTGCGGCAGCCACGACTGTCACGGTGCACCGCTGGGTGACGATGAAATCAAGGCCACCCGTGAAAACCTCGACTGGAAATACGCTCCCTTCGAGATCCCTGACGACATCTATGCCGGCTGGAATGCAAAGGACAAGGGCGCCAAGGCCGAAGCCGAATGGAATGCCAGGTTCGATGCCTACAAGGCCGCCTACCCGGAACTGGCTGCTGAATTCGAACGCCGCATCAATGGCGATCTGCCTGACAACTGGCAGCAGGTGGCGGACGACTTCATCAAGGCCGTGGACGAAAAGGCCGAAAGCCCGGCCACCCGCAAGGCCTCGCAGAACGCCATTACCGGCTATGCCGGCGCACTGCCCGAATTCCTCGGTGGCTCTGCCGACCTGACCCCGTCCAACCTGACTTCCTGGCCTGACAGCAAGTCACTGACCCGCACGGTTCACGACGGCAACTACGTCTCCTACGGTGTGCGCGAGTTCGGCATGTCCGCCATCATGAACGGCGTCGCCCTGCATGGTGGTTTCATTCCCTTCGGTGGCACCTTCCTGATGTTCTCCGAATATGCCCGCAATGCCCTGCGCATGTCGGCCCTGATGGGCATCCGTTCCATTTTCGTCTATACCCATGATTCCATTGGCCTGGGTGAAGATGGCCCGACCCATCAGCCCATCGAACAGATTGCCACCCTGCGCATGATCCCCAACATGACTCTGTGGCGGCCCTGTGATGCGGTGGAAACCGCCGTGGCCTGGAAATGTGCCATCGAGAAGAAAGACGGCCCGAGCTGCCTGATCTTCTCCCGTCAGAATCTGCCCCACCAGGTACGTTCCGACGATCAGTTGTCTCTCATTGCCCACGGTGGTTACATCCTCAAGGATTGTGACGGCACGCCCGACGCCATCATCATCGCCACCGGTTCCGAAATCGGTCTGGCCATGGATGCCGCCAAGGAACTGAGCGACAAGAAAATCCGCGTGGTTTCCATGCCCTCTGCGGAAGTTTTCGATGCCCAGGATGACGCCTACAAGGAATCGGTACTGCCTGCTTCCGTTACCGCCCGTGTCGTGGTCGAAGCCGGTGTCACGGATTATTGGTACAAGTATGCAGGACTCAACGGCAAGGTCATCGGTATCGATCGCTTTGGTGAATCGGCACCGGCTGGCGAACTGTTCAAACATTTCGGCTTCACGGTCGAAAATGTCGTGAAAAATGTTCGTTCCGTACTCTAGTTTCTGGATTAACCCGTTTTTAACATTTGAAGATTAAAATAATTGCAGGAGAAAATTTATGACTATCAAAGTCGGTATTAATGGTTTTGGCCGTATCGGTCGCATGGTATTCCGTGCTGTCGCCAAGGATTTCAAAGACATCGAAATCGTTGGCATCAACGATCTGCTAGATGCCGATTACCTGGCCTACATGCTGAAATACGACTCTGTACATGGCCGTTTCGACGGTGACGTGTCTGCCGAACCTGGTGCCATGATCGTCAATGGCAAAAAAATCCGCCTGACCGCCGAACGTGATCCGTCAGATCTGAAATGGGACGAAGTCGGAGCCGAAATCGTCATCGACTGTACCGGTTTCTTCCTCACCGAAGAAAGCTGCCAGAAGCACATTGATGCCGGCGCCAAGAAAGTCGTCCAGTCTGCGCCTTCCAAGGACGGCACGCCCATGTTCGTCTATGGTGTCAACCACGACACCTATGCCGGTCAGGCCATCGTCTCTGCTGCCTCCTGTACCACCAACTGCCTAGCACCCATCGCCAAGGTTCTGAATGACAAGTGGGGCATCAAACGCGGTCTGATGACCACTGTTCATGCTGCTACCGCTACCCAGAAAACTGTCGACGGTCCTTCCATGAAAGACTGGCGCGGAGGCCGCGGTATCCTGGAAAACATCATTCCTTCTTCAACCGGTGCGGCCAAGGCTGTGGGTGTTGTCTTGCCTGAACTGAACGGCAAACTGACCGGCATGGCTTTCCGTGTGCCCACTTCCGATGTTTCCGTGGTCGACCTGACCTGTGAACTGGACAAGGAAGCCACTTACGAAGACATCTGTGCTGCCATGAAGGCTGCCTCTGAAACGGGCGGCATGAGCAAGACTCTGGGTTACACAGACGAAAAAGTCGTTTCCACCGACTTCCGTGGCGTTGGCTTCTCTTCCATCTTCGATGCCGGTGCCGGCATCCAGCTGGATGGCACCTTCGTCAAGGTCGTATCTTGGTACGACAACGAGTACGGCTACACCTGTAACATGATGCGTTTCGTCGAACACATCGCCAAGTAAGTAACAGGGACGAGTTGCGAGTGATGAGGCAATCAGGCCTCGTGGCTCGCCGCTCGTTCCTTGTCACTTAATTTACAGAAAATTTTGTTAAGTCCGAACTTAACAAAATTTTTTGAAAATACATAAATCTGGAGTATTCCCATGTCTGTAATCAAGATGACCGATCTGGACCTTGCTGGCAAACGCGTGCTGATCCGCCAGGACCTCAACGTTCCCATCAAGGATGGCAAAGTCAGCAGCGACAAGCGCATTCGCGCCTCCATGCCCACCATCGAACACTGCATCAAGGCCGGTGCCAAGGTCATGCTCATGTCCCATCTGGGGCGCCCCACCGAAGGCGAACCGGCGGATGAATTTTCCCTGCAGCCAGTGGCTGACCATCTTGGTGGTCTGCTGGGCAAGGAAGTCAAACTGGTCAAGGACTACCTGGACAAGGCGCCAGAGCTGGCTGATTGCGAGGTGGTAATTCTGGAAAACGTCCGTTTCAACAAGGGCGAAAAAAAGAATGATGATGATCTGGCCAAGGCCTATGCGGCCCTGTGCGACGTCTTCGTCATGGATGCCTTCGGCACGGCTCACCGGGCCCAGGCTTCCACCCACGGTGTAGCCAAGTTTGCCCCTGTGGCCTGTGCGGGTCCGTTGCTGGCCGGCGAACTGGAAGCCCTAGGCAAGGCCCTGGACAACCCGGCTCGCCCCATGGTGGCCATCGTCGGTGGTTCCAAGGTCTCCACCAAACTGACGGTGCTGGAATCCCTGTCGAAAATTGTCGACCAGTTGATCGTTGGCGGGGGTATTGCCAACACATTTATTGCGGCTGAAGGGTATAATGTCGGTAAATCACTGTATGAAGAAGATCTGGTCGATACCGCCAAGTCACTGAAAGCTGCTGCCATCGAGCGTGGTGGTGACATTCCGGTCCCAACCGACGTGGTTTGTGCCAAGGAATTTGCCGAAACGGCAAAAGCCACACTGAAAAAAGTCGAAGATGTCGCCGATGACGACATGATTTTCGACATCGGTCCAGATACCTCAAAGGTTCTGGCCGATATTCTGAAAAATGCCGGTACCATCGTCTGGAATGGCCCGGTCGGTGTCTTCGAATTCGACCAGTTTGGTGAGGGCACCAAGGCCCTGGCCCTGGCCATTGCCGAAAGTGATGCCTTCTCCATCGCCGGAGGGGGAGACACCCTGGCGGCTGTCGACAAGTATGATATTGCTGACAAGGTCTCTTACATTTCCACCGGCGGCGGTGCTTTCCTGGAATTCCTGGAAGGCAAGAAACTGCCGGCGGTCGAGATTCTGGAAGAAAGAGCCAAGGGATAGTGCCCGGGGATGAGTCACGACAGGCAGCCTTTCCTGGTAGATATTTTTTGATGCCCTGTCTGGCGTTAGCCGCTATTTGCCATTCGTTACTTGCTACCGGATATTGAGAATTTATGCGTAGAACCAAAATTATAGCAACACTCGGTCCGGCCACGGATGATCCGAAAATGATGGATCGCATCATCGAGGCCGGTGTCGATGTCGTGCGGATCAATTTCTCCCATGGCACCGCCGAAGAGCATGTGGAGCGGGCAGAAAAGGTTCGCAATCGGGCTCGGGCACATGGTCGCCAGGTTGGAGTGCTGTGTGACCTGCAGGGTCCGAAAATCCGTATCGAGAAATTCAAGAATGGCAAGATCATTCTCAACGAAGGGGATACCTTCATTCTCGATACCGCCATGGATCCCACGGCAGGCACCGAAGAGCGGGTCGGCATGGCCTATAAATCCCTGCCTGACGACGTCAAACGTGGCGACAGCCTGTTGCTCGACGATGGCCGCATTGTCCTGTGGGTCGATTCGGTCAAGGGTACCGAAGTGCATTGCCGAGTCGTGATTGGTGGCGAACTTTCCGATCGCAAGGGCCTCAACAAGCAGGGCGGTGGCCTGTCGGCACCGGCGCTGACCGACAAGGATCGCGAAGACATCAAGACGGCCGCTGGCATGCAGGCGGACTACATTGCGGTTTCCTTTCCACGCACCGCCCAGGACATCATCGATGCCCGTGAACTGGTGCGTGAGGCCGGTTGCTCGGCACACATCATTGCCAAGATCGAACGTGCCGATGCGATGGAAAACATCGAGGAAATCATCGAGGCTTCCGATGTCATCATGATCGCCCGTGGTGACCTGGGCGTCGAACTGGGTGATGCCGCCCTGCCACCGGTACAGAAAAACCTCATCCGCATGGGCCGTACCATGAACCGGGTGGTGATCACCGCCACACAGATGATGGAGTCGATGATCTACAGCCAGATCCCGACCCGTGCCGAAGTGTTCGACGTGGCCAATGCCGTACTCGATGGCACCGACGCCATCATGCTGTCGGCCGAGACCGCAACCGGCCATTATCCTGACAAGGCCATTGAGGCCATGGATCGCGTCTGTATCGAAGCGGAAAAACAGCGCAGTGCCACCCATTCGGATCACCGCATCAATACCCGGTTTCACCGTGTCGATGAGGCCATTGCCATGGCCACCATGTACACGGCCAACCACCTGGGCGTGAAGGCGATTGCCGCACTCACCGAGTCCGGTGATACCACACGCTGGATGTCGCGCATCAGTTCCGGTATTCCCATCTATGCCCTGACCAGTTATGTGGAAACCCGCCGCAAGGTGACCCTCTACCGTGGCGTTTACCCGGTGAGTTTCGAAGTCACCGACGAAGACCGTGGCAAGATCTTCAGTGAAGCGGTGGATGAGCTTTTGCGCCGTGGGGCTGTTCGGGATGGTGACTTGATCATTCTGACCCGTGGCGCGATGATGGGCGTAAAAGGTGGAACCAATTCCATGACCATTCTGCGAGTGGGTGATCTGGATTCGCCTGTTAACCCGGAAGATTTACCTATATAAGCACAAGCACATGATTTTGTGTGTGTAACTTTTTTGATTTCAAGCAGTTTATAAACAACGATTAAGGAGGTCCATCATGGCCCTAGTTTCTCTTCGCCAGCTTCTGGATCATGCCGCAGAAAACAATTACGGCATGCCAGCATTCAACGTCAACAACATGGAGCAGGTGCATGCCATCATGCAGGCCGCTGATGAGACTGACAGCCCCGTCATCATGCAGGGTTCAGCCGGCGCACGTTCCTATGCAGGCGAACCCTTCCTGCGTCACCTGATTTCAGCTGCCATCGAAATGTATCCGCACATTCCCGTGGTCATGCATCAGGATCACGGCTCGGCACCGGGTGTTTGCCTGCGTTCCATCCAGTCCGGTTTCAGTTCGGTGATGATGGACGGTTCCCTGATGGAAGATATGAAGACACCTTCTTCTTTCGAATACAACGTCGAAGTGACCCGCAAGGTTGTCGAAATGGCCCATTCCGGTGGTGTTTCCGTTGAAGGCGAACTGGGTTGCCTAGGTTCGCTGGAAACCGGCGAAATGGGTGAAGAAGATGGTCATGGTGCTGAAGGCAAGCTGGACATGGATCAGCTGCTGACCGGTGTCGAAGAAGCGGCTGACTTCGTAGCCCAGACCGGCGTCGATGCCCTGGCCATTGCCATTGGTACTTCACACGGTGCCTACAAGTTCACCAAGGAGCCCACCGGCGACATCCTGCGTATCGATCGCATCAAGGAAATTCACGAACGCCTGCCCAACACGCATCTGGTCATGCATGGTTCTTCCTCCGTGCCCCAGGAATGGCTGGAAATCATCAACAGCTACGGTGGCGACATGGGCCAGACCTACGGCGTCCCCGTGGAAGAAATTGTCGAAGGCATCAAGAATGGTGTTCGCAAGGTCAACATCGATACGGACCTGCGCATGGCTTCCACCGGCGCGATTCGCAAGTTCCTGGCAGAAAATCCCGCCAACTTCGATCCTCGCAAGTTCCTCAAGGCCTCCACGGCGGCAATGAAGGACATCTGCAAGGCCCGTTATGAAGCCTTTGGTTGTGCCGGCATGGCCAGCAAGATCAAACCCATCAGCCTGGAAAAAATGGTTGAGCGTTATGCTTCCGGCGAGCTGGACGCACAGGTCAAGCCCCAGGCTGCCTGATTCTGCAAGCCGGTTTTTTGATCAGAAAAGGGCAGGTTCTTCCTGCCCTTTTTTATTTGTCTGTGTTGATTACAATCGAATCATCCCTTACCCATGAGAGAAACACCATGTCTGATACGGCTCTCGAAGAAGTCATCGGTAAAATCGAAGCTGCCCCCCATTCGGGAGCTTCTCTGTTATTGTTCGCCCTGACCAAGACCCTGGATATGCCCAAGGGTGGGCACATGTACATGCTGAAAAAACTGCAGGAGATGGATGCCGAAACCCGTCAGCTGGCCTATGGCTTGATGGAACTGATGGCCCAGGGCAAGAATCAGGGTGAGGCCTGGCAGCAGGCCGTCAGTCTCATGGAATCCCTGATTCGAGGGGGCTGAGTCGCCTGATCCTTGTCAGTTTACGGCATTTTTTTCTTTGTATCCACAGTAATCATCAGGCTATAGGGCTAAAGTCACGGCCTGGGCAGTCGACAAGATCAGTAATACTTATTATTGAGTTTACGGTGGTCTTCCCATGTCCCAGTCCTCACAGCATTGCGGTGTTTACCACCTGCTCGTAACTCTGGCAGGTTTCCCCCTCTGGATTACAGGCTTGCTCTTCATCATGATCGTGGGACTTTTGTTGCCTCTCACGGCAAGAGCCGTGGTGGAACAGCAGCCCAGGGTCACCCAGCATGGCTGGCGTTACTCATCCAGCTCGGAAGGGGTGATTGCACGCCAGCCACTGGACAGGCTGGGCCTGAAGGAAAAGCAGGCGCGGGAGCAGTTTCGTACCGCTTATACCTATTACAAGCAGAATGAATACGTACTCGCCCGGCGCCTGTTATTGCAACTGGCCCAGGATGGTAGCCGGGATGCCCAGTATCTGCTCGGGATCATCTGTGATTCCGAAGAAGATCAGCTGCCTGCCGAGCGCCGATCCTGGCGATCTTTCATCTGGTATCACGCCGCCGCACGGCAGGGCCATGCCGATGCCCAGCACAACCTGGCCATGGCCTATGCCCGGGGTGAGGGTGTGGAGCAGAACATGGAACGTGCCATGTACTGGTGGCAGCAGGCGGCCTGGCAGGGTAACACCGACTCCCAGTACAACCTGGGTATCGTTTATGCGCTGGGCATGCAAGTCAGCCAGGACTTCCAGCGGGCCAGGATGTGGTGGCAGCAGGCGGCAATCAATGGTGATGCCGCTGCCCAGTACAACCTGGGTGCCCTGTATGCCAGCCAGGCTTCCCCCTTCCACAACGACTGCAAGGCCCTGCACTGGCTTAGCCAGTCGCAGAAAAACGGCTTTCAACAGGCCAACCAGGCACTCATGGCCCTGGATTCGAAAGGCCTGCATGGCGGATCGTGTAAATAAAGGGAAAGGTACAAGATACTCAGATACAAGTTACAAGTAAAAACCGGTTTTGAGGTCATTCCAGCGAAGGCTGGAATCCAGAGAGGCTTCGGTCGGGTGGTGCTGGCGTGTCGATGACTGGAATCGGTTTCGTGGAAGCGAACTCGCCTTTTCCCTCTAACCACTCCTGCCTGGATGCCAGTCTTCGCTGGCATGACGGAATAGCCTTGCTCCTCGTCACTAATTTAAAGGCAGATACAAGGTACAAGTTACAAAATACAAGTAAAAACCGGCTTTTCAGGTCATTCCAGCGAAGGCTGGAATCCAGGGAGGCTTCGGGCGGGGATGATGGCTTGTCGATGGCAGGAGGGGGATTCGTGGCAACGAACCGTCCCTTTTCTCTTCCAGCCGCCACTGGATTGCGGCTCGGGGGTCGCAATGACGGGACGCCAGAGTCCTCGTCACTCGAAACTCGTCCTGGGCAGGCCGGTTTAAGGCAGGGTCAAGTTGAATCTGTTTCCTGATCCTTGTATCGACCGTTCATCCATTGATTGATTCGACCACCCCGCCGTTTTCTCCGTGGCGTATCCGGCTGATCCCCGCGTTGACGATCTTCAATTTATACATGGCCGCTGGGGGTGCATCGAGAACATGGCTGATGATGGCCCGGATGACGCCGGCATGGGCGACGAGGAGACAGTGTTTGCCGGCATGCTTGTCGATGATCGCATCATAGGCGAGGCTGACCCGTTCGACAAAGGCATCCAGGGGTTCGGCACCGACCGGCCGATGATGAACCGGATCACGGTAGAATGCCCGGTATTCTTCAGTATCATGCTGCTTGATATCATCCCGTGTGCGGCCTTCCCAGTGGCCGAAGCCCACTTCACGAAAATCATCGACAATTTCCAGGGGAATAGCCTGATCCGAGGCCGTCTGTTCGGCGAAGGCCAGGCAGCGTTGCATGGGGGAACTGATGATCTGTTGCCAGGCCGGCTGTCCGGCGATAGCCGTCTGCATCTGCTGCCAGCCCTTTTCACTCAGGGGATCGTCGACCGTGTGGCCACGAAACAGGCTGCCACCTTCGGGCTCACCGTGTCGGATCAAGTCAATCAAAGTATCATTCATGTATGGCGGCCCCCCATGATTATGGTGTGGTTGTACGTGCGCGGTGCACAGTATTGAACCCTGGTTGCACTAAAATAATGCAAGAAATCGTCAATGAGGTGTGTGTGAATTTTAGCAAATATCCTGAGTATCCAGGTGTGTTTTAAAAAACATAGAATTAACAGCAACTTGTAAAACCAAGAAAATTGCTAGGATTATATTTGGTAAGGTTATTGCTTATATGTAGTCAAATAATACAGGTCTGCTCCTGTAAAAAATATAACTTTTGGGGAAGGGATATGCTAAACCAGACAATCTGTAAGACTGTGCATTCACAACAATCCGGCAGGCTGCTCATGCAGGCCATGTTTGCCGGCCTGATCATTTTATTGCTGGCGGGGTTCAACCTTGCCGAGGCGGCTGTCGACAAGAAGCCGGTCAAGATCCTTGAAGGCTTCAAGCATCTGAGCAAGGAATCTGCCCAGTGTGTTTCCTGTCATAGGGAGAAAACCCCCGGCATCTACGGCATGTGGGGCAATTCAAAACATTACCGCGCCAATGTGGGCTGCTATGAATGTCACAAGGCCAAGCCAACGGACAAGGATGCCATCAAGCACAAGGATTTCACCATTTCGGTCATCGTATCACCTAAGGACTGCAGCAACTGTCACGAGAAGGAAACCGAGGAATTCGATCGCAGCCATCACGCCACGGCGGGGAATATTCTTGGTTCCCTGGACAATGTGCTGGCCGAAGTAGTGGAAGGTGCGCCAACACTCAATGGTACCTCACCCATCGTCACCACCGGTTGTGCCGGTTGTCATGGTTCGATTGTCCGGGTCAATTCAGACGGCTCGCTCAACTCCTCCACCTGGCCAAACACCGGCATTGGCCGCATCAACCCGGACGGATCCAAGGGCGCCTGCTCGGCCTGTCATCTGCGTCACAACTTCGATGTAGAACAGGCGCGCCATCCGGATAACTGTGGTCGTTGTCACCTCGGCCCCGATCATCCGCAAAAGGAAATCTATGAAGAGTCTGTCCATGGCGTGGCATTCCGTGCCCACATCGATGAAATGAACATGGGATCAAGCAAGTGGATTCCAGGTGAGGACTATACTGCCGCACCGACCTGTGCCACCTGCCACATGTCGGCAACCAAGGATCTGCCAGTCAATCATGACATTGGTTCACGCATTTCCTGGAACCTGCGTGCCCCGGTTTCCTTCAAGATCGATGAAAAGGCCATCAAGGCCGGCAAGAAGGTCAAACCCTGGCTGCAACGTCGCAAGGATATGAAGAGTGTCTGCTCGGCCTGCCATGGTCGCAACATCGTCGACAATTTCTATGAGCAGTTCGATGCCACCATTGAACTGTACAACAACAAGTTTGCGATTCCGGCGAAAAACCTGGTCTCGGCATTACGCAAGGAAAAAATGCTCGACTCGGTCAAGTTCAATGAAAATCTCGAATGGGTCTGGTTCAAGCTCTGGCACCATGAAGGTCGGCGAGCCCGTCACGGTGCAGCGATGCTGGCTCCGGACTATGTTCACTGGGAAGGCATGTTTGAAGTGGCACACCGTTTCTACTTCGAACTGGTGCCGGAAATCGAACACCTGATCAGAAAAGCCCGTGCCGAAGGCAACACGGCAGGTGCAGAGCGGATCCAGACGCTGCTCGACAAGACACTCAACTCGGAGATGCATCGCTGGTTCAGAGGTGGTAAACCACCCAAAGCCTGGTCGCCCAAAGACGACGACAACCACGGCTTCAGCACCAGCAAGAAGTAAGCAGAAAAACACGCTGACAGGTGGCATTGTGCACCAGCATGATGCCGCCTGGCTTCAGATTAATCCCTGATTGAGCCTGCCCCTGCATGTTAAAGAATATTGTTGCCCTTATTCTGCTGCTGACTGCAACAGCCAGTCAGGCTGCTGAGTTCAGTAATGAAGAATGCCTGGATTGCCATGGTATAGAAAGTTTTGCCGTGCCGACCGGCAAGCATGGTGAAGGGCCAAAACGTGCACTGGGGCTCAACGATGAAGCCTTCTACGACAGTGCTCATGGCAAGCTGACCTGTGTCGAATGCCATACCGGTATTGAAAAACTGCCACACAAAAAGGGCAAGCTGGCCGAGGTCAACTGTATCGACTGTCATATTGAAAATAACAAAGTTGAAAATATTGGCAACCTGAAAAGAAAGAAGAGCCGTCTGCACAGGAAGTTCACTGCAAAAGTCAGGGTCGACGAGACGACCCGCCTGTATGTAGATTCCATTCATGCCAACAAGGATGTCAAGGACAATGCTCATTGTTCGTCCTGTCATACTGCCCATTACGTTTATCCTGCCGACAACCCCAAGTCCACGACCTACCGGGAAAATTCACCGGAAATGTGTGGCGAGTGTCATGAAAAGTCACTCGAAGAATACCGGCGTTCTATTCATGGTGCTGCACTGAAAACGCCATGGAAAGGCAAGAGTGCCACCTGTACCGATTGTCATTCAGCCCATGAGATCACCAAGACCAAGGGGCTCGATGCCCATCGTATCGTAACGAAGAACTGTGGTGACTGCCATGAAAAGGAAGTAGCCAGCTACATGTCCACCACACATGGTCAGTTGGCCTGGTTGGGCAACAAGGATGTCCCCCGATGTGTGGACTGTCATCGGGGCCATGACACATGTTCCATTGATGATCTCGGGTCGAAAGTCAGCAAGCAGAACAAACTTAAAACCTGCCGTGAATGCCACAAGGACGCCAGTGCCTCCATTGTGCAGTACAAGGCTCATGGTAATACTAGCAATTTCGACCGCTATCCGGCCATGTGGATCACCGGCAAGCTGATGCTGTTCATCGTCTTGCTGGTGTTGATCTTCTTCTACAGCCATTCCCTGCTGTGGTTCTATCGGGAATACAAGAACCGGGTCATTGCCACCTTCACCAAGGACTCGCTTACGGTCAAGTATCGGGTCAAGCCGGAGAAGAAACACAGCGACGTTCACTTCCAGCGATTCCCGTGGTATTGGCGGCTCAATCACTGGGTACTGGCTCTGTCGGTGATGACCCTGGTATTGACGGGCATGGCCGTCATGTATCCCGATACCAGATGGGCGGTGGCCATCGTCAGTGCCATGGGTGGGCCTCATGTCTTTGGTATTATTCATCGTACCGCTGGTGTGATTTTCCTCACAGCAGTATTTGGTCATGGCATTGCCGTCATTATGCGTGTACGCAAGGACAAGAACTTCAGATGGTTCGGCCCCGATTCCCTGTTGCCACGCAAGAAAGACTGGGAAGACATGAAAGGTCAGTTCCTCTGGTTCTTCAACAAGGGTGAAGAGCCAAAATTCGACCGCTGGGCCTACTGGGAAAAATTCGATTACTGGGCGGTGTACTGGGGAGCCTTTGTGATTGGCTCTTCGGGTGTTGTCCTCTGGGCCTCACCGTTCCTGCTCAGGTTTACGCCTGGCTGGGTGTTCAATATCGCAGCAATTGCCCATGGGGTGGAAGCCTTCCTCGCGGTAACGACCCTGTTCGTGGTACATTTCTTCAACAACCACTTCCGCCCGGCCAAGTTTCCGCTGGATACAGTGATGTTCACCGGCAGCTGGGACCTTGAAGAATTCAAGGAAGAAAGGCCGCTGGAATATGAACGCCTCAAGGCAAGTGGCGAACTTGAAAAACGACTGGTCAAGCCACCGTCGAAAATGGCCAACATCATTTTCCATATTCTTGGCTTTACCCTGCTGGGCTTCGGTATCAGCCTGCTGGTACTGGTACTGATTGGTTTCAACACCCGAGGACTGGTCTGAAACCTGGAGTGAAAGGTTTGTCGCTTGCGAAGGCGAATAAACCGTGCTGTCTGATCAGGATGAACAGGCATTCAGGCAGGCGCAGACAATGACAGGCGGAGGATGGCTGTTCAGCATATCGTGCGGCCAACCGGCACGGGCAAGGCTTGTCTTTCCCCGACCACAAGAAATCATCTATACACATGGATAAAGACAAACCCGATCAGCTTGTCGTGCAAAGTCGCAATGCGGGTTTTGCCAGCCGCTTTCTGATGCAGGTAGGCGGTACACTGGGCTTTGTCGGCCTGCTGGTTATTCAACAGGGTACGGGCCTGCTTCTGCTGGGGCTGGGCTTGTTGGCGACGGGTGTGGTTTTGCTTTTTTACAAGCCAGTGCAGCAGTACCGGCTGCTCGGACTGGAGGACGATGAGCTGATCTTTACCTCCATGAGAAATCCATTGACAGGCGTCGGCGCCATGTATGAACCGCAAGGCAAGCGGTGCATCGGCCGGTTGACCCATCTCGAAACCCGCCTGCTCTATGTGCACAGGACCGGCTATTTTATCCGTATCGAAGTATGTGAAAAGGATGGAGAACGGCACGTGATCTGGTTGGATGCCGAACACCAGACAGCCGCCTGTGGGATCCTCAGCCGGTTGCTCGAGAAAAATCCACAAATTCGGATCCTGCAAGCGGAGGGAGAGCAGACGGCTTGTACGTTTTCCGATTTTGCCTCCCGCGTCCAGCAGGCCTCGATGGAAGAGGTAACCGAGGTCTTCTGGAAAATCGATCCCAGCCGCCGACCCCTTTACTCCGAACAGCAATGGCAGGCTCTGCTTCTGGCACCGGTTGCCGTGTTTCACTATGTGGCACAAAGCGATGGCAGGATCAGCCACCAGGAGGCAAGTGTCTTCGTGGCATGCCTGAGACGGGCCAACCAGTATTCGTCCCTGTTCGTTGCCGAAGTGTTTGCAGACCTGCTGGAAACCATCGACACACTGCTCGATGTGCATGGGCAACAGGGCCGTTCCGATCAGGCTGTACTGGATGATGCCCTCAGGGTGTTGTACGACAGGGCCTGCGAGGAAGACGGCCTGGCATTCAGACAGGCCCTGTACGGGTTGGCTGAGGAAATTGTGGAACTTGGCGGGGAACAGGCAGGAACACGTTA
>JAJRYG010000100.1 GCA_024275915.1 Gammaproteobacteria bacterium
ATTGTTCTGAAGGTCAGCAATGGTCCGGCGGAAGGACTCAACAGCCGGATCAAATTGATCAAGGTCCGCAGCAGGGGGTTTCGCAACAAAGAACGGTTCGCCAATGCAATTTACTTCCCCCTTGGCGGCCTGGACTTCTATCCTGAAGGGATTGCCAAATGAGTGGCACCCGCCCGATCAAGGGAAGAGCCACACTAATAAACAGTATGACTGTAAATCGGATTAGGACAGGATTTCCCTGCCTGCTCTTCTGGCTGACCACGAACCTAAAATACAGTCCATCTTACAACTCATGGCGTTTGATTTAGGGGCACCTATTCAAATAGCCGTAGCACACAATTTCAACATTCACTTCTATATTTTTTTCGTTTCAGGGATACACGTCACGGATACAGAATATTTTTCTATTTCAGTCTGCTTTAATTCCTCGCTAAAACTTTATCATCAATTCACAGTCACTGTGATGCATCTTCAGGTTTTATTTTTGTTACCTCGATAACGTTTAACAGCACATTCCAGGAAGTGGTCAGGAATAAACAGATGCAAACCGTTAAGATCAGATTATCTAAAAATACTTTGGAGTATTAACATGGAAAAACCAAGCTTAATTCCGTTAACCATTGTAGCTCTGACGTTTTCAGCTTCCGCACATTCAACAAGCGGAAATCTTTTTACCTGGATCAGTCTGTATCCAGACTCCACGTCAGAAGACAATGCAAGCTGTCAACTCTGTCATGGAGCAAGCACCAATGTTCTCAATGCTTATGGTGCCGCGCTGTGTACCTCAACAGCTGGAACCATTGCCAACCGTATCACAGATGTTGAAAAACTGAATTCGGATTCCGACCCTACCGGATCTGACAATATTGCCGAGATCGATGCCAGTACCCAGCCGGGCTGAACACTGGGGAATGTCAACCCTACCTACTCTCGTTCCACCTGTCAGGCAACCGGCCTTGTTGAATCTCCTCCAGCGTCTGTTTTGGGCAGCCTCGACCCTGCTGCTGGCAATGTACCTCCCGTGGCCGATGCCAATGGTCCCTACAAGGGGACGGTGAATGTATCTCTTGGCTTCGACGGTTCGGCTTCCAGTGATGCTGATGGCACCATTGTCTCCTATGACTGGGACTTTGGTGATGGCAGTACCGGCACGGGTGTCAAACCGATGCATACTTATATTTCTGGCGGCACCTTTACGATCGTTCTCACTGTAACCGATGATGCCGGTACCACGGGAAAAGCCTATTCAACTGCCACCATAGGTCTTGGAAACCTGCCACCCGTAGCCAATATCAAGGGACCATACACGGGTACGGTGGGTGTTGCGCTCAAATTTGATGGCAGTGTTTCAAATGACCCTGATGGCAGCATCAGCTCATATAGCTGGGACTTTGGTGATAGCACAACGGGAACAGGTGCCAAACCCTCCCATATCTATACTTCGGCACATGTCTACAACGTGACACTGACCGTGACAGACGATATCGGCGCCTCCAACTCGGCAACAACGACGGCAACCATAACCGATGCACAGGTCAATCAGCCACCCGTTGCCGCCCCCAATGGTTCCTATAGTGGCACCGTTGGCATGGTCATAAAATTTGATGGTTCGGCGTCAAATGACCCAGACGGCAGCATTGTCTCCTACGACTGGGACTTTGGTGATGGCACATATGGAAGTGGAGCAACCCCCGTACATAGCTACCTGTCATCAGGCCGATTCACTGTCATTCTGACCGTGACCGATGATCAGGGCGCAACCGATTCAATGGGTACCTCGGCGGACATCAAGCCAACTGCCGGCGGCGGTAATTATGACCATAAGGAAGGGGAAGATGACGATCATCATGATCAAGAAGACAAGCATGATGATGGCGATGATGAAGATCAGGAACATGACGATTTCTGATGCCAATTTCTGCGCATCGACTTTCGTGAGTTCGCCTGATTGTACAACAAATGTAGACTGTACAAAGGAGCACGAGCGACGTGCCCAGCATGGCGCCGAGGGGATCAGTTGACGGCATAACCCCGGCCATCCATGCAAGCCTTGAAGGCACGATCGTAGCCGTTGAGTTTTTGTGCCATTTGCTGCTGGGCGGCTTTCTGTTTGGCGGCGGCTTCCTGCTGTTTTTGCGCGGCTTCCTGCTGCTGTCTCATGGCCTGGCGGCGTCTGGCGAGTATGCCGACGGTGGCGCCGATGGCGGCGCCCTTGCCAGCGTCGTCGCTGGCGATTTCACCGATGACGGCACCGGCAGCCGCGCCGGCTACCACCTGACCACCCGGACCCTGCTGGGCCTGCTGGGCGGGTTGTGACTGGCTGGTTGCCGGTTGGGCCTGCATGGGATCGAAACCACTGGACTGTTTGGCCCAGTTGTAGCATTCGTACTTGTCCTTCTCCAGCTGTTCCGGGCTCTGTCCCTTGGCCGGATAGATCACTGGCTGCTGGGCCAGGACGGGCATTGCCAGGGTGGATGCAAAAACAGAAATTGCCAGCCATCGGGTTATGTGCATGATGAAACCCCTTGTATCAGTCAAAGATTTTGGCAAAGGAAATTGATATCGCCTTGTAGACATTGAGCCTGTGAATCCGGGATGAGTCAAGCCGAATCAGCGCAAGCTTGACGGCTGCCAGAAAATCCTCTTCTGGACTTTTTGGCACTGCAAACGAAAAATGTGAATTTTCATTTCTTCACATTTTCAATATCTTACTGTCACTGAAAATGGCGATATCCCCTTGCGGCCTTTTCATTCTACATAAAAAACCGAGGTGAATACCTCGGTTTTTTTTACAGAAAATCTGAGTGAACCTCCCTGTCCACTTCTGTTTGCACAAAGCCTTACTTGTTGGCTTCGCGTTCCTGGGCTTCCTTGATGACCTGTTCGGCTACGTTCTTCGGACACGGCATGTAGTGTTCGAATTCCATGGAGAACTGGCCGCGACCGGAGGTCATGGTGCGCAGATCGCCGATGTAACCGAACATTTCACTCAGCGGACATTCGGCCTTGATGCGAACACCGGTGGCGCCCGGTTCCTGGGACTTGATCATGCCGCGGCGGCGGTTGAGATCGCCGATGACATCACCGACGTTGTCGTCAGGGGTGAACACATCCACCTTCATGATCGGTTCCATCAACTGGGGACCGGCCTTGGGCATGGTCTGACGGTAGGCGGCACGGGCAGCCAGTTCGTAGGCCACGGCCGAGGAATCGACCGCATGGAAGGCACCGTCGACCAGGGTAACCTTGAAGTCCAGGCAGGGATAACCGGCGAGCACGCCTTTTTCCATGCTGGTGGCAAAGCCTTTTTGTACCGCCGGCCAGAATTCACGCGGTACGTTACCGCCGGTAACGATGGATTCGAATTCGAAGCCACTGCCGGGTTCACCAGGCTCGATGATGTAGTCGATCTTGGCGAACTGACCGGAACCACCGGTCTGTTTCTTGTGGGTGTAGCTGTCTTCAGTCCGCTTGGTGATGGTTTCGCGGTAGGCCACCTGAGGTTTGCCCACTTCGACTTCCACGCCGTGGGTACGCTTGAGGATGTCGATCTTGATGTCCAGATGCAGCTCACCCATGCCCTTGAGGATGGTTTCACCACTGTCTTCGTCGGTTTCGACGCGGAAGGAGGGATCTTCCTGGATCATCTTGCCCAGTGCCACGCCCATCTTCTCGGAAGCGGCCTTGTCCTTGGGTGCGACGGCGATGGAGATGACCGGATCCGGGAAGACCATGGGCTCGAGGGTGGCCGGTTTTTTCGGATCACACAGGGTGTGACCGGTCTGCACGTTCTTCATGCCAATCAGGGCGACGATGTCGCCGGCCTGGGCACTGTCCAGCTCTTCACGGGAATCGGCGTGCATTTCGACGATACGGCCGATGCGTTCGGTCTTGCCGGTGTAGGTATTGAGTACCGTATCACCCTTCTTCAGGGTCCCGGAATAGATGCGGGTGAAGGTCAGGGCGCCAAAACGGTCGTCCATGATCTTGAACGCCAGCGCACGCAGCGGGTAGTCCGGGTCGACAATGGCGTATTCGCCGGTTTCATTGCCTTCCAGATCCACTTCCGGCTGAGGCTTGACTTCAGTCGGGTTGGGGAGAAAATCGACAACGGCGTTGAGCACCGGCTGTACACCCTTGTTCTTGAAGGCCGAACCACAGTAGGTGGGGAAGAAGTCCAGGGCAATGGTGCCCTTGCGAATGCAGCGCTTGAGGTCTTCTATTGAAGGCTCTTCCCCTTCCAGGTAGGCTTCCATCAGGTCATCGTCCTGCTCGACAGCGGTTTCGATGAGCTTTTCACGCCATTCTTCGACCAGATCGACCATGTCTTCCGGCGGATCCTGGAGTTCGTATTTTTCCGGGTCGCCCGAGGCATCCCAGACCCAGGCCTTGCGGGTCAGCAGATCGACGATACCGACGAAGTTTTCTTCGATGCCGATGGGCAGCACCATGACCAACGGGTTGGCGCCCAGCACGTCTTCGACCTGCTTGACCACACGGTAGAAGTCCGCACCCATGCGATCCAGCTTGTTGACGAAGATGATACGTGCGACTTCGGATTCGTTGGCATAGCGCCAGTTGGTTTCAGACTGGGGTTCCACACCGCCGGAACCACAGAAGACGCCCACACCGCCATCGAGCACTTTGAGTGAGCGGTACACTTCGATGGTGAAGTCAACGTGACCAGGGGTGTCGATGATGTTCAGGCGGTGACCGTCCCATTCACAGGACGTGGCAGCCGACTGAATGGTAATGCCGCGCTCCTGCTCCTGCTCCATGAAATCGGTGGTGGCTGCGCCATCATGCACTTCACCGGTCTTGTGGATTTTACCGGTCAGCTTGAGAATTCGTTCCGTGGTCGTGGTTTTACCGGCATCCACGTGGGCGAAAATACCTATGTTTCTATATTTGCTTAAGTCTGTCATGTTTTTACTCTTAAAATATCAATAATCAAATTTGTTGCCTCGACCACGATCCTGCATCGTTCCTGCTACCACTTTAATTACGTCGACAATAAGGCGGGCGCGAATTATAGCCCAAAGTGACAGGAAATGTGCATGACAATATTGATTTTAAGTGCAGGAATTGGCTGATTTGAGGGCAAATCGGCCCATATTGGCTGAATTTGTCCCCTTTAGCGGGTGGATGTCAACGCTATGGGCATCCTTGCCCGGGAACAGGGGGGATCTCGGCGGCTGCCTTCGCCCGGCAACCCTAGCGCATGCGCTGAATGTACCGATACAGGGTCCGCTCGCTGACCCCGAGCAGCCGGGAAGCCCGCGCCCGATGGCCGCCGGTCTCTTCCAGGGCCTGCATGACGGTACTGGGGGAGAGTCGGCCCTTGCGGTTGATCAGGTTGCTCTGGGTGGTAATGGGCAAGGAAATCTCCCTTGCCTCAGCCGCTGCATGGGGTGAATAGAAGGTGGGCGGTTCCAGCACGATGTGATCCTCGCGCAGGATATCATCGCAGGCGAGGATCACGGCCCGTTCTAGAATATTACGCAACTCACGGATGTTGCCGGGATAATCATAGCCCATCAATTTGGCAATCACATCGGCAGACAGGGGGACGTGTCGGCTCCCCTCAGGCATGTGATGAAGAAAATTCTCGGCCAGGGCAACGATATCGTCCTTGTGCGCGCGCAGTGGCGGGATCTGTACCGGGAAGGCCGATAGCCTGTAATACAGGTCCTGGCGGAATTTGCCACTGGCCACCATATCCTGCATGTCGCAGTTGGTGGCAGCGATGACCCGCACATTTACCTTTATATAGTCATTGCCGCCAATGCGCCGAATACTGCCCGATTCCAGCACTCGCAGCAGCTTGGTCTGCAGTTGCAGGGGCAGTTCGCCGATCTCGTCGATAAACAGGGTGCCGCCGTTGGCTGCTTCGAACAGGCCGATCTTGCGGCTGGTGGCGCCGGTAAAGGCGCCCTTTTCATAACCAAACAACTCACTCTCGATGAGGTTTTCCCCCAGAGTCCCGCAATCGACCACCACGAAGGGCGCGTCGGGCCGTACCGAATACTGATGAATGTATTCGGCCACCCGCTCCTTGCCAACCCCGCTTTCCCCCAGTAACAGCACCGTGGACTGGCTGGGTGCCACACGCTGCAGCAGGCTGGTCAGGCGCAGAAAAACCGGTGACTGCCCCACCAGCAGATTCTCCTCACTGCGGGTCGGGCTGAGCACATTGATGTATTCGCCCATGTACATGACTTCGTTGTTTGCCGAGAAAATCGGCGAAGCCTGCAGCTGCACATACTCTTCCTTGCCTTCCTTGTCGTAATGCACGTGCATGACCTGGGTGGGCGTACGCGAGGCAAACACTTCCTCCAGCGGGCAATGCTCGCCATGCTGGCTGCAGGGTGTGTCCGTGTGGTGAGACACCTCGTAGCAATACCGGCCGGTGATGTCGTCAGCGCTGCAGTCGTACTGGCGTTGATAGGCATGATTGGCAGCGATGATCCGATAATCCTTGTCGATCACGACAAAAGGATCCGGCAGGATATCGATGATTTGTTCACAGGAAGGTTTGTTGTCAGGGGTTTTGTCTGTCATTTATGACACCGTTTGTCAGTTATGGCCGATCTGTCATGTCAGTATAGGTCAGAATTGTCAGGTCTGCCGGTAAAAAAATGGCCCTGGCCAAAGGTAAGCAGGGCCAAACGGGGGTACTGCTATCTGATTTTTTCGATGCCCAGCGCCTTGAGAATGTACTTTTCGTAGAGGTTTTCCGTGGAGCCCTTTTTCATCTTCTTGATGAAGTATTTCTCGAAGGCCACCTTGGCCAGATGGACCCATTTGCCTTTTTTCATCCACGAGACATTGCGCGGCGGGATCTGCGGCATGGCCACGAATGCCACGCCCGTATCGCCCATGTCGGCAAGGCAAATGGCGTTCCAAGTGGCCTCGTTGTTCGCCGGCCGGCCTTCCAGCTCGGCCTTGATGTTCATGGCCGTGGCAGTGACCATGGATTCAATCATGTAACCGGTTTTTGGTGTACCGGTGGGGATGGGAGTGACCTCGGTAGGAGGAATGGCGATGCATACGCCAACCGAATAGATATTGGGCCATTTGGGATTGCGCTGGTTGCAGTCCACCTTGACGAAGCCTCGCGGATTGACCAGGTCCTCCCCCACATTAGCAATGGCGTCCACGCCCTTGAAGGCCGGCAGCATCATGGAGAAGCTGAAGTCCAGCTCGTGTTCCTTGATGACTTCACCCTTGTCATTGTGCTCGGCCACGTACATCTTGCCGTCTTCCACCCTGGTTACCTTGGCATTGGTGATCCACTTTAAATGCTTGTTGCGCAGCTCTGATTCCATCATGCCCCTGGAATCCCCCACCCCACCCAGGCCCAGATGGCCGATGTAAGGCTCGGAAGTAACGAAGGTCATGGGTACCTTGTCGCGCAGCTTGTGCTTGCGCAGATCCGAATCCATGATGAAAGCAAATTCATAGGCAGGGCCGAAACAGGACGCTCCCTGTACGGCACCGACGACGATGGGCCCTGGATCCTTGAGAAACGACTGCCAGTGTTCGTAGGCCTTCTCCGCATGGTTGATGGTGCAGACGGATTCGGTGTGGCCCTGGGGCCCGAGCCCTTCGACTTCCTCGAAGGCCAGCCTGGGGCCGGTGGCAATGACCAGGTAGTCGTAGTCGATGACTTGGCCATCGGCCAGCACCACCTGGTTGTCTTCGGGTTTGAGGTCCTGTGCGCCGACGGCAATGAAATCGATTTTCTTTTTTGTCAGGTAGGGTTCCAGCTTGAAGGTGGTGTCCTCACGCTTGCGCCAGCCCACGGCCACCCAGGGGTTGGAGGGCACAAAATGGAAGGTGTCCGTGTTGGAAATAACAGTTATCTTGTGGTCTTTTCCCAGTGCGCAGCGGATTTCATAAGCGGCGGGAAGGCCACCGGTGCTGGCACCGATAATCACGATATGAGCCATGTGTTAATACTCCTCGATAATGGGTTTGAGGCAGTCTTCGCTGCCTTTGTCCCTTACCGGTGAGCAGAAACCGTGCCAGGTTTGAAAATTGCATGTCGCATCCCCACCAATGATCAATACCCGCAGTTTTAAGGTTGAATTAATTTAAGCAATTCATAATATGCTATTGATATTTTTTTAGAATTAGTCTAAATTAGCGCCATTAGCCATTAACCTTGGAGTTTGTGATGAAAATAGTCAATACACTCGTACTGGGCAGTAGCATACTCTTCAGTCATGCTGCGCTGGCCTCTAACTGGCAGCCACTTCCTGAAACCGCCCCTGCGCCAAAGGACAACCCCACCACGGCGGAAAAAGTCGAGCTGGGCAAGATACTGTACTTCGATCCCCGTTTTTCCTCCACCGGTACGGTTTCCTGCAACTCCTGCCACAACCTGATGGCCGGTGGTGAAGATCAGCGACCCACTTCCATGGGGGTCCACGGCAAGATGGGTGGCCGAAATGCCCCCACCGTCTGGAACTCTGCGTTTCACTCCGTCCAGTTCTGGGATGGCCGTGCCAATACCCTGGAAGACCAGGCCAAGGGCCCCGTAACCAACCCCATCGAAATGGGCATGAAAGATCTCGACACCGCCATGGAACGCATCAAGGCCATCCCCGGCTATGCCAAATACTTCGAAAAAGCCTTTGGCAAGAATGCCATCACTATCGACAATGCCGCCAAGGCCGTGGCCGCCTTCGAACGCACTCTGATCACGCCCAACAGTCCCTACGATCGTTACGTCAAGGGTGACAAGAACGCCATGACCAAACAGCAGGTTCGTGGCATGAACACCTTTGCCGCCACCGGTTGTACGGCCTGTCATTCAGGGCCGGCATTCAATGGGCCGACCATGCCGCTGGGCCAGGGCTTCTATGCCAAGTTCCCCACCTTCACCGACAACGAGTACGTGAAGAAATACGACCTGATGGCCGATCTGGGACGTTATGAAGTGAAGAAGTCCGAATCGGACAAGCATCACTTCCGCGTACCGACCCTACGCAACATCACCGACACCGCCCCCTACTTCCACAATGGCAAGGTAGCCCACCTGGATGAAGCGGTTCGGATCATGGCCAAGACCCAGCTGAACAAGACCCTCAGCGATCAGGAAGTCAAGGATATCGTCGCCTTCCTCGGTGCCCTGACGGGTGAATACCCCACCATGACCATGCCGCGCCTGCCGGCCACCCCCGGCACCACGGTACTGGCTGAATAATCTAGTCTGTTCCATGGTCAGGAAGATCCCGGCATGATTGCCGGGATTTTTTTTGCCTGCTGAAAATACGACCACTAACAGGCTGTGTGAACGGCAAGTAGGCAGCACCATTTTCAATGGCCCCAAATCATTGAAAATTTGGTTCTTCAGAAGAATTTGAGGATGGCCACCGCGCCACCCCCTCTCCCTCCGGGAGAGGGCTGGGGTGAGGGGGGGCAATCAGGCAGACTGTACCCAATCGGTGCATGAATTTTTGGATGCAGGGGCTTTGGGGACAGTATTTTCATGGTCGAGCGCAGGTTTTTTTCAACCGCAGCATGGCCCAGCGAAATGTGAGGATTGGAAAAATAGAGCACGGCACTGATAATACTTTCATAGAAGGCGCCTCGCTATCCTGCGCCAAAAATTTATGCAACGATTGGGTTAAAACAGAAACACAACCATCTCCAACCACAATTTTTTCTAACGAGGCGAAAATGTCAGGGACGGGAAACCGCATTTTCCGTTCCCGGGTAGAAATTGCCCAGGAATGGGCCTTTTCAAAATCCAGCCAAGGAACAAGCAAAAAGTCTGGCAGGAACACCGGCACCCTGCCGGCACTCCACCAGTTTGACGGCATCGTTGTTTGCAGCCTCTTCATGTTGAACTAGACTAGGAACATGAAACAGGCCAACCGCTTTACGAAATGGACGGCTCTGCTGGTTTTGATCTGGACACAGTCCAGTGTGGCAGATCAGTTGAACATCATCTACACCGGCAACCTCAATGGCGAACTCGAACCCTGTGGCTGCACCATGGAAGGTGATCTTGGTGGTATCCGCCGTCAGGCCACGGTCATCGATGATCTGCGCAAACAGGATGCCAATCTTGTCCTGCTATCCAGTGGTGGTCTGCTGTCCGCCGACATTCCTTCGGACAAGATCAAAAGCCGCTTCATTCTCTCGGGCATGCAACAACTGGAATACGATGCCATAGGGGTACAGGAACATGATCTGCTGTTCGGGGTCGACTTCCTGATCGAACATGGCCTCAACATCGGCCTGTCCCTGGTGGCAAGCAATACCCTGCCCAGCCCCCCCTTTTTTCGTAGTCAGGAAATCGTTCGTCAGGATCACAGGCTGATCTTTTTTCAGTGGCTGGACATCGAAAACAACACGGACATGAAACCCCGTTCCCAGCAGCAAATCTTCAAGGAGCAGTTATCATTGCGGCAGGCCCTGAAACAGGCGCGCAAAACAGGTGCCCTGACGATACTGGCAACCACCCGCAAGCTTAAACGGGTCAAACAGTCCTTTCCCCTGCCCCTTGTCGATATTCTGATCATTCCTACCCGTGCCGATAGCTATGCCGAACCACAACACATCGACAACACCCTGTTGCTGCAACCCGGTGCCCGGGGCATGCGGCTGGGCAAGTTGAGCCTGCAACTGGAGCAAGGCAGGATAAAAAACTGGCAGCACGAAGTGATCGACCTGTTGCAGACGGTAGCGGATGCTCCACGTCTGCAGGACTGGTATGACAACTACAATGCCGCCCTGAAAGAAGACTATCAGCAACGCACCCGGCTCAAGCAACAGACAGAAAAATCTGACAGCCCCTATGCCGGCGCCCAGCAATGCAAAGCCTGCCACAGCAGTGAATACAGCGCTTGGCAGAAAACCCGCCATGCCGATGCCTATGGCAGCCTGCTGGCCGTCAACAAGGTATTCGA
This sequence comes from Gammaproteobacteria bacterium, assembly GCA_024275915.1. Lineage (GTDB taxonomy): Bacteria > Pseudomonadota > Gammaproteobacteria > UBA6429 > Thiohalophilaceae > JAJRYG01. The sequence goes on from JAJRYG010000100.1 coordinate 10,923, forward strand.
TCCTGCTTGCATTGGTTGTCACAGTGTCGGCTTTGGCCAGGCAGGTGGATTTCTCGATGCCAGCCTTACCCCCCAGCTGACGAATGTACAGTGTGAGTCCTGCCATGGGGCAGCCAGACAGCACAGTCTTTCGGCAGGAAAAGTCAAAGTGACCAACAGTGGCTGGACAAAAGAGAAAATGTGCAGACAATGCCATATTGGCAATCACAGCCCGAGTTTCGATCTAAAAACATACTGGCCCCGGGTTTCACATCGGAAGGGACAAGGGACGAGTGACGAGGACGGAAATTCCACCATCATGCCAGCAAGCAAGCAGGGGGTAACAAGCCGTAGGGTGCAATAAGCGCAGCGCATCGCACCTTCCATATAATTAGAATACTACCGTCATGCCAGCTCAGGCTGGCATCCAGGGAGGACCGGGCCGTGGCAAGGGGTTGTTTGCAGGCTTCGTTGCCGATGCGTGGCAGCAAAATGCCGTGGTCTCACATTCACGCCTGCCTGGGTTCCGGCCTTCGCCGGAACGACGATGGAACCTGGTTTTACTTGTATCTTGTATCTGCCTTCCTTCTGATATACGGCAAGTGTCCGGAGGCACCAGGGCGGGATGGTTAAGGGGAATCGTTCGCCTTCAGGGACGGCGGCTAACCTGCCGGTTCATGGGCAGCAAGACCTTTTGCACATCCTTCATGTTTCTTACCCAGGGTTTCCATTTGCGCAATGACTCGGGGAGGGTTTCGATGGCATTTCGTGCTTCACTGGCCGTCGTATAGGAACCATAGATCAGGGTATACCAGTCGCTGCCCTGACGCCGATTTCGGTAATAACCACCCTGGCCTTCCATGTGGTTCTGTTCATACCATTTTTCAATCGAGGCCCGGTTTCGGCTGCTGGCAACCTGCAGGGTGTAGTTCCTGTCTGGCTGCAGTCGAACCCAGTCTTCGGGGGTCAGTACCAGGGGCTGGGCGTTATAGCTGGCCGGCTTGATGGAAGCCGGTTGCAGATGCTGGTAGGCGGTGATCAGCCCCTCTCGGGCGGCAGAGCGCATGAGGGCTTTTTCTTCCGAAGATCGGCCCTGGGATTTGTACAGGCCTAGCGCAAGGTTGTATTCCTCGACCACATCGACCTTGCCGGCCATCGAAACCCAGCCATCAGCACTGTAACTGTTTCTGGCCACCGTGGTTTCCTGTGCCGACAGTGAAATGGATATCAGCAGACCTGCCAGTATCGCTGCCGTTTTCCCTGTCCGTTTGTCTGATCTGTATTTCTCCATGCGACACCTGCTCTTGTTACCGGCTACCGGCCTTGCTGGACATGACCCGGGGCAATCTTGACTGTTTCCGCTTTAGCGCATTCCCTTGGCTAATCTGTACACACGCAGGATTCACTGATGTGAAAATCCAGTTCCTGCATGAGCATCAGCCATTCCAGAAGAAAATGATTTGCCTGACGTTTTTCATCGGGCAAATACATCTTGTTGTTGGGATAATCATAGCGAGGCTTCAGCCTGGACTGGCCCTGGTAGGAGATCACCTCTGCCAGCCGGGCATCATGATAAACCCGGATACTCAGGGTAATCTCCCGAATATACTGGTTATCCTCCAACAACATTTCCCGCAACTCCACTACCTGAGTGTAGCGGCAATTTTCCACTATGCGAGCCATGATCCGAACATGCGGTGTTTCCGCTGTTGCTGCAACATCTTCCTGTTCAACCAGCATGCGGGGAAAAACCTGCCGTAATATGGCGTAGTTTTTTTCGTACACCCACATTGGGGTCTTTTTCCGGATCAACTTTATCGTATGACTCAATGCGCTTTCCTTCTTCTCTCTGTGTGTCGGCCACCGGCAGAGGGGCTTAAATAAATTTACAACAGAATATCAGAGATATCTAATGTACAACGGGCGCAAGAGGAGCCAGTACCAGGGTCCGTGACTGAATGGCTCAACCCTTGCCGCCCTTTCAGCATATCAAACTCCGGCATAAAAAAACCGCCTTGCAAGGCGGTTTTTTTATGCTAAAGCAAACCGGCTTACAGCTTCATCACCGACTCCAGTCGTTCCAGATCATTGACCACCTGCCAGCTTCCACCACCCGATTCCACCCGTTCCTGCCACAGCGCCAGGCGATTGAGGTATTCACGGGGGTCGATGTTGTCACTGCGCAACTTGGTGACATTGAGTGCCACCACGGAAAAACCGCTCAGTTGCAGGGGGATATCACGCACATACCCTTCCTTGAGGTCTTCCTTGAGATCCGAGAAGATGAGGATGGTATTCTTGCCTGTCCGGGCTTCTGTCAGCCATTCGATGGCCTGCAACATGCCACCGGTGATATCGGTGTAGGAGCTGGGTTTGACGCCCTTGACGAACTTGTCCACCTTGTCCCTGAACACCCGTTTCTGCTGATTGGCCCGGCTTGGGCGATCTTCGAAACGGACCTTGGCAATGATGTCCTTCTCGCTGAAACTGCCGGTGTCCACCCGAGCCACCGCGAAAGAGTCCCCCGGTTGCAAGGTGGAAAGAATGTAATTGATAACCCTCTGTGCCTGTTTCAGCTCCTGGGTATAGGTACCCGACGTGTCCATCAGCATATAGACACCACGGGTATTGGGAACTTGCTCGGAACAACCGGCAAGCAGGAACAAGCCCAGCAGCAAAGCAGCATGCAACGTCCGTTTGATCATCAGGCTGCGCCTCCGTAGTTCACCGCATCGACATCGTCTTCTTTCTTGTCACTCTGGGCCCTGATGCTTTTCACCAGCCGTTCGATGCCCAGTGGGGCAAAGATGAGCAGATCATAGATGTGGATCAAGGTGGTACCCGTGTAGTTGGCGATGTTGCCCAAAATACGCAGCATCCAGGCCACGATACGCAGCACGACGATGCCCAGCACACCAAAGACAGTACGCAGGGAATGCACGAAAGTTTCCAGTGGAATGGCCACGAACATCAGCGCAAAGGGCAGGATGAATCCCAGCCCCATCTGTGCCGCCGTGGTAATCCACAAATAGGAGTTCTGTACCATCTGTGCCGAACCTTCATCCCGCAACAAGGCCCGGGTGGCCGCATCTTCTTCCATGAGGATTTCGCGCATGAAGGCCAGCCCGGCTTCCACCAGGGCAAGGAACAACAGGATGGAGAAAAAGGTCCAGACCATGCGGATGCGGGTCTTGTCGTTGAGGGCCCCGATCACCGGAAACAACCGAGTTATGCGCAGGGATTCCATCAGGAACAGACCCATGGCCAGCTCCACCAGGATGATCACCAGGGCGGCGATGTTGTTGATCTGAAAGCCCATGATGGCGCTGGTTCCACCGACCATTTCCGACATGGGCCGGGCAATCAGATGGAAGTTGATCACCGCACCACCAACCGCAATGGCCAGCACGAACAGGGAAATGAAAAACTGGGTCAGTGACGAGGAAGACAACATCCGCTCGGCACGATCGGTTTTTTTCATGATGCTTTCATATTCTTCCATATGACGATCGATGGTCGTCGAACGTTCCAGCAGGCTGGTGACATTCTTGTCCACCTGGTTGAGTTGATGCTGGATCTTTCGCCAGTGGGGCATCATGCGCGTCAGGTGCTGGTGCCGCTTGTGGCTGGACTGGCGATATTCTTCGGTGGCCTTGGTGTTGGCCTTGATCAGGGACTGATGGATATCTTCCAGCACATTGCCGACCATGGGATCACCCTTGGTGCTGGGGATCTTGGCCACGGCTTCGACCGCTTTCACCCAGCCGGGTGGGCTGGGTGGGACTTCGATACTCCGCTGATAATCTTCGTCGAGCTTGACCACTTCTTCACTCAGCTCACGGTGCAGGGCCGGGTACTCGGCCAGGTCTCGGCGGACAATGGCATCCACCCGGTCAAACTCCCGTTCGATGATGCGTTCGGCTTCCAGGCGGCCCTGATTGAGCAGGACTTCCTTGTTTCGATTGGCCAGACGATCGATGGCCATCATCACCGAACGGGCACTCAGCCTGAAGGCATTGTGTACGGTCAAACTGGCCAGCTTTATCGCCTTGTGGGCATGAACCCGGGCAATATAGAGTGCGGCACTGAGTACCACGAACCAGACAAACCCTGACAGAACGGGATTCCCGCTGAACATTAAATCCGAGAAAGACATCTCAACCTCCTAACATGTGACAACTTGCCGCTGTTTCCCAGCTTGTTGGCCCATCATCATAGCGGCAATAACTGTGGTTATGCTGCAACGGCGTTCACATTAACAGGCTGTTGAAAAAGGGCCCTTTTTCAGCAGTCTGTTGGCAATACAGGGATGTATCGCCGTTTTCAATAACCGCAAGTCATTGAAATACGTAAGGAAACAAAAAATCACATTTTGTTTCCAATGCCGAAAAGGCCTCGGAAGGACTTTTCAACGGCCAGTCAAGCGCGACGACGACAGAAAATCTGTCCTGAGGAAACACGGGTCAGTCAGACTGAACGGTCAACCGAGTATAGATGATGACAAAAAGCCGAAACGCCGCAGCTCGATAAAATCACTGAAACTGTGCGCTGTGACAGATTATTGGCCCACCCTTAACAGAATGTTGAAAAAGTCCCTCCCTGGACTTTTTCAACCCGGGAACGGAAAACACGGTTTGCCGTTCCCTCACATTTTCAATGACTTGCAAACATTGAAAATGGCAGCCCGGAAGCAGCGACGTGCAGTCCATGTGCACGGGGCCCGATCTCCGTGGAACGTGTCAGTGATGGGCAAGACAGGGGAAATGTGTGAGCCTGGCGGTATCAGGCTGCGGTATAGTCGTGCAGGGTCTTGCGCATCCGGCAATGTGCCTGGCTAAGTAACTGACTGATACGCGACTCACTGACACCGAGAATTTCACCGATTTCCCGCAGGTTGAACTCTTCATCGTAATACAGGCTGACCACCAGTTTTTCCCGCTCGGGCAAGACAGCGATGGCATCGACCAGATGCTGACGAAACTGATCGTCCTGCAGATTTTCCAGTGGCTGATCCGATTCGATATTGATGTCGTCACCGGTAAAATCATGCTCCACACCCAGGTCGACGAAACTGCTGATCCGGCAGGCACAGGCATCCTGCACCAGGCGGTGGTATTCATCGATGCTGATCTCCAGCGCCTCGGCCACTTCGGCAGGCTGGGCTTCTCGCCCGGTGCGGGTTTCGATTTTCTGCACCACTTCCAGCAACATGCGTGCCTTGCGGTGAACCGACTTGGGGGCCCAGTCATTGCGGCGCAGTTCGTCAAGCATGGAACCGCGAATGCGAATCGTCGCATAGGTTTCGAAGCTGGCCCCTTGGGAAGGATCATATTGCTGCCAGGCATCGAGCAGACCAATCATGCCCACCTGGATCAAATCATCCACCAGCACCGTGGCCGGCAGTCTGGCCTTGAGATGATAGGCAATACGTTGCACCAGCGAGGAATAATCCTCGATCAATACATCTGCTTCTGTCTGTTTCTGTATGCTGTACATGATGCTGGCCTGATCCTCCACTGTCCTCCGCCTTGGCTCACGAAAGACAGACTTCTGTCACACTGTGTCGGTTATCTGCGGCCCGGCTTTAATCATTTTGCCTGGCCAACGGCGATAAAAGTATTAATGCAGGAACCATGCCTGCCGCACAGTGAAAGCAGAAATTAATTATTTTGTCTTTTAGAACAAGAGCTTGGAGAGATTAGGAATGTGACAGGGTCACCAACCTGGCGGCAATTCCTTCCAGCGGCAATTCGTCGTCTGCCGCCCCCAGTTTTGCCGCCTCGCCGGGCATGCCCCACACCACCGAGGTCTTTTCATCCTGAATCAAGGTAGGGGCACCCGCTTCTTTCATTTCCAGCATGCCCCTGGCACCGTCATCACCCATGCCGGTTAGCAACACGCCAATGGCATTGGGACCGACATTCTGCGCCACCGAGCGAAACATCACATCGACGCTGGGCTTGTGCCGGTTGACCGGCTTGCCGTCATTGAGCCGGCAGATGTAGCGGGCACCGCTGCGCTCGACGATCAGGTGATTACTGCCAGGAGCAATATAGACATGCCCGGGCAGGATCTGCTGGCCGTCTTCGACCTCGTAAACGGTCATGGCGCTCACCCCGTCCATGCGTTTGGCAAACGGCGTGCTGAAGGCTGCCGGAATATGCTGGGAGATGACGATCCCCGGGGCATCGGCGGGCATCATTTCCAGCACTTCACGAATCGCCTCGGTGCCACCGGTCGAGGCACCGATGGCAATGATTTTTTCCGTGGTTCTGAAATTGCGCGGCTTGCTCGATTTGCTCAATACCGCATCGGCACTGAGCTTGGGATCGATCTGTCGCTGTTCGTTGACAGTCTTGCGCCGTGCCAGACGTTCGGAAATCGGTTCCACATCGATGCTCGCGGCAGCCTTTACCTTGGTACGAATTTCATCGGCGTATTCTTCCAATCCCTCGGAAACCGATATTTTCGGTTTGGAAACAAAGTCGATGGCCCCCAGCTCCAGTGCCTGCAGGGTGATGTCCGCACCCTGCTCGGTGAGGGAAGAAATCATCACTACCGGCATGGGCCGCAGGCGCATCAGGTTGCTGAGGAAGGTCACCCCATCCATGCGTGGCATTTCCACATCCAGGGTCAGCACATCGGGGTTGAGCTGCTTGATCTTCTCCCTGGCAATATAAGGGTCCTGAGCCACTCCGACCACTTCGAAATCGGCATCCTGATTGAATATTTCGGTCAGCACCTGGCGTACCAAGGCGGAGTCGTCGACGATAAGTACTTTTATTTTTTTCATGGACATGGATTTTCAGTCGGGTTGTTAGAAAAGTTCGATATCACCGGCAACCGGCCGGGTTCTGATTTTCTGGCTGTATTCGGATTCGCGTTCGAGAATGGTCTTGTTGTGCAGGGAACGCAGTTTCTTGACCCGAACCCGGCCCGTGGCCGGAAAGAACATCACCTTGCGAGGGTAGATGTCGCCGGTCTCATCGACGCTGATCTGCAGACCTTCGGTGCGGGCATATTCCTTGACGAACTGGATATTGCGCTGACCGATATTCAGAGTCTGCATGTCCCGGATGATCTGGCCACCACCAAATATCTTCACCTCGAGGTTTTCACGCCGGCCCCCATTCTTGAGAATGTCGTTGATCATCTTTTCCATTGCATGATTGCCATAGCGTGTTGCCTCACTGCCAAGTCGCAGTGCATGCTCAAGCTTACCTTCACTGTCGGGCAACATGAAATGATTCATGCCACCGATACCAAACACTCGGTCACGAATACAGGCCGACACACAGGAGCCAAGTACGGTGATGATGGCTTCGTCGTGCAGGGTGACATAATACTGGCCCGGCAATATCTTTGCCGCATAGATGCCATGCACTTTATCCCAGTAGCGGTTGATGTGCTCAAAATCCGCAAGACAATCCTGTAAAACGGCCGGTTCCATCTTTGCATTCATCGCGCCACGTCCCTGTCATTTTTTCCGGTAGATGGTCTGGCCGAGTAACTCGAAGTCAACGGAAACACGGTAGAGTGATTCCGAATGGCCAATAAACAGATGTGAATCTGACTCAAGCATGCCGGCAAAACGGCTGAAGAGTTCCCGTTGGGTATCCTTGTTGAAATAAATCACCACATTGCGGCAGAAAATGAAATCGAACGGCCCCTGCATGGGCCAGTCGTGCATCAGGTTGAGCTGCTTGAAAGAAATGATTTCACGCAAGGCCGGGGACATGCGCACCATATCGGCCTTGTCCCCCCTGCCCCGCTTGACCCAGCGACGCAGGCGTTCCTTGCTCAGCCCTTCGACCCTGTCTGCCGTATAAATCCCCTGCTTGCCCTTGGCCACCATGTTGGAATCCAGATCGGTGGCAAGGATTTTCACATCCCAGTCAGCAGGTATGGTTTCACGCAGACACATGGCCAGGGAATAGGGCTCTTCTCCCGACGAACAGCCAGCCGACCAGACACGCAGGCGTTTGCGACTCTTGCTTCTGACAATCTCCGGCAACAGGGTCCGGGTCAGAAATTCGAAATGGTGCGGTTCACGAAAAAATGCCGTGAGATTGGTGGTAATGGCATTGGTAAATTCGACAAGTTCGGTTTCATCCCCGCTTTCGAGCTGGGCAAGGTAATCGCTGAACTGCCGCAATCCCAGGGCACGCAGACGGCGGCTAAGCCGACCATAGACCATGTCACGCTTGGCTTCTGAAAGCACTATCCCTGTACGTTCTCCGACCAGTCGACAGATCTTGCCAAAGTCCTTGTCGGTCAGCACGAAGTCCTTGCGCTCGTTACGAATGGCGGCGGTGGTCACGTCTGTTTCATTCCTCTGGGTACTGTTTCTCAAACCGGTACGGGTGACAAATGCTTGCTGCCGGCCTATTACAAGGTCATTCTGCATTTCGGCCTCGAACCGGAATCCAGCCGGGCTAACAAGACGCCGCGATGTTGTTCGTTACCCTCTTGGCAGTCTGTTGAAAATGGCGGTGTATCCCGACCTAGAAGTCTTCCCACTCGTCGTTTTCCTCCACCTGGGGTGGCGGACGACGACTGGGCAGTTCTCTTACCTGGGCAGGCTGGGGCCTGCTTGCCGCCGGCTCCGGTTGAGGTGCCACGGTGGCTTCCTGGGTGTTCTGTGTGCCGGTTTTGAAATAGCCCATCAGTTCAATCATCTGCCGGGACTGTTCTTCCATGGATTCACTGGCCGCCGCAGCTTCTTCCACCAGAGCAGCATTCTGCTGGGTCATCTCATCCATCTGGGATATGGCCTTGTTGACCTCCTCGATACCGGCAGACTGTTCCTGACTGGCCGCAGCAATTTCGGCAATGATGTCACTGACCTTTTTTACGGCATCAACAATTTCTTCCAGCGTCTTGCCCGATTCATCCACCAGCCTGGAGCCTTCGTCGACCTTGTCGACACTGTCATTGATCAGGGTCTTGATTTCCTTGGCTGCACCGGCACTGCGCTGGGCAAGATTACGCACCTCCCCGGCAACCACGGCAAAGCCGCGGCCCTGCTCACCGGCACGGGCCGCTTCCACTGCGGCGTTGAGAGCCAGCAGGTTGGTCTGGAAGGCAATTTCATCGATTACGCCAATGATGTCGGCAATCTTCTTGCTGGACTGGTTGATCTCGGCCATGGCATCCACGGCATTCTTGACCACTTCGCCACCCTTGCTGGCCTGTTCCCTTGCCGCACTGGCAAGCTGGTTGGCCTGACGGGCATTATCGGCATTCTGGCGGACGGTGGAGGTCATCTGCTCCATGCTGGAAGCGGTTTCTTCCAGACTGGAGGCTTGTTCCTCGGTACGCTGACTGAGATCCTGGTTGCCGCGGGCAATTTCACTGGCACCGGAGGAGATGCTGCCCGAGGCATTGAGGATCTGACCAACCATGTTCAACAGGTTGGTGATGGAGCTGTTGATGGCATCACGCAGTTCGGCAAAGTCACCCTTGAACTCACCCTGCATGATCTGGGTCAGATCACCCTCGGCCAGGGCTGCCAGGGCACGCTTGCCTTCCTGAATGGGTTCGACGATGGCATCCATCAACTGATTGATGGACTTGCCTAGGCTGTGCATGAAACCTTCGTAGTTTGCGTAGTCGATGCGCCGATCCAGCTTGCCCTCGATGGCAGCCTGGATCATCTCGTTGATCTGCCGTTCGGCATCACGCTGATCGGTAATGTCCTTCCACTCCACCAGGTTGCCCATGTACTCGCCATTGGGGCCTGATACATAGGTGGCGCTCAGATCGAACTCCAGTTCACCGATCTGGTTGCTCGAACGAAACGGCAACCGGGAAGGATCGGACAACAGGGCACGTTGATGAGAAGGGTCCTTGTGGAAATCATCGATACAGGTACCGATCAGATTGTTGGCATCCAGGCTTGGCCAGATCTTGCGCAACTCGTCCTGACGCCGCAGCAGCATGTTGATAACCGCCGGATTGGCATAGGTGATGCGAAGGTTCTCGTCACACATCATCAGGTTGGTGCTGGCACCATCGATGGCTGACTTGAGGCGGGTGATTTCGATTTCACGTGCCCGTGCTTCGGTTACATTGTGCCATTCCAGGGTATTGCCGATATACTCGCCATTTTTATCGACAATGGCGGTAACATTGAGCTGGAATTTCAGCTCCCCCACCTCAATATCGGTGGTATAGGGTAGATTGTTGGGATCAGCCAGCAACTTGCGTTGTACTGACGGGTCCTTGTGAAACTGATCGATGTTGGCACCCATCAGGTTATGGATATCGAAGCCGGGAAACACCCGTTTCAGGGTTTCCTGATGAGGTTCGAGCATTTTTACCGTCGCCTCGTTGACAAAGATGATCTCGAAATCACGGTTGATCATCATGGTCGCAGTCAGTGTGCTGTTGACCGCAGCCCGCATGCGGATCAGTTCTTCACGTTCGTCATCACTCAATGAGCCGGATACGACGGTATTCGCTGCCATTTCAGATTCCTCTTCCACTGTTTCGTCATAGGCGCTCAACATGACCTCGGCAACCACATTGAGCGCATCCGTCCAGGCCTTGTTGACATTTCTCGTCCAGGCACGTCCTGCGGCAGCTTTCATCACCTTGAGCAGGGACTTGGCCACTATTTCGTAATGTTCAGCCTCGACCCCGTAACCCTGGTGACGGGCTCCCATGGCGGTCAATGCCTTGGCCAGAGAGTCGACATTTTTTAGGTTGCCGGCAACCAGTCGCAGTGCGGCAGACAATTTCTTGATCTGCTTGGCCTTGCTGGTATTGGCAAACAGGGGCCGCACCTCCGGATAGCTGGAAAATAGCTCATCATAAAAACTGTCGACCACGTCCTCGAGTTTGGGCTCGAGCAGGGCAAAGCTGGATTCCAGGGTCGCCACATCGAGTCCCAGCGGGTGGTCGTTCTTCTTTGCCGCCGGTTTGCGTGCCGCTGCCGCCGGCCTGGCCGGTTCCGCGTCTTCCGCTTCTTCTTCCTGCATCCAGGCCAACGGGTCGTAACCCAGTTTTGTCTGTTTTCTTGCTGCCATCAAATTTACCCCTTTAACCGTACCAGCTGAGACCTGCGAGGATTTCCTCAATCACTTGCGCAGAACTCCTTGTGTTAGTTTGTGCCATGTCGCCTTTTAAAACCGCAATCTGCCTTGCAACCACCGAGCCGGCTTTTTTCCGGTTCAGTGACATGCTCTGTTGCACGATCTGTACCCTGGACTTGCGAACCATAACCACTCCGTTTAACCGTTCAATACCCGTTGCTTCACTACATCATCGGCCAGCGCCCGATAATCTTCAGCACCATTGCCCTTGGCCTGATATTCAAATATGGTCTTGCCGAATCCCGGGCTTTCGGCCAATGCCACCGATTCCCGGATCGGGGTCTGGTAGACATGCTCGGGAAAATAATCAATGATTTTTTCCCTCACTTCCCGTGCCAGCCGGTGGCGGGCATGAAAACGGGTCAGTACTACCCACTTTTCAAAATTCTTTTTCAGGGTTTTTTCGATATGCCCAAACAGGCCCATTAGCCTGGCCATGCCCTGCAGAGAGAAGAAATCGCCCGCCACGGGAATCATCACCTCGGACACGGCAAACAGGGCATTCATGCCAAGGATCCCCGATGACGGTGGACAGTCGATCAGTACATAGTCCATCTCCGGCCCGACAGATTTAAGGGCTTCGCTCAGCAGGTAACCACGGGTTGCCCCGCCGCCATTCAGGTGTTCGAGCTCACCCAGCCGATCCCCCGCCGGGACAAGATACAGATTGTCACGTACCGCCAGGGTCACATCGGCGAGATCCGCCTCGCCCAGCATGGCCTCGGCAATGCCACGTTGTTGACGTTCCAGAGCACCAAGCCCGGCGGTCAGGTGTGCCTGGGGGTCCAGATCGATGGCCAGAGCCTGGTTACCCTGCCTGGCCAGGGCATGGGCAAGGTTCATGGTTGTCGTGGTCTTTCCAACACCGCCCTTCTGGTTCATGATCGCAATCACGCGCATTTGCTTCCTTTTCAGTCCGTCATCGAGTCCATGATCGACAGTTCGTCGGAATTGAGCAGCTGATCGATGTCCATGATGATGACCATCTTGTCATCGACCGTGGCCAGGCCCTTTACAAAGGCCGTATTGACCGCGCTGCCAAAATCCGGTGAAGGCTTGATGTCGCCCTCACTGACGTTGTAAACGTCGGAGACTCCGTCGACAACAATACCCATGATGCGGCTGCCTTCAGTGTTATCGACCCGTAATACAATCACCACGGTCACCGGACCGTATTCCAGTTTTTCCATGTTAAAGCGAATGCGCAAATCAACAATGGGCACGATGGTGCCACGCAGGTTCATCACGCCGCGAATGTATTCAGGTGTATTGGGGATATGGGTTACCGCATCCCAGCCCTTGATTTCCTGCACACGCAGGATATCCACCCCGTATTCTTCACCTGCCAGAACAAAGGTCAGAAACTGATCGGTTCCGGCTAATTCAGACACGCCAATCTGGCCCGTCTCGATTGTCATCGATTGTGATTCTTCCATATTCATGGCCTCATGCTGCCTGTTCGGCATTGTCTTGGCGGCCGGGAGTTTTTTCCGGCCCATTGTCACGGGAAAGCTGGATCATGCTGGCAATATCGAGAATCAGCGCCACGGTGCCATCTCCAAGGATGGTGGCGCCAGAAATTCCCTCGACTTTCTTGAAATTGGTTTCCAGGCTCTTTATCACCACCTGCTGCTGGCCGAGCAGATCGTCGACGAACAGGGCCACCTTGATACCCTCGCCTTCGACGATGACCAGCAGACCATCTTCCCAGTTCTTGATTTCGGTATGGACATTGAAAATGTCGTACACCCTGACGATGGGGATATATTCATCACGCAGTCGATAGACATCGGCACTGCCACGCAGACTGTTGATGTCGGCAGGATTGACCTGCAATGATTCGATGATGGAAACCAGTGGAATGATGTAGATGTCGTTGCCGACCCGAACCGACTGGCCATCGAGTATGGCCAGGGTCAGTGGCAGACGGATGGTGAACTTGCTGCCCTGCCCCGGCCGGGAGGTCACTTCGACCGAACCACCCAGAGCGCGAATGTTGCGGCGCACCACATCCATGCCAACACCGCGGCCAGACACATCACTGACCACCTCGGCAGTGGAAAAACCCGGCTGAAAGATCAGATCATAAATCTGCTCGTCACTGAGACTATCATCTTCGTTGATCAGGCCATTGCTGATGGCCTTTTCGATAATACGCTCACGGTTGAGGCCGGCACCATCGTCGATGATCTCGATAATGATATTACCACCTTCATGACAGGCATTGAGTTCGATAAGCCCCATTTCATCCTTGCCGGCAGCAAGACGCACCTCGGGGGACTCGATACCATGGTCGATGGAATTGCGCACCAGGTGAACCAGTGGATCACCGATTTTCTCCATCACGGTCTTGTCCAGTTCGGTGTTTTCACCGGACATCTTCAGTTCGATTTTCTTGTGTAGGGTGCCGCTGAGATCGTGCACCAGGCGGGGAAAACGCTGAAAGGCAAAGCTGATGGGCAACATGCGAATACGCATGACGTTTTCCTGCATCTCGCGTGTATTGCGTTCCAGCTGGGACAGGCCATCACGCAGCTTTTCAATTTGTGCCGTTTCAAACTCTTCGGCTTCACCAAGCTGACTGAGCATCGACTGGGTGATCACCAGCTCACCCATCATGTTGATTAGATCATCAATCTTGTCGATGGAAACCCGGATGGAACTGGACTCGGTAGTGGTACTGTGACGTTTTTCGCTGGGCGGGGGTTTCTTTGCGGTTGAGGTGGCCGGCTCAGGTGCTTTTTTCTCTTCCGTCACGGTGTTGTCGGTTTGCGCAGCAGCAGGCTGGCTGGCCATGGGGTCGACAACCAGGTCACAGTCACCTTCCACCCATTCGAAAATCACGTCGATGCTGGCCTTGTCAACGTCTCCGTGCAGCTCCAGATTCCAAGCCAGGTAACTTTCTTCGGCAACCAGCTTGTCCAGTGTCGGCAGGCCCGAAGTGTCACATTCGATCTTGAGCTCTCCCAGCAAGGCGAGCTCTCGGAACATTCTTACCGGGTCATTGCCCGTTTGCAGCATATCGGGATGTGGACGAAAGTGAATTTTCCAGCCCTGACTCTCTGCACCGGTAGAGTTGGATTCCTGTGGTGCGGCAGATTCGGCTGCCTCGGGTTCATTGCCCAGCAACTCATCCAGCAGCTGCTGGACAGCCTGAACACGCGCCATGTCTACTTCACCCTCGTCACGCAGGGCCGACAGCATGTCACGCAACACATCCACCGAGGTCAGCAGCACATCGACAATCTGCTGACTCACCTGGCGCCGTCCATCCCGGACTTCATCGAGCAGGGTTTCCATTAGATGGGTAAAACTGGCCACATCATTGAGACCAAAGGTGCCGCTGCCCCCCTTGATGGAGTGTGCAGCACGGAAAATGGTATTCACGGTTTCAGAATCGGCCTCACCAATATCGAGATTCAACAGCTCGGTTTCCATGGTGTCCAGCCCTTCGAAACTTTCTTCGTAGAAAGTAACCAGAAACTGCTTCATGTCGATGGACATCGATGTTCCCCTGTTATCCCAGTACTTTCTTGATCGTGGCCAGCAGTTGTTCCGGGTTGAATGGCTTGACGATCCAGCCTGTGGCACCGGCTGCCCTGCCTTCCTGTTTCTTGTCAGCGGTACTTTCAGTAGTCAGCATCAGCATGGGGATAAACTTGAATGCCGGCAACTTGCGCAGCTCCTTGATCAGGGTGAGTCCATCCATTTTCGGCATGTTGACATCGGAAATCACCAGATCGAAGGTTTGGGATTTTGCCTTGCCCAGGGCTTCCACCCCGTCGGCCGCTTCAACCACATCGAAGCCTGCGCCCTTGAGCGTGAAGCTGACCATTTGCCGCATCGATGCGGAGTCATCGACTGCCAGAATCTTTGCCATTGTCTGTATTCCCCTTGTTTCTAAATACTATGGACACTCTGAATAATTTATCCCTGAATTATCAGGGCACGAAAAACGAAAAGCGTGCTTTTCGTTTTCTCACAAAATCAAACGCGTCAAGCGATTAATTTTGGTGGCACTTCCCCGTGCCGCAGGAATGTCTTGATAAATCAGACATTCCCTATGTTGATGTCATTCGTCACTGTTTCAGTTGCAGCTGTTCCTGCAAACCGAGCATTTCAGCCGATTCCACCAGACTGGCCGATGGCTGTTGCCATTCGACAGTGATGTTTCGGCTTGGTGCATCGATACAAAACGCCGTCAGCATCTGCAGAAAGGCCGTATCGGCACGCTCGACCCCGGCAGCATCGAACACCACGGTGTCACCACTATCGATTTCTTCGCTGAGTTTCTGGTGGAATTCGAAAACCCGTGTGATGTTCATGGATTCCGGCAAAACGATGTTTGTTTGTGCAGTCATACGATTCCTGTACCAGCCTGACAGTGCAAACGGATCACCTTCTCGTGGCCTCTGGCCCGTAACGGTGATCGTGCAAAAAAACGGGGCAAGACCGGTGGCATGTCCACTAGTGTCGTCACCCCAGGTATGATCCTTATCGTCATGCCTGACGGATTCTTTACCCAATCGTTACATAAATTTTGTATGCCAGGGCTTTGGAGCCGGTATTTTCAGGGTCGAGCACAGGTTTTTCCCACCGCAGCATAGTCAACCCCATGTGAGGATTGGAAAAATCGAGCTCGACAGGGAAAATGCGGGCATGGCAGGCGCCTGCCATCCTGCGCCGAAAATTCATGCAACGACCGGGGTTGGCCTGAGCCGGATATTAATGGGGCAATGGCAAAAAGAAGGCACCAGGAAGAAGAGCCCATCCTGGACCTTGTTGTACGACAGCGGGCTACGCAGACTTGCCGAGTCAGGCAAAGGTGTCCAGCAAACCCTCACCCTTATGGATCAGCCCGGTGCCGCCGGCAGCCTCGACCTCGGTCCCGTCTGGCCCTTGGGCATCCTGACCCGAAGCCGACCCCCCGCTGCCGGATCCGTCTCCGGCCATCTGTTGCTGACCAAAGGATTCCTGGGAGACATTCACGTCTCCGAGGTTGAGACCGATATCAGCAAACATTTCCCGCAACCTTGGTATAGCCGCATCCACGGCATCACGTGCCAGGGCATGGTGAGCGATGATGTTCACTTGGGCATGTTCCTTCTGCACAGAGAGCTTGATTTCCAGGGTTCCCAGCTCGGGCGGGTCGAGGCGGATTTCTGCCTGCTGCAGATTGTTGTTCACGATCCACTGCAGCCTTTCACCCAGATTGGTGCCCCAGGCCGGATTCTGTGGCGGTACCGGCATGGCCAGCACCGGCGGCATGTCATTCTTGGCCGTGGCCTGAGCACCGAGATCCGCCAGCCCCAGGCCACTCAGATTGAGTGGCTGCGGATTAGGCTGGGTATTGAACTGAGTGATATCCACCCCCTTGCCCGGCTCGATCATCAACGCCTCGAAGGACATGGCCATTTTTCCCGATCCCAGTGGATTGCCGGAGCCATTGAGGCCGGCCGGATCGCCAGAAAACGGCTTGTAGGGGGAAAGCGGCCTGTAATCGACAGACAACTCGGGGTTGTCCTGCAGATCCGTCAGGGCCTCCGGGGCCACTGCAGCGGTGCCCTGTGCCGGAAGCGGAGATTCGATCAGGGTCAGCAACGACCAGGCAAAAGGTGTCACCCCTTGCGGCAAGTCATTGCCAGTCAGCTCGACATTTTCCAGACTCAACGCATCCAGCAGGAGGGGATCTGACGGCAGCAGCGCCGCCGTCTCGCCCTCGTCAACCAGGGCAGAAGCGGCATCCTCAGCCGATTCGGAGATGGCGCCATCAAGCACACCGGCAAAGGCACCGCCCCCCTCCTCGCCCTCTCCCGCCCCCCCAGCCTGAACGCCGGGCACAGACGCAGCCTGATCGGCCGCATTGGGTGAAGATGCATTTGTAACTAGAGACAGAGAATCCGCCATGATGACCTCGCAATTCCAGGGTTCGATGTTTGAACTGGAATTTGCAAGGTCTGTGCCAAACACAGAGGAGTTATTGTCAAATCTGGTGTTTAGCCAATTGAATCAAGCGGCGGCCTGATTGTTAGTTGTTACCTCGACACCATCTTTGAATTTGATTCCGGTTACCACTTTCACCAGGTAATCGAAACCACGTAATCGTCTCCACTTCTTCTCGGCACACAGACCGAGCTTGAACATCATATGCAGCATGCCGTCGCGCGACAGGCAGCCCTTTGATCTTTTCGTCCGATGGCGGTTCGTCCCGAAGGTCGATTCGATCGGGTTGCTGGTCCGGATACTCTGCCAGTGCTGCGCCGGAAAGTCATAGAATGCCATCAATTC
Source organism: Gammaproteobacteria bacterium (assembly GCA_024275915.1). Taxonomy (GTDB): domain Bacteria; phylum Pseudomonadota; class Gammaproteobacteria; order UBA6429; family Thiohalophilaceae; genus JAJRYG01. Next base: position 28,286 of record JAJRYG010000100.1, read on the forward strand.
CTCTCGGTCCTTCTGCAGGCAGATTGCGGCCTTCGGATACTTCGGGTCATACGTTCTGATGAACAGGTCGAAAGCCTTTTCCGCATCGCCCCGGGTTTCCGCCTGCCAGATCTCGTGCAGTGCCTGTTTCGCTTTCGGTTGTGCCGACTTCGGCAGGCAGTTCAGCACGTTCATCGTCTTGTGCATCCAGCATCGCTGCTGGCGGGTCTGGGGGTACACTTCCTCCAGCGCCGCCCAGAAGCCCATGGCACCATCACCGATAGAGGTGGCCCAGGTTTTTTGAACAGCCGAACCCGGTTCTATAAGTGGATTCCTGCCCGTTCAGTTTAGGCCACCCTAGGTAGGGGCAGCGGGTTAAAGTAAACCTGATCCGGCGTCTGCCGGTCAAGCCGTGAATGCGGGCGCCCTGAGTTATAGAAGCTCAGGTAACGTCCGATCGAAGCTCTGGCCTGTGAGACAGACTCGTAAGCCTTGAGATAAACCTCCTCGTACTTGATCGTTCGCCACAGCCGTTCGACGAAGACGTTGTCCCGCCAGCAGCCTTTGCCGTCCATGCTGATGCGGATACCATTTGCCTTGAGCAGGTCGGTAAAGGCCAGACTGGTAAACTGGCTGCCCTGGTCGGTGTTGAAGATCTCCGGTGCGCCATAGTGGTCGATAGCCTCCTGCACGGTATCCAAACAGAACTGTACATCCATAGTGATGGAGAGCCGCCAGGACAATACCCGGCGGGAGTACCAGTCGACCACCGCCGCAAGATAGACAAAACCCCGGGCCATCGGGATATACGTGATGTCCATCGCCCAGACCTGATTGGGACGCTCCACCTTCAGGTGCCTCAGCAGGTACGGATAAACGCGGTGGGCCGGGTGTTTCTTGCTGGTGTTCGGCTTGCGATACAGGGCCTCAATGCCCATGCGCCGCATCAGCGTCCGTACCCGGCGACGTCCAACCTGGATGCCTCTCAGGCTTAACAGATCCCGCAGCATTCGGCTGCCTGCAAACGGATAATCCAGATGCAACCGGTCAATCAGCTTCATCAACGCCAGGTCAGCCTCGCTGACAGGCCGGGGTTCGTAGTAGACACTGCCCCGGCTGATCGCCAGCGCCTCGGCCTGTCGGGTCAGGGACAACGGGTGGTTACGGTCGATCATCGCTTTGCGCTCAGCAATCCCGCCTTGGTGAGCGCACTTTCTAAAAAATCATTCTCCAGCGTCAGCTCACCGATCTTGGCGTGTAGTGCTTTCACATCGACGGGCGGACTGGATGTCGCCGCCGAGGGCCGATCAAAAACCTCGCCCATGCGCTCCAGCAGCTGGGCCTTCCACTGGGTAATCTGGTTCGGGTGAACATCAAACTTCTTGGCCAGTTCAGCCAGTGTGTACTCACCCTTGGCGGCCTCTAATGCTACCTTGGCCTTGAATTCCGGTGAGTGGTTCCGGCGCGGTCGTCTGCTCATCTTTTTTCTCCTCTTCATTGGGCATATCATGCCCTCATTGAGCAGAAATTCCACTTAGCGGACTGTTCAGATTTCCGGGGCCACCTCTATACCTCAGTCTCTGGAATCTATTGTTGATCAGTTGCCACCTATCTCTTTTTACTCTGTTTTGTATTTTTCAATCAATTTTAGTAATTCCTGATAATCCCGTATAGTTCTGAACACTAATATTTTTATGCCATTTTTACCTAATATTTTAACTCCCTTTATCCCCCACGCTAGCTTCGATTCTATGTCAGTATATTTTAAACTTTCAATCTTTACGACATCTCTCCATGCTATATAATTTTCACCATCTTTTTGATTTGTTTTAATGCCTTTATCACAAATCTCAATCTCATAAAATAATTTCCTATCTTTTACATTACTCCACAAACAATAAATAGCAATCATGATC
>JAJRYG010000101.1 GCA_024275915.1 Gammaproteobacteria bacterium
ACACCATTGCAGAAATCAGACTGATTGTCCGGATCGCCGTTGACCCGGTCTGTCATCACTGTCATCACAGCAGCAACGAATGTGCCAACTTTTGAAATTCATCAAAAACAGGCCGGGCACACGCATGCTCACCTCACCGCCGGTGCAAGTGATTGACAGTCAGACGCCGTGAAGACATCCCGGTCGGCTTGACTACCTCACCACGGCAGACGCTGAATATCAACCACTTGCAGCGGACACTTGCGGGATATCAGACAGCATGATCCTGCCCTGCAGAAACAGGTGAACCTTAACAGGATGTTGAAAAAGCCGTTCCCTCACATTTTCAATGACCTATGGTCATTGAAAATAGCGGTGCTTCCCTGCACCGTACACAGGCTGTCGAATAACGGCGTTTTTCAACAGCCTGTTAACCCAATCGTTGCATAAATTTTCGGCACAGGATGGCGAAGCGACTTCCATGCCAGCATTTTCAGTGCCGGTCATGCCTGCCGGAGAAGAGGCAGGGAAAGCCATTGCATGCCTCTTGCTGGTGCAACATGGCACACTAACGGTGCATGGTGTTACTGCAACAACGCGGCGGCCTTGATGACACTCAGTGCCAGCACCCCGAGCCGCTGGTTCCTGTCCATGGCCAGCTTGCGTAACAGTTGATAGGCTTCGTCTTCCGTGAGGTTCCGGCTTTTCATCAGGATCCCCTTGGCTCGATCGATGTCACGCCGCTCCCTGAGCCGCTGTCTTGTTTCCGCCAGTTCTTCACGCAGGGAGTGGCAACGTTTGAAACGTGCTTGGGCAAGATCGAGGACATGTTGCATGCGTGCCTCGGCCAGACCATCGACCACATAGGCATTGGCGCCGGCTTCCACCGCCTGCACCACCTGCGCATCACTGCTCGCATCCACAAACACGGCAACGGGCCGCGGTGCGTGCTGTTGCAGGCTGCGCAAGAGATCGAGCACATCATCGGTGATACAGGGTACATGGAACACGACCAGGTCGAACCGTCCTGCTCGCAGTTCCTGTTTCAGTTGCGCATCAGCTCGCAAGCGAAGCGTGGTGGCCTCATGGGACCGGGGGAAATATTTTTTCAGTGCCTCGAGCTGCCGGCTATCTTCGGCAACAAGGCAAATGCTGCGGTACATGGACAAACCTGACTGTTCTGTCTGGGCATCAACGCCACTCTCATCTACGAGCAGAGCAAGGTCTGTGCCAGTCAGACAGGACCCAAATGGTTTTTCAAATCACCGCGATGCCGTCAGCGCCCGTTTCTCACCTGCACCTCGCTGATGCGGTGCTGTTCATCGAGGCTCAGCACCACATCGGCATGCTGAGGCATTTCTTTCAGGCTGGCACGGGTCAGGCGTTCGAAGTGCATGATGAAATGCCGCAGTTGCGCTTCACTCATCAGCCGGGATGGCCCCTGCTTGCCCGTCAGGGATCGGGCAAGCTTGTACTCCTGCAATAAACGCCACTGCAGCACCTGCTCCATGGAAGGCACCTTGAGCATGATGAGGCGATCGATCAGGGCAAAGAGCTTCTGATAGCCGGTCTGCAACTGGTGATTAACATACTGGCGCCAGCGGCCATCGGCGTCTTGCCGGGCTTCCAGTTCATTCATTGCCGGCTGCAGTTCCTCTTCGGCCTGCGCCACCGCCCCCACACACCAGCCTTCAAAAAAGATGATGTCCACCGGTGTGACGATTGTCGGCCAGCGTGATTCGTCCTGGCGATCATCCGTGGCCTTGTCGAACTGCACCATGCGAACCGCCACCTCGCGCGACTGTTTCAGTTGCGCAAGGAGGTCGATTCCCAGCTCGACGTCATGGGTACCGGGAACGCCACGGGTGGCCAGCAGGGGATGCACCTGCTGCGCCAGGCGCTGACGCTCGGCGCGGGTCAGGTAGAGATCATCGATGGACAGCGTCACCACCGTCTTGTCGAACCCCTCGCCAAGCAACACCTGCAACAGCCGGCTCAGTGTCGACTTGCCGGCACCCTGCCCGCCATGCAGTCCGACCACCATGGGTGTCTGCTGCTGCGCCTGTTGTCGCGCCAGCCAGGCCGCCATGGGCAGATAGAGCGGGGCAAACAGGGCAGTGAAACCGCTTGATTCGGCATCAATGGATTCTTCTTCGAGGCAGGAGACGAAGGCCTCCTGCACGACGGCAAGCCGACTATCGGACAGCCGAAGCCGGGGCCGGCTTTCTGCGGGCCACTGGACGGGATGATCGTTCATGAGACCGGCCTCGCTTCAGGGTAGGCCAGCAGTCGCAGCGCATTGAAGACCACCACCAGGGTCGAGCCTTCATGAATGATCACTGCCGGACCAATCCCGGCCAGACCGAACAGCGTTAGCGGGATCAGCAGGCTCACCACACCCAGTGAAATCCACAGGTTCTGGCGGATGATGCGCCGTGAGGCCCGTGACAGACTCACGGCAAATGGCAGCATGGCCAGGTCATCGGCCATCAGCGCCACGTCGGCGGTCTCCAGTGCCACATCGGTTCCGGCTCCCCCCATGGCAATGCCCACGGTGGCACGGGCCATGGCGGGGGCGTCGTTGACACCGTCACCCACCATGGCCACACGACCGTGGCGTTTCAACAGGGTTGCCACCGCCGCCACCTTGTCTTTGGGCAACAGACCGGCCTGCACCTCATCGAGTCCCACCAGCTTGCCAATGGCACGGCCAACACGCTCGTTGTCTCCGGTGAGCATGATGGTCTTGTCGATCCCTAGGGCATGCAACTGCCGCAGCATGCTGGCGGCATTTTCACGCGGCGTATCCGAGAGCCCCAGCACGCCCAGAAAATGTTCACCGGCCTGAACCACCATGGTGGTCTTGCCCGACAGCTCAAGCCGTGAAACCACATCGTGCACCGCGACAGGCAGCGTGTCGGCGGAAAACAGCCGCAGGTTACCGATGCGAACCGTTTGTCCCGCCAGCCGGGCCTGTATGCCCTTGCCCGTGATCGCTTTGAGCGCATCGGCCTCCTGCCAGGCGAGCCCCCGTGCCCTGGCTGCCGCAACCACCGCCTTGGCCAGCGGGTGACCACTGCGACTCTCCAGCGCCGCCGCCGTGGCGAGCAATGCCGTCTCGCCGCCATCCAGTGCCACCACATCGGTGACCCGGGGTTCACCACGGGTGATGGTGCCGGTCTTGTCGAAGGCAATGGCGCGAACCTGGCCAAGGTTTTCCAGGTGGATCCCGCCCTTGATCAACACCCCCTTGCGTGCCGCACGGGCAACCCCCGACAACACGGCGGCCGGGGTGCCGATGGCCAGTGCACAGGGTGAGGCGGCAACCAGCACGGCCATGGCGCGGTAAAACGATTCGTCAAAGGGAAAACCAAACAGGGGGGGCACCATGATCAACACGCCGACACCAACCAGCACCAGGGGCACGAACCGCCGCTCGAAACGCCGGGTGAACTGCTGAGTCGGAGAGCGCTGGGTTTCGGCTTCGGCCACCAGTTCGACCATGCGCGCCAGGGTGCTGTCTGCCGCAAGTTTGCCGACCTCGATGACCACAGCCCCTTCACCATTGATGGTCCCGGTAAACACGGGATCACCGGGCTGCTTGTCCACCGGCATGGACTCGCCGGTCACCGGGGACTGATCCACTGCCGATGTGCCGCTGCACACCACACCGTCGGCCGGGATGCGCTGGCCGGGCCTGACCACGACGCGGTCACCGATGCGCAGCTCGTCCACCGCCACCTCGACTTCCCTGCCATCCCGTTGCACCCAGGCCGTTTTCGGTGCCAGTTCGGCCAGAGCCTCGATGGCGCGGCGTGCCCGATCCATGGCCCGGTGTTCCAGCGCATGGCCAAGGCTGAACAGGAACAGCAACAGGGCTCCCTCGGCCCAAGCCCCCAGGGCCGCCGCGCCGGCAGCGGCAACGATCATCAGGGTATCGATATCGAACCTGCCGATGCGCAGCCCCTTGAAAGCATCGCGCACGGCATTGAAGCCCCCTGTGGCATAGGCCCCCATGAACAGGCTCAGTGACAAGGCCTCGGCAACCCCCGCCAGGCCAAGCAACCAGCCGGCCAGCAACAGCAGTCCCGAGAGCAGGCTGAGGATGAGTTCTCCCTGCTTCGCCCAGCCACGAACCTCCCCGGCTTCTTCGACGACCTGGTAACCCAGTGCCCCGATCCGATCGATGATGGCCCGCAGGGTAATCCTTTCACTGTCGTATTCCAGGCGCAGGCGTTCGGTGGCATAACTCACCGCCGCTTCCAGCACGCCATCGGTGCTGCACAGTGCGTGTTCGATCACCGTGGCACAGGTTGGGCAGTCCATGCCGGCGATACGCAGACTCTCGTGCCGATAACGCTGGCTGATTTCGGCACCGGCCGCCCTGGCCAGTCCCCGCAAGCGGGTGACGCTGAACCGATCGGGATCGTAATGCAGACACAGGCGTGCCGTGCCGTCCTCCCGGATCAGGTGTACCCTGTCGACACCCCGGGCCTCGAGCAGTTCAATGAGCCGCGAAACACAGGTGTCGCGCTCATCGGGAATGTCCGGCAGTACCAACTCCAGATCGATGGCGAGCCTGTCTGTCATTGTCTACCCATCTTGTTCAGGTCCTTGTCGCAAGCAGCAAAATGAATCCCGTTTGAAGTCCCCATGTCCCATTGCCCGCCCGGGACGAGACGAAACCGAAAATAGTGGTGGCCTACTAGCACTTATGCAGGTACACTGGGCGCCTAAGTATATCTTTTCCTGGTTGTTTCTCGAGTACCTTCTGTTTTTCTCTCCTGTAAATTGCCTTGAATGATTTGTGAAATCAGGCTTAACCCGTTGTTTTTGCGGCGATAATCCCATGTTCAAAAACCCGTCGGCTCGGTTCGGTGAACCCCGCGGTGTCCTGTGCATGAACGTCTGCGCCCAATGCGGTCTCAACCGGCCCTTAACCCCGGTTTCATTTTCCTGTTTTCTGTCCTGCAGCGCGACTGCGGGGGGCAAACGCCATTATTTTTACATGTGGTCCGTCCGATCGCCCAGGCATCGCAGCGGCCAAACAAGGAGCATTCCAATCCATGTCATTTGAAACTCTCGGTCTCTCGGCCGAACTACTCCGAGCCATTGCCGACAAAGGCTATAGCCAACCCAGTCCCATCCAGCTGCAGGCCATCCCGCCGGTACTCGAAGGCCACGACATCATGGCCACCGCCCAGACCGGCACCGGCAAGACCGCCGGTTTTACCCTGCCCCTGCTGCAGCGGCTGAGTGAAACGAATCCGGCCTCCGGCAAGCGCCCGGTGCGAGCCCTGATCCTGACTCCCACCCGTGAACTGGCCGCTCAGGTGGCCGAAAGTGTCGATACCTATGGCAAGCACCTGTCACTGAAATCCGCGGTGATCTTCGGTGGGGTGAAAATCAATCCACAGATCCAGAAATTGCGCAATGGGGTCGATATCCTGGTCGCCACCCCCGGCCGCCTGCTCGATCATGTCAGCCAGCGCACCGTGGATCTGTCCCAGGTGGAAATCCTCGTCCTCGACGAAGCCGACCGCATGCTGGACATGGGCTTCATCCGTGACATCCGCAAGATCCTCGCCAGTCTGCCGGCACAGAGCCATCGCCAGAACCTGATGTTTTCCGCCACCTTCTCCGGCGAGATCAGAAAGCTGGCTGATGGCCTGCTGGACAGCCCGGTCGTGATCGAAGTGGCACGACGCAATACCGCCGCAGAAAGTGTCGATCAGGTGGTGCACATGGTGGACCGCGATCGCAAGCGGGAACTGCTGTCCCACATGATCGGCTCACAGAACTGGAAACAGGTGCTGGTCTTTACCCGTACCAAGCACGGCGCCAATCGTCTTGCCCAGCAGCTCGAACGTGATGGTCTGCCCGCCGCCGCCATCCATGGCAACAAGAGCCAGGGTGCGCGCACCCGGGCCCTGGCCGACTTCAAGAAAGGCCAGGTGCGGGTGCTGGTCGCCACCGACATCGCCGCTCGCGGCCTGGATATCAGCCAGCTGCCCCACGTGGTCAACTTCGAACTGCCCAACGTGCCGGAAGACTATGTGCACCGCATCGGCCGTACCGGCCGTGCCGGTAACGAAGGTGAAGCCGTCTCCCTGGTCTGTGTCGATGAACACAAACTGCTGCGAGACATCGAACGCCTGATCAAGCGCGAGATCCCCCGTATTGCCCTGTCCGGCTATGAACCGGATCCGTCCATTCGCGCCGAGCCGATCCAGAAACGCCGTGCCCCGCAGCGAAATGGCCGGGGCAACAATGGCAGCAATGCCGGCCGACGTGGCAACGGTGCCAACAACGGCCGGGGCAAACGGCCCCAGTCGGGCAACCGTGCCGCCAATGACAACCAGCGACGTCGGGCTTCCTGAGCCACAGGCGCCGCTCAAGGCGCCTTGGTGAAACAAGGGCGCAGGGTTCGTACCCTGCGCCCTTTTTTATTGCCCTGGACTGCCGGCCTGTCAGCCGCTACGCACCTCGCCCAGTACCACCTGCTGATAACGGGCCAGCCAATCAGGGATATCGATGGAGCCATGGTGGTGCAGTTGCCGCCAGCGCCCCCCGTGCAAGCGGTAGATCCGGCTGGTGCGTATGGCCAGCTCGACTTTCGTCCCGCCCGACTGAAAATAGCCCCGTTCCCGGCCCACCGCACAGAACATCTGCTCGGTGACATGCAGGGAATAATCATGAAATTCCACATGAACCTTTGCCGAGCCGTGAAAAATCCGTTCATAGACGGACCGAATCGTCTGCCAGCCTCGCTTCACTTCTCCCAGTGGGTTCGACATGCTCGCTTCCTCACTGGTTCCCAGTTGGCCGACATCAGTGACATGTCCCGCGTATTGAACGCCCGATAGAACGCTTGCAGGCACTGCAGCGGGGTCACCATCTCGTCTGCCACACTCTCCTGTCCGGTGATGGCCTGTTGATGAATCATCATTCTCTACTTTTGTTGTATATACAACTTTTAACACTAAAAAAAAACATCATTCGAGTTTTTCTGCTGCCTGTCGGATCTGGCTGACCAGCGAAACGAGCTGTTTGCGGCCAATGCGGTCAATCATTTCCTCATAGAGCTGCTCACCCAGCTGTTCCAGGCTGTCCTGCATTTTCTCTGCCTCTGGGGTCGGGAAGATCCCCTGCTCGCGGGCATCATCCAGACGCCGGCGTACCACCAGCCCCCGGTCACTCAGTGCATCGACAAACCGGGTCACGGTGGATTTTTCCAGCTGCAACTCGCGTGCAAGCCGTTTCTGGGCAATACCGGGCATGGCCAGCACCGCACGCAGCATGTAGCCATGTGCCGGTGACAGCTCCAGAGTCCGGAAAGCCTCGTTCCACTTTTTGTTGACCCGTCTGGCCAGGGCATTGACATTAAAATAAAGGCAGCGGTCAAACATGAACAAAACTCTAGCAAATATTAGTTGTATATACAACATAATAATGCAAAGGGCTATTTTTTAGTGACGAGTGACGAGAAAAGGGTATCGTGCCTGATTTACATTTGCTGGAGTTATATTCAGGCAGGATGCGGCCGACGCAAGGTAACAGCGGCCGGACCCTGACCACCTGTCAATGCTGATAGGTTCCCAGAAGCTCGGTCATCTCCAGTACATGCCCGGCCATTGCCGCTTCCAGTTGTGACTTGTCAGGCTCTTGCAGATCCGGCAACAGGGTGTCCAGGGCATAGAGCTTGAAGAAATAGCGGTGCCTGCCGATGGGTGGGCAGGGTCCACCATAGCCGGTTCGATGCCAGTCATTGCTGCCCTGCAGGGTGCCGGCAGGCAAGTCGGCTGCAGACACTGCCTCTGGCAGGCCTTTACTTTCTGGCGGGATGTTGTACAGCAGCCAGTGGACCCAGGTCATTTTAGGAGCAGCCGGATCCGGAGCATCGGGGTCATCGACAATCAGTACCAGGCTTTTTGTCCCTGCGGGGATCCCCTGCCACCACAGAGCGGGCGAAACATCCTCGCCGTCACAGGTGTGGCGAGCCGGTATCTCGCCCTTATGGGCAAAAGCCGTTGATTCCAGGGACAAGCTCATGGTCACCTCCCTCTCACTGTTGAAAAACCAAGTCGTCCTTCAAGCATAGCGATGTCAGTGCCTGTTTGCGACAGGCCCCGAACCCTGTTCCCTCAACGCCTGGCAGTTGTTTTTGTGCCCGGGCATGCGATCTCAGTCCTCCCGAGCAGGCTGCCGTCCCGAAAGCTCCTGTGCCAGATCCGGTTCGCCCAGATGGCGCAGTATTTCAGCCCGGCTTGCTCTGGCAAGCGATACAGCCGCTGACCAGTCCTCTCCATGTGGCGTGATGGGTTCTGCCAGTATCACATGCACCGCGCCCCGATGGGCAAATCGGGAATTGCCCCGCAGGATGGAGCGGGTCCCCCGGATCGTTACCGGTACCACAGGCAGGCCGGCCTCACTGGCCGCAACAAACGCCCCCATGTGAAATGGCAGCAGACCCGGCATCCGCGTAAAGGTGCCTTCGGGAAAAAACAGCAGCGAACGGCCAGCCCTGGCTCGCTGGCTGAGATGCCGGGCATCGTCCACACCCCGCTGCGAATCGAAACGCTCCACGAACTCCGCACCGATGCGTCGCAGAAACACGCGCGGGATGAACTGGCGTGACAATTCGGACTTGGCAACAAAATCGAATGTCAGTGGCAAGGCCGCCATCAGGGCGATACCATCCAGGTAACTGGCATGGTTGGCTACCAGGACGCAGGGCCGGTCCCGGTCCAGGTTCTCCAGTCCCTCGACCCGCAAGGGGATTCCGGCGAGACGAAAGAACAGGCGTGAGGCCAAGCGCATCACCTGCCAGCGCCATGGCCGCCGGGGAAGCAGCGCAACCAGCAACCAGACCGGCGGTGCCAACGACCAGAACAGCAATTGCGCATGGACGGCATACCCCACGGTCAAAAACCGCTGCCAGACATGACGCAAACCAGGACCGATCGAACTGAACAGCAGGCGCATGAATTGCCACCAGAGCGCCCGTGAACCTTGTTCGATTCGTCCCTGTTCATACAACTCGCGCATGGCCGCACGCCGGATCTTGCCACTGGAAGTCTTCAGCACCGTATGAGGTGGTGCCAGTATCACCTCGTCGGGCGGCATGCCCAGGACATTGGTTGCGGTCTTGTAAACCTTTTCCTTCAGGGCCTGCAATCGCTCGCTGTCAGTTTCCCGGCTCTCGGCAAGGACGATCAGTCTTTCTGTACCACTTGCCGTCCGGGTGCTGCCAAACACCGCGACACAACCCTTGCGGATGCCACTGATGTCGCCAACCGCCTCCTCCACTTCATAGGGATAAATATTTCGGCCGGCACGAATGATGATGTCCTTCGAGCGGCTGGTAAGATAAATGTCACCTCCGGCAATGTAAGCCAGATCACCGGAATCCAGCCAGTCGCCATCGAACAACTTGCGGGTTGCCTCCGGGTTGTGCAGATATCCGCTGGTCGCCGAAGGTCCGCGAAACTCCAGCCGGCCTTCCTGGCGTTCCGGCAATTCGTGTCCGGCCGCATCGACGATGCGGATCTGGTAACCGGGCAAGGGCTGACCACAGGCAACGATTTCCACGGCCTCGGAGTCGTCTTCGGCTGCGCAAATGGCCCTGCCTGACGCCGCCAGGGGCTGGCGCCGGATCCGATCGATAATCGGCCCACGCCCTGGCGGCGGGAAGGCCAGCCCCACGGCGGCTTCTGCCAGACCATACACCGGCGCCATGGCCTCGGGCCGCAAGCCGTACGGCGCAAAGCGCCGGCTGAAATTGCGAACCGTATGGGCACTGACCGGTTCCGCCCCGTTGAAGGCCCGTCGCCAGGAACGCAGATCCAGGCCTTCGATGTCCGCTTCCTCCAGTTTCGACAGGCACAACTCATAGGCAAAGTTGGGGCCGGCGGACAGGGTGCCACGATGATGGTGTATGGCCCACAGCCAGCGTTTCGGTGAGGCCAGAAAGGCCAGGGGTGACATCAGCACCAGTGGCATGGAAAAATAAAGGCTGCCCAGCCATGCTCCTATCAGCCCCATGTCATGATACAGCGGCAGCCAGCTGACGAACACATCGCTGGAATCGGCCTGCACCGCCGCCCCCATGGCCCGAATGTTGGCCAGCAGGTTGACGTGTGTGAGGATCACGCCCTTGGGCTGGCCAGTACTGCCCGATGTGTACTGCAAGAAGGCAATATCCCCGCCCTGGACGCAAGGCCCCTGGAAATCCGGCTGAAGCGTTTCCAGCGCCTCTGGCGTGACCACCGCTCGCAGGCTGTCGACCTGGGCCTTGAGCAGCCGGGCCACACTTCTTGCCTTCGCCACGGTGATCAGCAGTACCACCTGGGCATTGGCAAGAATCGCCACATGCCGACGCATGTGATCCTCGAGCTGGGAGGGACGAACCGGTGGATAGATCGGTACGGGTACGCCGCCTGCCATCAAGACGGCATAAAAACTGAAAAGATAGTCACGACCGGTTGGAAGCATGATGGCAACCGTCTGCCCCGCTTGCAGGCCCTGCTCGGTCAGACCTGCTGCGATCTTTCTGGCACCGGCATGCAACGCCGCGTAGCTCAGTATCTCCGGCTGTTCGGTACCGGCATACAGGTATACGTGAGCACGTTGTGGATGGTGTTGCACATGCCAGTCGAGCATCTCCAGCAGGGTCAGGGCCGAAACCGGAACGCCTTCTGCCTCGGCGGGGCCGGCAGCGAGAAAAGGCTCCGCTGTCTCCAGACCACCGGCCGGATGGGCCGCCTGCACAGCACGCCACAGATCACGCGGGGTTTCGGCACTCGCCAGCAACTGCTCCGGCAGACTGACCGCAAAGCGACGCTCGATACGCAACAACAATTCCACCCGTGACAGGCTGTCAAAGCCCAGCTCCCGATCCAGTGAACTGTCCAGGCTCACGAGATGCTGGCGTTGCGGGTGCAACTCCTGCACCAGTTGCCGAACCAGATCAAGCAGTGCCTCTGCATTGCTCCCGTTGATCTGCGGTTCCCGCCTGGCGGTCTGTAAGGACATGATTGCACTCCACTCCCTGACATACGGTTACCGATACGGGTGTACGTAAACAGTATATATCCCGGTGGCATAAAATACAGTCCAGCGGGCCAAGCCACATCCTGCAAGCTTGGCAGGCGGTATGCGGTGCAGGAATGCACCGCCATTTTTCAATGCCGTCAGGTCATTGAAAGTGCAAGGAAGCCGGAACTCGCATTTCCGGCCAGCAGGATCTGTTTAGGAAACTTGCATTGCATGTTTTCCATGCCGTCCTGTGTCGACAATTAATCACTTGGTCCTTTCTGAAAATCCGTTGCAAAACCCGCCGTGCTCTCGACCATTCTCCCAACGCTTTCCGGCCCGTCAAGCAACCGGTTACAAACGCGACAAGAACACCGAGGAAGACGGGTGCAACCGGGAAAAATGGGACGATTATGCCAGCACAGCCTGTGACATGATTGACTTCACCGGCACCGAACAGGCTCCCTGGATTCTGATCGAGGCCAAGGACAAGCACTTTGCCCGGTTCAAGGTGCAGAATATGATCTGTGAACCCAATAGTTGCATAAATTTTTATGCGGGGGCTTTCAGGACAGTATTTTCAGCCATTTTCGGGCTTCATTGGTGCCGGTAAACATTCTGGTGGGATAAGGTCTGTCAATGGACAGGTCGCAATACAGGGCGGCCATCTACTGAATGGCCTGCTCAGTGGCGACGATTGCGACCATGACATCAGGGTTGTAGAGTGCAGCCGCCTTGTCGATTGCGGCAGTGATTCTGATTTCCTTTGGAGAAATCAGCTGTTCGGTCACTTCCAGAAAATCGTTGATGACATAATGTATTTGGTCAAACCGGCTATCCCCTTCCACTTCCTCGGTAGCCTTGAGTATTTCCTTGCCGGTAACCAGTCCGCGGTATTTTCGATACACACCTTGCTGTTCCCAGACTTTTCGTATGACATTGCTGATACCCTACTTCTGCAAGCGACAGCCACCCACCGATCCCGGCAGGCAAACCTGGCCATCTGTCCAGATGGCATTGTCGAGAATGGCACCTTTGAGAATGGTTCCTTTCATCTTTGCCGAGGCAAGGTTGGCATAGGCCAGGTTGGCATGGCTGAAATCGGCCTGGGTAAGATCGGCATGTTGCAGATTGGTGCCCTTGAGAGTGGCATTTTTGAAGCTGGCAAAGCTGAGATTGGCAATACTGAGATCGGCATAATCGAGGTTGGC
>JAJRYG010000102.1 GCA_024275915.1 Gammaproteobacteria bacterium
ACTTCTTGCGCTGTCGCGCCGTTACCTTGGCTTCTCTCATCAACTTTCTGGCCTTGTTGCGGCTGACAGGGTAACCCAATGCATTCAGGGCCTTTTTCATCCGGCGACTGCCGTAGCTATACCTTGAACTCTTGGCAATATATTTCACCCAGTCCAGCATTTCCTGATGCGATGGATCCGCCGGTCTGTTGTTGTTCCGTACCAGATAGCTGTAATAAGCGTTGTGTGTTACACCCAATACCCTGCATTGCAGGCTGATTGGTCAGGTATCCTTATGTTGGGTGATGAACGAATATTTCTCGGCAATTGCTCCTGCATTGCTCTACCTCCTGCATCCATGCAGTCGACTTCGTTTCTGCTGCAAAGAATACCGTCGCTTTTTTTAGGATGTCTTTCTCCGTCTGCAGGCGCTTCACCTGGGCCTTGAGATTCTTGATCTCTTCCTGCTCAGGAGTCAGCTTGCCATTCCCTCAAAATACATGCCCGTCATCGGCTTGGTGTTCCTTCACCCAGCGCCCCAGCATGTTGGCGTTGATGCCCAGACTTTTTTCTGCTTCTGTCCGTGTATAACCTTGTTCTGTTATCAGACTCACCGCATTCAGGTTAAATTCTTTCGAATATTTCTTTCGTGTCGCCATTTTTACTTTCCTCTGTTAAGATAATTATCCTTAACTGGCGTGTACAAGTCTATTAGACCACATCAAACGAAAGGGGTTAGCGAGAGCAACCGTAAGTGTTTATGCCGCCGAGTAGTCCGATGGGAACGGAGGTGATATACCGCCCACTATTCGGGTCGTAATACCTTAAGTAGTTATAGTGCAAACCGGTTTCTTCATCATAGTACTGCCCCGCAAACCGAAAATTATTCCTCACCAGCTCCACATCCGGCACCGTCACCCCAAACGCCCGCGCCCTGCCCCGTCACTGGATCTTGCCTGTCTTGTCCACCAATTGCTGCGGCGTACCCAGGTGGTCGAGCTGGTAGTAGTCATAACCGCATGTGGTGCGGGTATAAAGCGGTGTCGTGCCATAGGTACTTTGTGGCTTGTAGCCATAGCTCTGGGTGATCGTTCCGGCGGCATCCATCTCGGCTATGAGGCCTTCGCTGCGTACTTGAAATAAGTCCGGGTGCCAGCCACATCCTTCCACAATCGCCGGCCGATGGGATCATAGTAGTAGCTGGCAATGGTGGCGCCTGTGCTGTCCTGGATTTCCACCAGGCGGTTGTCCTGGTTATAGACATAGGTTTTGGTTACGCCTGCCACGGTGCGGCTGACAGGGCTGCCATTGAGATCGAAGATCTGGCTGACATCACCGTAGTCCTTGAGCTGGTTGGCGTCGTTGTAATTCCATGTGCCGGTAATGTCCGCGGCGCTGAGCCGGTTGCCGGCGGCATCGTAGGTGGAGGTCTCATCGGCCAGGGTGGGGTTGACGGCGCTGACCGGGCGGTAGCGGTCGTCATAGCCATAGCTGTAGACACCATGCTCGGTAGTTTTGGTTTTGATGTTGCCTGCCTTGTCATAGCCATAGACATAGTCCAGCAGGGTGTTGATGCGTTTGATGCGTTGCAGGGGGATACACTGTCCCAGATCGCCAGAACTGCGCCGATGGCAATGATGAAGAGAAGATAGTATCTGGCCATGATCAGACAATAAACCAGCATCGCGCCGATTCTAAGTCCATCACCGGGACAATTGAGCCCGGACGATTTTCACATATTGATAAAATACCGGATAAATTTACAGCAAGATATTGATTAATATGGATATTTAATGAGTATTTCCATTTGTTGCCCGGGTTTTGGATTCTGGATGCTTTCCACCGCCGTTCCCTGATCAGGGCGCAACACGCGTGACCGGCATTCCCTCATGCCAGCGACTTCTCACTGTCGAATGTCGATGTTCGATGATCTGTCAGAATTGCTGGTGATCATGCGCCTGATCTGCAATGTGGTATAGGTGCGTTGTGTCCGGTTTTCGTTGAGCAGATCGGCACGAATGGGAATGGTCAGTTTTCCCAGGGCTTCGGAGAGAAGCTGGGTGTCGTTGATGAAACTGCCATCCCTGGACAGATCGGAAACTACAGCAAGGAACCGGTTGTATTCGTCCAGCACTTCCGGTGAGGAGAAGATGGCCAGACGGTGGGTGATGAATCGCAGGCGGGTGATTTCGGCGGGGCCAAAGTTGTTGACCGAGGACATGTCTTCCATGAGATCCAGCAGCTTTTCATAGGTCTTGGCCTTGAGATCCAGAAACTTGATGTTCTGCTCTTTCTGTATCTCCACTGCGGTCTGCTGGTTGAGCAGCAAGGCAGTGATGAATACCGTGGCCAGGGTACCGAGGATGATCAGAACGATCTCCTGGGTGAAGGGCATGGTATCGGTGATCCGGTAGGCGTAACGCAGATAGGCATAGCCCGCCACCACGGTGATCAGGGTCAGCAGCAGATAGAGGAACTGTCGGGTTTGCCGGTTCATGGGATGACTTCCTGTACTGGCCGGTCTTACTGGTCCCCGCCTTCGGGGCGCATGTGCGGGAACAGCAAGACGTCACGGATGGAGGGCGAGTTGGTGAACAGCATGACCAGACGGTCGATACCGATGCCTTCACCAGCGGTGGGCGGCATGCCGTGTTCCAGGGCGGTGATGTAGTCTTCATCGAAGAACATGGCTTCGTCGTCGCCGGCTTCCTTTTCTTCCACCTGGGCACGGAATCGCTCGGCCTGGTCTTCGGCATCATTGAGTTCGGAGAAGCCGTTGGCTATTTCGCGGCCACCGACGAAGAATTCGAAGCGGTCGGTGACGAAGGGATCGGTATCGTTGCGCCGTGCCAGGGGGGACACTTCGGTGGGATAGGCGGTGATGAAGGTGGGATCCTTGAGCCGGTGTTCCACGGTCTTTTCGAAGATCTCGATCTGTACCTTGCCCAGGCCGTAGCTGTTCTTGAGGGGAATGTCGAGCTTTTCGGCAATGGCGCGGGCCTTTTGCAAATCGTCCAGGTCGGCCTCACTGATGTCGGGATTGTAGTGAAGAATGGATTCCTTGACGGTCAGGCGGGCAAAGGGCTTGCCGAAGTCATAGGTCTCGCCCTGATAGTCGATGAGGGTCTTGCCAACGACGTTTTCGGCGATGTCCCGGAGCATGGCTTCGGTGAGATCCATCAGGTCCTTGTAGTCGGCATAGGCTTCGTAGAATTCCAGCATGGTGAATTCGGGATTGTGCCGGGTGGAAAGGCCTTCGTTGCGGAAGTTGCGGTTGATTTCGAACACCCGTTCGAAACCGCCCACCACCAGCCTTTTCAGGTACAGCTCGGGGGCGATGCGCAGGTAGAGGTTCATGTCCAGCGCATTGTGATAGGTGCTGAAAGGCCGTGCCGTGGCACCGCCCGGGATGACCTGCATCATCGGGGTTCCCACTTCGAGAAAGTCACGATCGATGAGGAACTGGCGAATGCGGTTGACGATCTGGGTGCGCATGCGGAAGGTCTTGCGGGATTCCTCGTTGGTGATGAGGTCCAGGTATCGCTGACGGTAGCGGGTTTCCTGATCACTGAGGCCCTGGAATTTTTCTGGCAGCGGACGCAGTGCCTTGGTCAGCAGACGGATGTTGTCTACCTTGATGGACAGCTCGCCGGTCTTGGTCTTGAACAGCACCCCTTCGGCGCCGATGATGTCGCCCAGATCCCATTTCTTGAACTGGGTGTTGTAGACTCCTTCGGGCAGTTCGTCACGCATGACGTAGAGCTGGATGCGGCCCGACATGTCCTGCAGGGTGGCGAAACTGGCCTTGCCCATGACCCGACGCAGCATCATGCGTCCGGCCACCTTGACCCGAATCGGGTTGGCTTCCAGTTCTTCGTTGCTCTTGTCACCGTATTCGGCATGCAGCTCACCGGCAACAACATTGCGGCGGAAGTCATTGGGAAAGGCGATGCCCTCTTCGCGTAGGGCCGCCAGTTTGCTGCGGCGCTGGGCAATGAGCTTGTTTTCGTCGACTTCCTGCGTTTTGTTCTGTTGCGGCTTTTTCTCTGACATGGTCTTTCTCGTAAGGTAGAGGTTACAGGCCGCTTTTCAGGCTGGCTTCGATAAAGGCATCGAGGTCGCCATCCAGGACCGCCTGGGTATTGCTGGTTTCCACGTTGGTGCGCAGGTCCTTGATGCGGGACTGATCCAGCACGTAGGAGCGGATCTGGCTGCCCCAGCCAATGTCCGACTTGTTTTCTTCCTGGGCCTGCTTCTCGGCGTTCTGTTTCTGGATTTCCATTTCGTACAGCTTGGCCTTGAGCTGCTTCATGGCGAAATCCTTGTTCTGGTGCTGGGAACGGCCGTTCTGGCACTGCACCACGATACCCGAGGGTTCATGGGTGATGCGCACCGCCGACTCGGTCTTGTTGACGTGCTGGCCACCGGCGCCACTGGCGCGGTAGGTGTCGATGCGCAGATCGGCCGGATTGATTTCGATTTCGATGTTGTCGTCCACTTCGGGATAGACGAACACCGAGGCAAAGGAGGTATGCCGGCGGTTGCCCGAGTCGAAGGGCGACTTGCGCACCAGGCGGTGCACACCGGTTTCGGTACGCAGCCAGCCGAAGGCGTGATCGCCGGTAAACTTGATGGTGGCACTCTTGATGCCCGCCACTTCGCCTTCGGAGACTTCCATCAGCTCGGTCTTGAAACCCTTGCGTTCACCCCAGCGCAGATACATGCGCAACAGGATGTTGGCCCAGTCCTGGGCTTCGGTGCCGCCGGAGCCGGCCTGGATGTCGAGGAAGGCGTTGCTGGCGTCCATCTCGCCGGAGAACATGCGCTGGAATTCCAGCTTGGCCAGCTGGGCTTCGGCCTGTTGCAGATCGCTGGCCACCTCCGTGGCGGTGGCCTGGTCATCTTCTTCCACCGCCATATCCAGCAGTTCACCGGCATCATCAAGTTGCTGATCCAGCTTGTCGATGACCTCGACGATGTCTTCCAGTTGCGCACGTTCGCGCCCGAGCTGCTGAGCCCGTTCCGGATTGTTCCAGACATCCGGATCCTCGAGTTCGCGGACGACTTCGTCTAACTGTTCTTTCTTTGACTCATAGTCAAAGATACCCCCTGAGGGCGTCAGTACGCGCCTTCATGTCGAGGATCTGGTTGCGTGTTACGTTGACTTCTAACATCTTGAAAAATCACCTGAAAATAAACGTACAATGATACACCATCTGCCCTGCCCGGCTAAAGGCCGAGAGGCTGAATGTGCTGAATAATCAGCTGCACACTGCGCTGGCCACGAAACTCGTTCACATCCAGCTGGTAGACTGTTTCCACGCGTTCGACCCCGGCCGGCCAGTCCTCGTCCGTGGTGTGAAAGGCGATGGCATCCACCAGCTGACGGGAACCGGGGATCTGCAGGGTGAGCTTGAGGTGTTTCTCGCCGACGATGCGGTGCTGGACGACAATGAATTCACCATCGAAACGCGGTTCTTCGAACAGTTGCCCCCAGGGACCGGCCGAACGCAGCTCTTCGGCCAGCGGCAGGCTGATCTCAGATTCGTCGAGCGGACCGTCACTGAGCAGCACACCGAACAGATCGGCCTCACCCAGATGACGACGCACTTCGGTGTCGAAGGCCCGGGCGAAGGTCTCGTAGTTCTCCCGGGGCAGACTCAGGCCGGCGGCCATGGCATGACCGCCGAACTTGCTGATCAAGCCGGGATGACAGGCCGCAACGGCATCCAGGGCATCACGAATGTGCAGGCCCTTGACCGAGCGGGCCGAGCCCTTGAGCTCGCCGCTGCCCGCGTTGGCGAAGGCAATCACCGGGCGGTGCAGGCGATCCTTGAGCCGTGAGGCAACGATGCCCACCACGCCTTCGTGCCAGCTTTCCTCGAACAGGCACAGGCCGATGGGCAGACTGTTCTCGTCCAGGCTCATGGTGTCCAGCAGGGCCAGGGCCTGCTGTTTCATCACGTCTTCGATGTCACGGCGTTCCCGGTTGAGGCTGTCCAGCTGACGGGCCAGGGTCATGGCCTCGCCCGCATCGCGGCTGAGCAGGCAGTTGATGCCGGTGGCCATGTCATCGAGCCGCCCGGCTGCATTGATGCGCGGTGCCACACAGAAACCGAAGTCACTGGTCACCAGCCGGCGGGGATCCCGTGCGGCCACCTCAAGCAGTGCATGGATGCCAGGCCGACCCTGTCCGGCCCGGACCCGTGCGATACCCTGGGCAATGAGAATGCGATTGTTGTAGTCCAGGGGCACCACATCGGCCACGGTGCCCAGCGCCACCAGATCCAGCACACCGGCCAGATTGGGCTCGGCCTGGCCGGTGTGTTCAAACCAGTTGCGTTCGCGCAGGCGTGCACGCAGGGCCATCATGACATAGAAGATTACCCCCACCCCCGGCAAGGCCTTGCTGGCGAATTCACAACCAGGCTGGTTGGGATTGACGATGGCCGCGGCGGCAGGCAACTCGGCACCGGCCAGATGGTGATCGGTGATCAGCACCTTGATCCCCAGCGCATTGGCCCGTTGTACCCCGGCCAGGCTGGAGATGCCATTGTCCACGGTAATGATCAGATCCGGGTTCAAGCGAGCCGCTTCCTCGACGATGCCAGGCGTCAGTCCGTAGCCGTATTTGAAGCGATTGGGTACCAGAAAGGAGGTCTGAGCCAGACCGAACATCTGCAGGCATTCCACCGCCAGGGCGGTGCTGGTGGCACCGTCCACATCGAAGTCGCCAATGATCAGAATCCGCTGGTCCTGCTCCACCGCCTGCACCAGTAGTTCCACTGCCGCGTCGATCCCCTTGAGTTGCCAAAATGGCAGGAGATTTTTCAGGCTGTATTCCAGTTCCTGTGCAGAGCGAACTTGGCGTGCGGCATACAACCGCCGCAGCACGGGATGGAGATCGCCATAGTCGGGCAGCACATCGGGCAGTTGGCGTTGTTGAATTACAGGTGTGGTTTCAGTCATAGAGCCATCAATGGTTGGTGATCAGGTTGGGCAGGGATTTGCTTCGACGCCACCAGCGGCGCATCTGCTTTCGGGTGATGCGGGCCAGCCGGCCATCCAGAGCATCGATAGCCAGGGTAAAGGTCTTGTTATGGCGCAGTGTCTGCTCGAGGCCTTTGAACAGTGCATGGTCATACTGCGCGATCAAGCCGCTCCAGACATAGACATCGTTTGTTATGGCTGGCAGTGCAAAGTCATCGATAACCAGCAACTGCCGGCCCGTCACGTCACTGCTGGAAAATTCTGCCAGTGGCGAACAGGGAATCGCACAGAAGCCGGCCAGGCTCTGCACCAGGGCATCGTCACTGAAGACCCGCTCCCAGGCCTTTGTTGCCGGTTTTTCAGGCAGACATCCCTGCCCCCAGAACCAGACGCTGTTGACCGTTTGACGGCCGGTTGTTTCTCGCTGCAGGTTGACCTCATGGCTGTGCAACAACATCTGCATTTCATTGAGAACATGACGCCATTTCTGCGCCTCCTCGCCGCCGGGCAGAAACGCCAGGACATTCTGGCCCCGCACCCGATAGATGTCCGTGGCAAGCATGTTAGCCGGACTGGCAAGTTGCACATACCAGCGCGAAGCATCACCCATTTCGAAACGCAGGCCATCCTCGGCAAAATGCCCATTGAGGGTGGCGAGCAGGGCTTCGGCCTCCTTGTTCTGCAGTTGCAGTTCGTCAGAGTCACTCATCAGCGCCCGATCCATATCGATTTTCAGGTGAACAGGATCGGCACGAAGCCACACCCCTGCTTCGGCATCGAGACCATCCTGCCGGGCCGTAATGGCCGCCACCGGGGGCTGACAGCAGATCGCCGGCTCGAATCCAAACAGCCTGAAAAGTTTTTCCAGCCAATCCTGCCTGTCCTGTGTCTGCCAGCTGGCCCGTGACAGCAGCCGGCGAAGATGAGGCGACAGGGGACGATCTTCGTCGGGCATACGGATAAGATCCGGTTGCGGGCCCAGCAGGCCAGGCGCAAGCAGGGTCAAGACGCTGGATTCAGAAGACATTGGCAAATGACGGCAGCATGACATGAATACCGCCTTCTCTTCCTTCGGAAGAGAGCGGGTAGCAGAGGGCTTGAGCGAGGCATTGGCTTGTTCAGATATACAGTGAATTTCCATCCCTACCTCGTGATCAGGGGAATGCACAAGTGCGCTCCGAGATTTTTCCGCGCAAAGGCTCTGCGACGTCGATGACCGCCATCACGCCGGGATCGATACCTGCCTTGTCTTGATCCCCTCACCCCGTTCCTCTTACGAAGGGCGAGGGAACACAGAACTGAACGGCTTACTGCATGTTTTTCATGATCGCCGACTTGACCTGATCCAGGGTGGCATCGATGGTGATCAGGGGCCGGGTGCTCTGCTTGATGGCGGTGTCCGGATCCTTGAGACCGTGCCCCGTGAGTGTGCAGACGATCTTGCTGCCTTCGGGGATCTTGCCGTTTTCGATGTCCTGCATGGCACCGGCCAGCGAAGTAGCCGAGGCCGGTTCGCAGAAGATGCCTTCCTTCTCGGCCAGCAGTTTCTGTGCCGCGAGGATGGTCTCGTCGGTGCACTCGTCGAACCAGCCATTGGATTCCTTCTGCACCTGCCAGGCCTTGTCCCAGCTTTGCGGGTGGCCGATGCGAATGGCAGTGGCAACGGTTTCGGGATCGTCCACCATGCCACCACGCATGAACGGGGCGGAACCGGCAGCCTGGTAACCAAGCATCTGCGGGCGACTGTTAACGATGCCGTTTTCATGGTATTCGGTATACCCCATCCAGTGGGCGGTAATGTTGCCGGCGTTGCCCACGGGAATGC
>JAJRYG010000103.1 GCA_024275915.1 Gammaproteobacteria bacterium
GTACCTCCTTGATAATGCCGAACACGGTTTCTACCGTAGACTTGTGCCTGGCGTAGATTGCTTTGCCCTCAGATGTTCGTAACCGGTGTGCCATCGCCGTCACAGCATCGGCATCCTCGGGGCAAGGTGGCGGTGATTTGAAACGCTCATCCCAGGGAAGGTTATGACGCTCCCGACGGTCTGATATATACGGGGTAATCTCGTTGGCCTCACAATGCTTCACGTTCCCCTCGCTGAAATACCCCGTATCGGCCAGCAAGCCATCCGGCTTGCCAAGACAGTCTTCCACTGCATTCAATTGCTTGAGGGTCGGCTCGAGCTCCTGCTTGTCGTTTGGCTGCGGCCTGTGGTGGCTTGGGTGTGCGACCACGCGCTTTCCGGCCAGTCTTCTCCTCCTTCTCCTTGCGCTTTTTCAGCTTCTCCTCATACTCGGCCTGTTCAGCCTCAAAACGTTCTTTTGCGCGCCGCGCGATCTCGTCTTTGGCCTTCCTGATGGCAGCCAGTCGATCCTCTCGACGGGCCAGCTCATCCGGAATGTCGAACTCAGGTTCATCTTCTGCATCGGCTTGTTCTGCCCGATGCAGCAGTTCCTGGACCTCTCGGCGTAGTTGCTCTTCCAGCCTGTTCGCATAACCCCAGCTCATCGCCTTGTGCTTGCTGGCATTGGCCTTGACCTTGGTGCCGTCCAGACTGACCTTGCCAAGCTTGAACACACCCATCACCTTGGCCACGACCAGAATCTGCACGAACAGACCTTCCAGCTCCGGCAGAAAACGTTTGTGGAAGGTCGCAATCGTGTCATGGTCTGGATGCGCATCGCTGGTAATAAAACGAAAAGCAACAGAATCGTAGGTCGCCTTCCCCAGCTTGCGACTGGAAAATACCCCGGTTGCATATCCGTAGAACAACAGCCCCAGCATCACGGCAGGATGATAGGGCTGTTTCCCGCCCCCCACCATAACGCTTCACCAGTTCAGTCAGGTTAAGCTGATCCACAATATCCACCATGAAACGGGCCAGGTGCTTCTCCGGCAACCAGTCCTGCAGTGATGGTGGCAACAGGTACGCGGTATCTCGATTAATCGGCTGAAATTTTCCTGACATGGTGACTTCGTTCTCTTCTTGACACGATATGGCTATTCTATACAAATGTGGCTGCTAAATCCGACAGACTCCTAGCAAAAAATCTGAATACAGACCACCGCAGCCTCGCCACTATCACACGATAGTATTAACAGGCTGTTGAAAAACGCCGTTATTCGACAGCCTGTGTGCGGTGCAGGGAAGCACTGCCATTTTCAATGACCACATGTCATTGAAAATGTGAGGGAACAGCAAACTGCGTTTGCCGTTCCCAGGTTGAAAAAGGCCAGGGAAGGGCTTTTTCAACATCCTGTTAATACTGAAAGGCCACCGAACCGTACCACCCGCCGGATCAGGCAAACACCACCCTGTCACTGTAGTCTCCCCCAAAGGGCAGCGAACCGATCATGGTGGTGATCAGGGTATTGCGGCAGAACAGGCAATCGATCTGGCTGAATTTGTGGCCTTTCTGATGCAACACATCCAGCACCCATTCCAGGTTGACATCAGCCTTGAGCCTGCGATTGCGAATGGTCAGGATGGCTGCCAGCTTCATTTTCATATATGACAGTGTCGCCTTCCTGAGTACCTCATACTGGCCAGGACCCATCTTCTTGTTCAGGTAAGCATTGGTGATGTCACCCTGCAAGGCCCTGCCTTTTTCATATAGTCTTCAGCCATGAGATTGTTGATCCCCTGGTAGGATTCACCTTTTTTGTTGTGCGAGGTGTTTCGGCGACTGTTGGTATATTTGGAAAGAATGTAGTTGTAACAACTGCCACCTTGCTTGATGGTCTCTGCTGGTACCGCGCGGCCTTCGTAAAAATTTCTCAATCCGGGATCCTGTACGCTGTTTTTGTCCCTGGAATAGAAATTGAGTGTCATCTTGCGTTTTATCTTGAACATGTGGCAGGTTCTTCTGAGCCCATGCGCCGTGATGATCAGCCGGCTCGGCTTCTGTTTTTTCGGCATCCACAGATACAGGCGGCCAGCAATATCCACACACTCATAGTAGCCTGTGGCGATTTCTGTTTTTCGATTCGAACATTTTTCTCCATTCTCCATGACGGGTTGTTGTTGATATTATTGTTGCGCAATAAACCGGGCTCTTGATTGGAGAACAGCCAGCCTCATCCGGGTATTGATGTTTCGGCACTGGGTAAATATAGCAGCTGAAAATATTTCCTCCAAGCTGATGGTGGGCTGATGGTGGTGGAAGAAAAAAACTATCCGGGCATGCTGCCGGGCAGTACCTGTGTCGTCAACCGGCATCGAAAAGGCATTCAGGCGCGTTCGCCCTGACAATTCCAGCAATAATCGAATGAGGCATCGTTTTGCTCACCACAACGCTCGCAAACCCAGGGGGTGGCATCCTCGTCTGCCGTTATCGAATCGATGATCTGCATGGCCCTGTCGTAGTCGGCATCGTCGACCACCCACAGTTCCGGCCAGGCATCCAGGGGCGAAAGGTCTCCAATGCCCCCCTGGGCATATTCGTTCTTCATCCGCACTTCGATGCCGGCATTTTCCACCAGGTTACGGACATTGCCGACCAGCATGGGGTTGACGCTGGTATAGAGCAGTTTCATTTTCGCCGGATACGGGCTCGAATGATTGCCGCATCCCCTACGTGGTACTTGCCTTCGTCCAGATGTTCCACGCAGCTTTGCAGGAACTCGAATTCGCCGCTGGAAAAGTCGGCCCGGACCAGAGGTTCATCGTAGAGCATTTCCTTTACCGGCGGGCCACCGGAGTCATGTTCGAGCTGTTCCACGGTAAAGGCTTCGAAGATGATCTGTCCGCCAGGCTTCAGAGCCATCAAGGCCTGATGGTGGATTTTTTCACGGATGTCGGGAGGGAAATGCACATAGATGATCACGACGTGATCATATTCCCCTTCCGGCCAGTCCCACCGGCTCAGGTCTGCACATTCCGTCCGGATGGTGACACCACGTTGCGCTGCCAGCTGCCGGGCCTTTTCCAGCCCGACGGTGGACAGATCCACCGACAACACATCCAGTCCCTGCTCCGCCAGCCAGACGCCATTGCGACCCTCACCATCCCCGATCACCAGTGCCTTCTGGCCAAGCCTGAACTGATCGGCACAGCGTTGCAGAAAGGCATTGGGCTTGTCACCGTAAGCCAGACCCGGTTCGGCATAACGTTGCTCCCAGAATTCATTTTGCATCTTGGCCTCCAAAATCAGTATTCGGTTCACTCGACATCAGACGCGCCGCTCTGCAGTCGACAGCCCAAGACTGGCGAGCAGGGGGCCGATAGTCAAACCCTGTGCCGTGATGGAAAATACCACGATGGCATAAGTGGTAAACAGGATCACATCCCGTTCGGTACCGGCAGGAAGCGACAGAGCCAGGGCTACCGAAATACCACCGCGCAGCCCGCCCCAGGTGAGTATTTCCACCACCCGGGGCGTGAAACTGCGAAATCGCCGCAGCAACAGAACCGGTGTACCGACACTCAGATAGCGGGCCAGCAATACGGCGGGAATGATCGCCACCACGGCCAGAGCGTAAACTTCGTGGAATGTCAGGATGATCACCTCCAGCCCGATCAGAACGAACAGCACGGCATTGAGGATCTCGTCCATCAACTCCCAGAAATTGTCCAGGTGATCGCGTGTGGTATCGGACATGGCAAACAGTCGGCCATGATTGCCGATCACCAGACCGGCAACCACCATGGTGATGGGGCCGGAAAGATGCATGGAAGACGCCGCCGCATACCCGCCCATCACCAGCGCAAGGGTGATGAGCACTTCCACCTGGTAGTTGTCGATGCTGCGCAACAGATAAAAAGCGGCCATGCCGATGACAAAGCCAAACAGCAGACCGCCACCGGCTTCCTGCAACAGCAGGCTGAGGATATTGCCCGTATCGGCTGACTGCTCACCGGTGGCCAGTTTCAGCAGTATGATGAACACCACCACACCAATACCATCGTTGAACAGGGATTCCCCGGCAATCTTGGTTTCCAGGCTCTTCGGTGCACCCACGGTCTTGCGGATCCCCATTACGGCGATGGGATCGGTCGGCGAGATCAGTGCCCCGAATACCAGACAGTAGATGACCGGCATATAGATGCCCAGGGCATTGAAAATCAGCCAGGCAAACAGCCCCACCAGTACCGTGGACAACAGCACACCTACCGTGGCCAGCAACAGAATCACCCATTTCTGCTCTTTCAGGTCGTTGAGGTTGACATGCAGGGCGCCGGCAAACAGCAGAAAGCTGAGCATGCCTTCCATCAGGGTCTCGTAAAAATCGATGCCGGCCAGCATCTTCTGTGCCTGTACCTCGAACTGGGCGAAGCCAAGACTGTTGAGCAGGATCGTCAGCGTCGAGATCAGCAGGGTGATCAGCATGATGCCGATGGTGGTGGGAATTTTCAGAAAGCGATAGTTCAGGTAGCTGAACAGGGCAGCAAGGGTGATGAGAATGGCGGCAATGTTCAAAATGTCCATGTTTTCTGTTGTTCAGTTCCGATTGCTGTTTTTGGTCAAGGGCGCCGCGAAAAATCGAGCTGCCCGTCCGGCACAAGGGTGTGCCGGCAAAATCGCATTTTTCCGATCCTGACCCGATAATTACAGGATGGGGCCTTTTCAACATCCTGTTGAGGTTGCGACGGACTGTGAAAGCAGAGACAAGGGACAAGATGCAAGTCGACCTGCCCATCATCGTAGCCCGAACCGCCGTGTCATCCATCCACCCCATGCCAGCCCCGTCCCTGCCTGGATGCCAGCCTTCGCTGGCATGACGGTGTAGCAAACCATGATGCACCTTGTATCTTTTTCCTTGTATCTTTTATCTTTGTTCCTTGTATCTGCTCTTTTACCTAAATCCCCATTGCCTCTTCGATGATGGCATTCTTCAGTGGTGTCAGTCGGTTGGTGATGTTCAGGCCGGTGTTACGGGCCAGGCGCACGACCGGGCTGGTACTGCTGAACAGCCACTTCAGTCCATCCATGGCCATCAGTACGCTGCGGTTGTCGGCTCGCCGGGCCCGTTCATATTTGCGCAAGACCGGCCGGGAACCGGGATCTTTTCTTTTCGTCCCGGCTTCGGCAAGGATGTCGCGTAAACAACGGACATCGGCCAGGCCGAGATTGACGCCCTGCCCGGCCAGCGGGTGCATCATGTGTGCGGCATCCCCCACCAGCGCCAGGCGGGGCTTGATGTAGTTGTCGGTTTCAAAATAGCGCAGCGCAAAGGCAGCACGCGGCCCCACCGATTCGATGCGGCCCAGGGTGTTTTCGAAGGCGGCCTGCAACTGCAAGGCAAAGCGCGCCGGCTCCATGTCCACCAGCTGGCTGGCCTGTTGCGCCGAGGTGGACCAGACGATGGAGCTGTAGCCTTCGGTGAGCGGCAGAAAGGCCAGTGGCCCGGTGGGCAGGAATCGCTGCCAGGCGGTGTCCTGGTGATATTTTTCGGTCTTGACGTATGTCACCACCGCGGTGTGATCGTAGTCCCAGCCGTGGGTGCCGATACCGGCCTGTTCGCGAACCCAGGAACGACCACCATCGGCCCCGATGACCAATCTGGCAGTCAGGCTGCGACCATCTGCCAGTCGCAGGGTGGCGGCGGTGTCATCGACGGCCAGGCTGCTGGCCTTTGCCGGCCAGATTTTTTCCACCTGTTCCAGCCCGTCCAGCACACCGTGCAGGGCCTTGACGATTACCCGGTTTTCGATGATGTGGCCGAGGTTGGGCTGGCCCAGCTCGGCGGCATCGAAGTCGATCACACCGCTGCCACTGGCATCCCAGACATGCATCTTCTGGTAGGGACTGACCCGTTCAGCCATCATGCCAGTCCAGGCTCCCAGGGAGTCGAACAGGTTCTGGGAGGCGCGGGTGATGGCACTGACCCGCATGTCATGAGAGTCCGTCGGCCAGTCGAGCTTCGGCTCGGCTGTGTCGACCACGGCCACCCGCATGCCCAGCTGGCCCAGCGCACAGGCCAGCGAGGCGCCGATCATGCCGGCACCGACAACAATGATATCGAACTCGTCATTGACAACGTGATTCATAGACGTAAGCCTCGTGCCAGTCGTGGCAGTTTGCCGATGTAGCCCATGGCGTGACGAGCCAGGGCATGCTTGAGGGGCGGCACAATCTCGAACAGGGTCAGGCCGATATTGCGCGCCAGCGCCAGGGGGGGAAACGGGGTGGAAAACAGCCGCACCATGCCATCGGTCATCAGCGCCGTCTGCCATTGATCATGACGGCGCCAGCGGGCGTAGGCCCTGAGCACCGCCATGTCACCCGGGTCACGGCCTTCACTGACGGCATCGACGATCACCTGGGCCAGGGAAGCCACGTCACGCAGCCCCAGATTGAAACCCTGACCGGCCACCGGATGCAGACTGTGGGCCGCATTGCCGATGATGGCCAGACGTGGACGGACATGTTCACGGCTTTGCATCCAGCCAAGGGGGTAGACACTGCGTGTACCCACCTTGATAAAGCGGCCGGCACGGGGCCCGATACGCTGTTGCAGTTCCGCAAGGAAGGCACTGTCATCCAGTGCCAGCACCCGATCCCGCTGCGCTTCACGCACGGTCCAGACCAGGGCAAACGTGGATTCGTTACCCTCCGGGTCGCGGCTGGGCAACAGGGCCATGGGGCCTTCGGCGGTAAAGCGCTCGTAGGCGATGTTGTGGTGGGGCCGATCCACAGCGACATTGGCAATCACCGCATGCTGACCATAATTCATCTTGAAGGTACCGATGCCAAGCAGCTTGCGCACCATGGACTGCCCTCCGTCGGCGGCCACCACCAGGCGGCCATGCAGGGTCTTGGCTTCTCCCTGCTGCTGGATTTCGACCCTGGCTGAGGTTGCATGAGGCGAGCCTGCCTGCAGGTTCACGGCCACCACCGAGGCGGGACAGAAGAGCGTCAGGTTGTCCAGGCTGGCGAGCCGTTCACGCAGCACCTTGCCCATGATGCGGGTTTCCACCACATAGCCCAGTGCATCGACCCCTTCTTCCTGGCTGTCCATATGGGCCGCACCCAGGTGGCCGCGATCGGAAACATGAATGCGCTTGATGGGGGTGACGCCCAGTTGCTCGATGCCGTCCCACAGGCCCATGCCCTGCAGGATCTGCCGTGAACCTTCGGCCAGGGCCACGGTGCGGGCATCAAAGCTGGGCTGGAATTCGGCATCGGCATCGGCGGCCTCGATGACGGCAATCTTCAGGACCTGGCCTTGCAGGGCACAGGCAAGGCTGGCGCCGACCATGCCCCCACCGACGATGATCACATCGAAATCCAGTGCGGTTTCGGGGCTGGCGGCTTGGGGCTGTGTTTCGGTATTCATTCAGTTGTCCATCAGGGCTTCGATTTCATCGATCTGTTTGGTCACGCCCGCGGTCAGCACTTCATGGCCGGTTTTGGTGACCAGCACGTCATCCTCGATACGGATGCCGATGTCCCACCATTTCTTTGCCACCTTGCTGTTGCCTCCGGCGACATAGATACCGGGCTCGACGGTCAGGGTCATGCCCGGCTCCAGCAGGCGCCATTCGTCTTCCACCTTGTAGTCACCGACATCGTGCACGTCCATGCCCAGCCAGTGACCGGTGCGGTGCATGTAGAACTGGCGGTATTTTTCCTTGGCAATGACATTTTTCACCGAGCCCTTGAGCAGACCGAGATCGATCATGCCCTTGGCCAGCACCTTGACTGCGGCATTGTGGGGATCGTTCCAGTGCTTGCCGGGTTTGACTTCTTCGATGGCGGCCTGCTGGGCATCAAGCACCAGTTCGTAGAGGGCACGCTGGGCACGGCTGAACTTGCCATTGACCGGGAAGGAACGGGAAATGTCGGCAGCGTAATAATCGAACTCGGCACCGGCGTCGATCATCACCATGTCGCCCTTTTTCATGGTCGCGCTGTTTTCCACGTAATGGAGGATACAGGCATTGTGACCACTGCCGACAATGGAGGCATAGGCCGAGGAACTGGCGCCTTCGTGCTTGAAGATGTATTCGAGTTCGGCCTGCAACTGGAATTCCTTCATGCCCGGACGACAGACCTGCATGGCGCGGGTATGGGCCAGGCAGGAAATGTCGGCTGCCGTCTTCATGGCCTTAATCTCCTGACTGCTCTTGTAGAGTCGCATTTCGTGCAGCAGGTGATCCAAAGATACGAACTCACCTGGCGTATGGATTCCCGCCCGAGCCCCCTTGCGCAGGCGGTTGACCCAACCGATCAGGCGCTGATCGAAGTCCAGCAGGTTACCCATGGTATAGAAGACCCGTTCCTTGTCTTCGAGCAGGCCGGGCAGGATGTCGTCGATATCATCGATGGGAACGGAATCATCGGCACCATAGCGGGAAACCGCGCCATCATGGCCGGCACGGGGACCGTTCCAGATTTCCTTTTCCCGGTCGTTTTCACGGCAAAACAGAATGTATTCACCGTGTTCACGGCCCGGCACCAGCACCAGCACCGACTCGGGCTCGGGAAAACCGCTGAGATAATAAAAATCGCTGTCCTGACGATAATCGTATTCCACATCACGATTTCGTATTCTAATCGGCGCCGCAGGCAGGATGGCAACGGACTTCTCGCCCATCATTTCCATCAACTGACGCCGGCGACGGCTGAATTCCTGATTTGTCATGGCTGCATTATGCCAGAAGGCGGAGTCTTATATATAATGGTACGCGCATTTCTCTGCAATCAGTGCAGCACCCTTGGTTGCTGCCCCTCCCCGTCCGGTCCGCCTTCGCCCTGGGCATGCATTTCTTCATAGAACAACTGGACGCCAACCCGGACGAATTCCATCAGCTCCACATAGGAGGCCTCGTCCTCCTCCTCTTCGTCATCCAGATCATATTTGTCGATCTGGCTGATATTGACCAGATCACTGACCAGTTCCGGCAACTCGCCGGGCAGCGATTCGATGTCATCCACGCCCCCAAAGCTGATCCCCAGCAAGAAGCCCTGACACCAGCGCCCCAGCGCTTCGAGGCGGGCGGCCACCCCGGCTTCATCGGAAGGCAGCAACAGCTCGAGTCCCATGTCTCCGTCCCGGAACTGGTCGGCGGTTACCCGGATCAGGCTCTGCAGCAGTTCGATGCTGTCACGGGACCACAGGGACGGATCATTGGATTCTTCCAGATTGGGTTGCAGCCAGGTATCGAGATCCACATCACTGACGGTACAGAACATGCCGCATAACTGCCCGTGCAGCTCCGCAGGATCAAAATCCGGGCTGATGCGCTGCAGGGCGTCATTGACCAGGTCGAAATCAGGTAGTTTTTCACTCATTGGCGGGATGTCCCCTCGTAATTTGGCGGCTCAGGGGCAAAGCATACGGCATTTTGGGAAATTTTGCGGCCTGTGCGGGTGACAGGGAAGGTTAAACAGGGCAAGATCATGCTGTCTGTTGTGAGCCAAGAGACCGGTGTAAGTGATTGATATTCAGTATCTTCCGCAGGAATGGATTCACGGCGCCGGAATATCACGCAGGTGTACCGGGCGCGAGGTGCGCGGGCGTTTGCCCTGGCAAGGATAAAACGTTGACCCCACTGCAGAGCCACTTTATATTAAATGATATTAAATCGCATGGTTTCTGGCCATTCACCCAACCGAGATACAAAACGCTTGCCAATGGAAGACATTGATCTGAAACGACTGGAAACACGTGTTGATGAACTCATCAAGGCGGTGGAACGGCTCCAGTCGGAAAACAAGACCCTGCGTGACAGTCACACCAGCCTGATGACCGAACGCAGCGCCCTGATCGAAAAAACCGACATGGCCAAGACCCGCATCGATGCGATGATTCAGCGACTGAAGGCACTGGAAAATGAGTAAACCCAGCGACACCCAGGGCATTACCGTTACCATTCTCGACAAGGAATACCTGATCGCCTGCACCGACGAGGAACGCCACGAACTGATGCGTTCTGCCGAGTATCTGGACAAGAAAATGCGCGAAATTCGTGAAACGGGCAAGGTCGTGGGCTCGGATCGCATTGCCGTCATGGCCGCCCTGAACATTTCCCACGAATTGCTCACCCGCGAAGGTGGTGGTGGCGAAACCGTGGATCCGGCCTTTCATCAGCGTTTGCGTGGTCTGGAAGCCAAAATTGAAGACGCCCTGTATAAAAGTCGCCAATTGGAGATATAGTTTTTTGCCTCACTTGCCGATATATTAGGCATATGGGCATCCCTGCCGTATTCGACAGCTGATCGGGATTTTCTTGAGCCGTAAAACCATCCCCTGGGAGCCGATTTTGACATTGTGTGCATGTCCGCTCGTACGGAAAGCCTGATGTGTCATTGACGCACCCACTTGAACCTCAGGTTCAAGACGATGATCGCACCGGTACATGTGGGGATGCCCTCTTCATATAGCCTGTCATGGCCTTGGCCTGCACGCCGAAATGAATCCTCTAGCAGGCTGTTGAAAAATGCCGTTATTCGACAGCCTGTGTGCGGTGCAGGAAAGCACCGCCATTTTCAATGACCACAAGTCATTGAAAATGTGAGGGAACGGCAAACCGCGTTTGCCGTTCCCGGGTTGAAAAAGGCCAGGGAAAGGCTTTTTCAACATCCTGCTAACCGAGTTCCCATTCCATGAGCAACCGTAACCTGCTTCGTCAGCAAATGCGGCAACGCAGAAATGCCCTGCCCCATCACCAGCAGGCCGCAATGTCCATGGCATTGTGCAAGCACCTGTCTACCTCGCGCCTGTTTCTCAACAGCCAGCGCATTGCCTTTTACCTGCCCAATGACGGCGAAGTCGATCTGCGTCCCCTGCTGGAACTGGCCTGGCAGCTGCGCAAGGACTGTTACCTGCCGGTACTGGCTCAACGCAATACCCGGCAACTCTGGTTTCTACCCTATACGCCCGCCACCGGTCTCTACCTGAACCGTTACGGCATCCCCGAACCCGGCCACACCAGACATCAGCGTGGCCTCAAACCCATCAGCCTGGATCTGATCCTCATGCCCCTGGTGGCATTTGACCCCCAGGGCAACCGGCTGGGCATGGGCGGTGGCTTCTATGATCGTACCCTGGCCAGTCTGGTACCTCGCCGCAGCTGGAACAAACCCCGGCTGGTGGGTACCGCCTATGCCTTTCAATGCGTCGAACAACTGGATGCACAAGACTGGGATGTTCCCCTGCATGCCGTGGCCACAGAATCGGGTATTCTCCACTGCAACCAAACCCCGAGTACGGAATGATCCTGGATGCCATCGGTACACGAAGCGCATCCATCGCAACCAGGGCTCCAATTCCCTGGTCTTTTTTTACTCTCCACTTATTGTTGATGACTCATCCTTCGTCACCGTCGCATGGAAGCGTCAGAAAAATGACAGTTGGCCATGATCATGCCTGTTCTATCTCGCTTGATGCTATCTAACAGGCTGTTGAAAAACGCCGTTATTCGACAGCCTGTGAGCGGCACAGGGAAGTACCACCATTTTCAATGACCACAAGTCATTGAAATGGCCAAGGAAGGGTTTTTCAACATCCTGCTAAAGTGCAAGCTGGCTTCATGTTAGCCACGCCTGAATGAGAATCAAACCACCCGCTCCGACCTTGCCTGTAAAATAATACATTTGCAGCCTACCTCACGACCTCTGAGTACATTTTTAAAAACATTTTTTATATTTTTTTACCCTTTGGCCAGGAATTAATACCTGATTCCTCTGAGTCATTGTGGAACACCGCAACAATTCGGCTCGACAACGATTGAAAACAGCCTTGCAAGACGGTTAACACCAGTCAGTCCTATCCCAATCCTTGCATAAATTTTCGGCGCAGGATGGTGAAGCGCCTTCCATGCCAGCATTTTCAGCACCGTGCCCGATTTTTCCAATCCTCACATTTCGGTGGGCTATGCTGCGGATGGAAAAACCTGCGCTCGCCCCTGAAAATACTGCCCTGAAAGCCCCCTGCATCCAAAAATTTATGCCGCGATTGGGATATCTCTTTTGGAATAATCCAGGCAAGATGACATGAAAAAAATTACAAACTGTTGGCATCGGTTTAGCCTTGAGAACGTAATCCTGCCTGCATGAACGAGCTCACATACACAAAAAACGCCCGCGTAGAGAACAAAATTTATAAAACCCGGTACTTTTTGCATGAAGACAGCAGGGCTTGTGTTATTTTTGTTCAGAAATTTCCAGCAAGGACGATAACTGCATCAGTTATTCTGTTTTAGTACTCGATTTTTATAAATTTTTACGCTTCGATGTTGTTTGAAAGCATGATCAACGTTCCGCAAAGATAATTTTTATAAAAATCCGGCTTTAACACATGACGTGCATGAATTTTTTTGTCAAAAACTTAAATTTGTAGCCATGATAAAATAAAATTCATACAATACAAACGTTAACGACTAGTTTTTAAATGAAATACTAGTATTTTGAATTTACTTAGCTATACTCATGCTAAATTAAATGATCAACTCGGAGGGTTGTACCCATGGCCACGAAGAAAAAAGCCAAAAAGAAAGCAGCAAAGAAAAAAGTTGCTGCTCGCAAGAAAGTCGCAAAGAAAAAGATTGCGAAGAAAAAAGTCGCTCGCAAAAAGGTTGCTAAAAAGAAAGTAGCCAAGAAAAAGGCGAAGAAAAAAGCCGCCAAAAAGAAAGTAGCCAAGAAAAAGGCGAAGAAAAAAGCCGCCAAAAAGAAGGTAGCCAAGAAAAAGGCGAAGAAAAAAGCCGCCAAAAAGAAGGTAACCAAGAAAAAGGCGAAGAAAA
>JAJRYG010000104.1 GCA_024275915.1 Gammaproteobacteria bacterium
CCGCTCAGCCACACTCAACGGCGTATTCAGCGATGCCCAGGCGGCATCTTCGGCTTCGATGGGTGGGGTCGGCTCACTCATCAGGGTAGGGGACGATCAGCAGAGGGATCCGCAAGGATCGCGCCAGAGGTTCGGTTGGCATGCGTGAACGCAGACCTTTCTTGCCTCTGGGACGGGGTGAACCCATGATCACCAGGTCGAAATCATCGTTCTGGCTGACTTCGAGCAGACACGCTTCCGGCTCACCAACAATAATCACGCGGCTGTACTCGATTTCATTCTGTTCCGCTTCGTCACTGACCCGTTGACAATACTCATCGATTTCCCGGCCTATCTCGCTTTCCAGATAACGACGAAAGGTATCTCGGGTCGAGCCATTGTTCAGCCAGTCATCGCCGGTCATCCCTTGCCACAGTGTCGGTACCACGATCAACTGGTGCAACCTCGCACCTTTGCCACACATTTGCAAGGCCACGTTTTCCGCTGCCACGGCACCTTCCGTTCCATGACTGGCCAACAGAACATTGTTTGCAGACATCATTGACTCACCTGAAAGATTTGGTGCCCGCAGAGTGCGGGCACCAACACAAGCTCCTGACTTACTCCGTTTTCAATAGGAGATATACACGCCAAAGGCGATAACCAGGGCGAATAATAACGCCATGAAGTCCTCTTTACGATCACTGCCAAAGATAGACAGGGAAGAGCCACGCTCGAATTTCTGTTCTTCTTCACTCATGATATCTCTCCTCGTTTCAAACCGTTTCACTAACCAGCATGATAACAACAATCAGGGACAGCACCGCCTTGGTTAGACCGACAATCCCGCCAATAATCGCAGGCTGGCCACCCGCCTGTTTCATGGAGGAAACCGTGATCTGCATGCCCAGTCCAACCAGACCAAAGGCAAATAGCCAGGTTATCCACTGCCGGAAAGCCTTGATCTTTTTGGCTGTGTGGCGCACGGCCTTGTGGGCCTTTTTCAGGATCTTGCCCGACTCCTTGCCCATTACCTTTGCATTGATAAGACCACGCAGGGTTGCATCATCTTCCCGGCTGGCGATCTTGCGACCTTCGAGCAGTCTTTCCAGTGCTGCCTTGCGATCAGCGCGTTGTACCTTGCCGGCATTGGCACGCAGTATTGACACTTCCTCGTCAGTGAGCATTTTGCTGGCGGGCACATTGGTATTGTCGAAATACTTGCCCTTGTAGTGCTGAGCCGGTGCAAAAATGCCCGTGGTCGACAGGGCAAACATGAGGATAAAGCCCAGGACGAAAACCGGGAACTTGGCAAAGATCACCTGCCCCACATTGACGCTCTCGGTAACGCTCTCTTCGCGCTTCACGTACCAGACAGCCAGCCACAGAACGATGATGGGCAGCACC
This sequence comes from Gammaproteobacteria bacterium, assembly GCA_024275915.1. Classification (GTDB taxonomy): domain Bacteria; phylum Pseudomonadota; class Gammaproteobacteria; order UBA6429; family Thiohalophilaceae; genus JAJRYG01. The sequence goes on from JAJRYG010000104.1 coordinate 1,387, forward strand.
AGTACCCGGGTGATATTGAAGATTTCCGCCACCTTCAGGGTCTCGATGCCATCGGGCTGGTAGGCCAGCGCCGCACCGGCTACCTGGGCCGAGTTGAGAATGCCGGTACCGGCCCAGGCACCAAACTGGACATAGGACATGCCAAACAGGTTACCGATGATGGGGAAGATGAACATGCAGCCAACCCCCCAGATGAGAATCGTGCCAATGGTATAGGCGATCTCGACCGACTTGGCCTGAACCACCGGTGCTGCCGCGACTGTCGCCGAGACACCACAAACGCCCATTCCCGCCGAGAGAACACCTCCCATGGAATTGGGTACCTTCATCCGAGACCCCAGCCACAGAGTCATGCCCACCGAGCCCAGCACGAAGAAACCGATCATGATGATGGACAGCCCACCCAGATTGGTCAGCTCGGCCGCACTGTACAGGGTACCCAGAAGGATAACCCCGGTTTTCAGGCCCAGACGGGAAAGCCGTACTCCGTTTTGTGCCCACTCGGGAACCTTAAAGACATTGACGATGATGATGCCGGTAACAATGCCAAGCACCACATAGTTCAGACCCAGCAGTTTATGAATGTACTTGCCGGTGTCACCCACCTTGCCCATGGACATGCTGATGACGGCAATCTCGGGGGCAATGAACCAGCGCACCAGCATGGCAATGAGCAGAATGAACATGCCTCCGGCAATCGTTGACGAGTAATAATCCCAGTGCCCTTCCCTGTGCGTACCAAACCATTGCCATGCCCCAATGACAAGAGCAACGATACCGAAATATAACGGGATGGTCGTCAGTTCGTGACTGTATTTGTATTTTTTGCCAGCGGCGAGATGTTCAATATAACCGGCCAGCATGCCAGAATCTGCCAGGTACCAGATTGCCAGCATGATGACCCCGATAATAAACAGCGCCGGACCCTTCTTGGTGTACACCATGATGATTCCTCCTGAGTAGACAGTGGTATTTTATTTGTAGTTCTGCTCTCCCGTACTGCTTATCCTCCCTTGAACCTGCTGGTGCTCCCTATTTTATCCTGTAATTCAGGCACACCCTGTCAATAAACACAACAATCGCATGGTTATATTATTAAGTAACAATTTTCTTACGGGGAAGAGAAAGCAGATTTTTTATCTTCCCTGTTTGCCGTCCTGGTTCACGGCCATCATCAATAACCCCTTGAAGCATAACCAGCAACATGAATATGACGCAGGGAAAACAAACATCCGTCATGTAAGACAAAACATGGATTCGAGACTCTGTCTGAAAAAGTATGGGCAGGCATTCATTGCATACTGCAACGACATGACAGCAGACAAACCTCAAGCCGAGCCACTAACCCCGGGGACAAAATTCGCCTCTAACAGGCTGTTAAAAAAAACCGTTTTTCAACAGCCTGTGTGCAATGCAGGGAAGCCCCACCATTTTCAATGACCGCACGTCATTGAAAATGTGAGGGAACGGTGAACCAGGTTTGCCCTTCCCGGGTTGAAAAAGCCCAAGGATGGGCTTCTTCAGTTTCCTGCGAAAGCTATCAACGATTCTTTACCGCCCGATCCAGGTATTGTGGACAATTGATAACCGCATACTCCACCTCCACCCTGATCACCCGCAGGGCCTCCCGGTAACCGGGATGCTGCCGGTAGGCTGCCAGTTCTTGAGGTGCATCCAGAATGCTGACCCGGCCATTGACCTTGATGCGTTTGCCTTTTTCAAAGTCGATGAACAACAGGCCAACCTGCGGATTTTCCATGAAATTGCCGATGGTATGCAGCAGGCCATTGCCGTCGAAGTCGGGGAAACACAGGTGCCGGTCGTCTTCCACCACAACGAAGCCCGGTTCCCCGCCCCGGTAGTTGCACTGGCAATGGCCCTCGGCATCGGCCGAAGCCAGAAAGAAAAACGGCCGCGAGCGGATAAACTCGGCAAACCCGGGCCAGAGCCGGCGGGTGTCCTGGCTGTAGACGGGGTGATCGATGAGCGCACGGGCCCGGTCTGAGGTTCCGTATTTCTCCTGGGCCCGACGCTGGCCCGGCGTAAATCGTTGTGCGTTGTGTGACATGTCCTCCTCCCTTTGGCAGGCTGATGAAAAAGGCCTTCCGTGGACTTTTCAACACCGGAAACAAAAAATGCGATTTTTTGCTTCCTCATGTTTTCAATACCCTACTGCCATTGAAAACGGCGATGCATCCCTGTATCGCCAACAGGCTGCTGAAAAAGGCCCTTGTTCAATAACCTGTCAGGGATGAGTGTAGGCAACAACTCGTCATGTCACTCGGCAATTTTGCCTGCAAGAACCCGCAACACACCCTGCAGCCCTTTGGGCTATAATGACGCGTCCGAGATATAAAACAGGTATACACCGACTCCATGCCCTGGCTGCAACTTGAACTGGAAACCCGTCCCGAGGAGGCCGAACTGCTCTCGGATCTGCTCAGTGAGGCGGGTGCCAGTGCGGTGACCTTTCAGGACGCCGCGGATCAGCCTCTGTTCGAACCACCGCTGGGTACCACGCCCCTGTGGCAATCGACCCGGGTGATTGGCCTGTTCGAGGCCGACTCCAGCATGGAGGCGGTTCTCGACTACCTGCAATCCCGTCTCACAGACCAGCCAATGCCGGCCTGGCATCTCAATCCGCTGGAAGACCGCGACTGGGTGCGTGCCTGGATGGATGATTTCAAACCCATGCAGTTTGGTGAACAATTGTGGATCTGCCCCACCGGTTTCGAACCGCCAAAGCCCGAGGCGGTAAATATTCTGCTCGACCCGGGGCTGGCCTTTGGCACTGGCACCCACCCGACCACGGCCATGTGCCTGCGCTGGCTGGATGCTCACCCCCCGACTGGTCAGCGGGTCATCGACTACGGCTGTGGCTCGGGCATTCTGGCGATTGCCGCCGGCCTGCTCGGCGCCAGCCACATCGATGCGGTGGATACCGATCCCCAGGCTCTGCTCGCCACCGGCGATAATGCGGCAAAGAACCGTCTGGAAGGCCGGATCAGCCCCTGGCTGCCCGATGACTTCCCGGCGACACCGGCGCCTCTGCTGCTGGCCAATATTCTTGCCGCGCCACTGATGTCGCTGGTGCCCCTGTTTGCCAGACTGGTCGAGACCGGAGGTGATATCGTCCTCTCGGGCATCATCGAAAATCAGGCCGAAGACGTCATGGCCTGCTACCGGGAGACCTTTGACATCCACATCCACCAGCAACAGGACGAATGGATCTGTCTGGCCGGACAGCGTAAATCGTGAGTTTTTCCGTCAAACAGGGGCAAACCTGCAACCATCGTTGGATTGTGCATCCCCGGACGAGTTTTTATACTGTGCGAACCACCGACCCGAAACGGCTCTGACAATACCGATGTTCACCTGCTGCCCCCATTGCAAAACCTGCTTTCGCATCACCAAACCCCAGCTTGAAATAGCCCAGGGCAAGGTGCGCTGTGGCAAGTGCAAGCAGATTTTCAACGGCAAGCTGCACCTCAGCGACGACATTCCCAAGGCCGCCAGGCCAGTCGTGCACAAACCGGCAAAAAAAGTGGTGGAAACAGTACCGGCCACCATCCAGCCCGAAACAGAGCCGCCCGCAGAGCCAGAGGCCGTCACGGCCGCCGAGCCCCTGTCCCCGCCCGAGGGAAAACCGGCGACGAAAAAGAAAAACATGCGTTCCGCCAGGGCTCCTGCGCGCAATCTGGATCTGGACCTGTTTTCCAGCCAGGATTTCACTGGCGCCATCGAAAATGAAGACGAGGATGACTCCTGGCTGGACAACCTCGATGAAGAGGAAGCCGAGGAGCATGACGAGGAATACGAATACGACGAATTCGATGATGACGAAGATGTGGTCGAGGAGACCGAAATCATCGAAATGGATGACGAACACCTGGACATCTTTGCCTCGCTGGAAAAAATTATCCCCGCGGATCTGCATGCCGACAGCGAACAGCTAAAAGACGACGAGGAAAAGTTCCTCGATGACGAGATAACCCAGAGTGAAATCCTGCAAAGCGAGCTGGACTCTGCCATCGAAGCCCTGGCGCAGTATGAGGCGGAAGCCGAATCTGCCTCCGCAGACAGCGTTTTTGAATATCTGCCCGATGAGGAAGTGGCAGAAGATGAAGCCCGGGAACCAGAGCAGGAACCGGCCGATTTTGCCGCCGAGCCCGAGCCAGAACCACCAGCGGATGACGGCAAAGCCGAGGTCAACCAGCCCCCTTCTGCCTATGAATATGTTGATCCCGACGAGTTGCTCGATGAAGAAAAGAATATCAGCGAAATTCTCAGGGACATGGATTCCCAGCTCAAGCAGACCATTGGGGGGGATGAATACGATCAACCGCTGATCACCACAGACGAAGAAGATGAGCCGGCTGAAACTGACGATCCCAGCATTTTCTTCAAGCCGGACGAGTGGGTGCTGTCCCAGCATGAAAATGAGGCTGAATCGCAGCATGCCCAGCCCGTCGCCAGCCGGGAAAGTCAGCAGGAAAAAGACAGCTTCGAGTCGGAATTCCTGGCCTCCCTTGACTCCACCCTGGCCGAAGCGGCCGATACGGCCGAGGCCCCCGTCGAGCCGCCAGCGGAAAAGCCCGCCAAGGCAAAAAAAATCACCTACGAGGATGAGGAGGATCCCTTCCTCGGCTTCGACACCGGCATCGAAACCGGTGCGCCAGCCATTCCCGGCCCCATCCATGATCTGCCTGGACCAGGCGCCCATGACGACGAGCTGCCCTACCGGTTGCGTGAGGACTCCGGCACACAGGCAAGGGAACATGGCATCGCATACTACTTGGGCGGCTTCGTCGCCATAGTACTGCTGACGGCCGGCTTACTGCTGCAGCTGGCGGTATTCCGCAGTAGCGACGTGGTAGAACACTACCCGGCGCTGGAACCCATGATGACCAGATTGTGCAGCAAACTGCCCTGCCGCTACACCAGCCGCACCGATGTTGGCCGTATCAAGCTGCTCAGTCGCGATATTCGCGTTCACCCAAGCGCACAAAATGCCCTGCTGATCACGGCCACCATGGTCAACCGTGCCGGTTTCCCCCAGCCCTATCCCGATATCCAGATCACCCTGTCCGATCTCAGCGGTGAAGTGGTGGCACAGCGGCGCTTCAGCCCACGCGAATACCTGGGCCGTGAACCCTCGCCCTTCCTGCGCATGCAGGTTGGCAAGCCGGTAAAAATTGCCCTGGAAGTCATCGACCCCGGCAAGGATGCCGTGAATTTTGAATTTACCTTTCACGACAAGATCCGCCAGCCGAATTAAAAATGGCCTTGCCGGGAGGTTTTCAAGCCACGGGCGCAATCCCCGCATTTTCAATGACTTAGCAGCAATGAAAATGATAATGCTCCCTGTATCGCCAGCAGGCGGCTGAACACCCCCGTTTTTCGTGCCCACCTGTTAGACAATTTATTGGAAAAAAACAAGCCCTTTTTCATCCCTCCGGCGCTTTCACCGGAGCACCATAATCGGTATGATCACCGACCGCTTGCAGAAGCCGGCGGAACCCCCATTCAAAATAAACAACAGCGACACCCGAAATGAACATTGGCCCTTACGAGCTTGCTAACTCGTTGATTCTTGCCCCTATGGCAGGCGTTACCGATTTGCCCTTTCGTCAGCTGTGCAAACAGCTGGGCGCGGGCATGGCCGTGTCGGAAATGGTCTCGTCCAATTCGCTGTTGTGGGGCAGCAAGAAAACCCGGCGTCGAGCCAGCCACGATGGCGAAATCAAACCCCGCTCGGTACAGATCATGGGTACCGAGCCGGCGATGATGGCCGAAGCGGCCCGTTTCAATGCCGATCAGGGCGCCCAGCTCATCGACATCAACATGGGTTGCCCGGCCAAGAAGGTCTGCAACGTGCTGGCCGGTTCCGCCCTGCTGCAGGACGAGAAGCTGGTGGCACAAATCCTCCGTGCCGTGGTCGATGCCGTGGATGTGCCCGTGACCCTGAAAATCCGTACCGGCTGGGATCGGGAACACCGCAATGCGGTGCAGATTGGCCGTATTGCCGAAGACAGCGGCATCCAGTCGCTGGCCATTCATGGCCGCACCCGTGCCGACATGTACCGCGGTGATGCCGAATACGACACCATTGCCGAGGTCAAGCAGGCCATCGGTATCCCGGTGGTTGCCAATGGCGACATCGATACGCCGGAGAAGGCCCGTTTCGTCCTCGACTACACGGGTGCCGATGCGGTGATGATTGGCCGCGCGGCCCAGGGACGTCCCTGGATCTTCCGCGAAATCGATCACTATCTGAAAACCGGCGAAAAACTGCCCGAGCCGGGTCTGTCCGAAATTCGTGACATCCTGCTCGGACATTTGCACAACCTTTATGCATTCTATGGCGAATACACCGGTGTGCGGGTTGCTCGCAAACACATCAGCTGGTACAGCAAGGGCCAGTCCCACGGTGGCGCCTTCCGCCAGGCCGTCAACCGTGTCGAGACGATCGAAGAACAGCTCGACATGACCCATGAATTTTTCGAAAAACTAATAACCAGGGAGAAAATGGCAGCATGACCGAAGCCATTCGACTAAAAATTCCGCAAGATCAGGAATACGTGACATCCATCGATTCAGCCGTCAAGCCACTGCGCAACTGTGTGGAAGACGCCATGGCCGTCTATTTCAAACAACTCGAAGGGCATCCCGCTGGCGACCTGTACAAGATGGTACTGGCCGAAGTGGAAGAGCCGCTGTTCCGCAGCGTCATGTCCTACACGGGGGGCAACCAGAGCAAGGCCTCGGAGCTGCTGGGCATCAACCGCGGCACCCTGCGCAAGAAACTCAAGCAATACGGCCTGCACGAATAATTAATCGGCAAGGACGGGCGGCGGGCAAGTCAGAGATGTTCTGCCCCGCCCGGCTCCAGCAGCCCGTCAGACTGTTTTCAAAATCCGAACCCGCCGCATGGACGACATTGCAAGCACCGCTGTTGCAGTCACCATGATGCAGGGCTTTTCGGCATAACCCGCAACGTTTATCAACGGTATCCGCCCATGTCCAAAATCACCCGCGCTCTGATCAGTGTTTCCGACAAATCCGGCATTGCCGATTTTGCCCGGACGCTCAGCGAAAAATTCAATGTCGAGATCCTTTCCACCGGCGGCACTGCAAAACTGCTGGCCGATGCAGGCATCCCGGTGGTGGAAGTCTCCAGCTACACGGGCTTTCCGGAAATGATGGACGGCCGGGTCAAGACCCTGCACCCGAAGATCCACGGCGGCCTGCTGGGCCGGCGCGGCACCGATGACGCGGTGATGGCCGAACACGGTATCCCGCCCATCGACATGGTGGTGGTCAACCTCTACCCCTTCGAAGCCACCATTGCCCGGCCCGACTGCGACCTGGCCACTGCCATCGAGAACATCGACATCGGCGGCCCCACTATGCTGCGCGCCGCCGCCAAGAACCACGCCTCGGTCACCGTGGTGGTCGAAGCCGACGACTACGGCCGCCTGCTGGAAGAAATGGACTGCAACGACGGTGCCATCAGCGAAGCCACCAATTTCGACCTGGCCGTCAAGACCTTCGAGCATACCGCCCGCTACGATGGTGCCATTGCCAACTACCTGGGCACCATCCAGACCGACGGCAGCAGGAGCGCCTTCCCACGTACCTTCAACAGCCAGTTCGTCAAAAGCCAGGAAATGCGCTATGGCGAAAACCCCCATCAGGCCGCCGCCTTCTATATGGAAACCAGCCCGGCCGAGGCCAGCATCGCCACCGCCCGGCAGTTGCAGGGCAAGGCGCTGTCCTACAACAACATCGGTGACACCGACGCGGCGCTGGAATGCGTCAAACAGTTCGACGAGGCCCCGGCCTGTGTCATCGTCAAGCACGCCAACCCCTGCGGCGTGGCCTTGGGCGACGACCTGCTGGAGGCCTACGACCGTGCCTACCAGACCGACCCCGAATCGGCCTTCGGCGGCATCATTGCCGTCAACCGCGAACTCGATGCCAAAACCGCCAGGGCCATCGTCGAACGCCAGTTCGTCGAGGTGATCATCGCCCCGGCAGTCAGCGCCGAAGCCAGCGAAGTGATCAGTGCCAAGAAAAACGTGCGCCTGCTCGAATGCGGTCAGTGGCCCGAACAGCCGGCCAAACGCCTGGACTTCAAACGTGTCAATGGAGGTCTGCTGGTACAGGATGCCGATCTGGAACTCTACAACCAGCTCAAGGTGGTGACCCGGCGTGAACCCTCCCAGGCGGAAATGGCCGATCTGCTGTTTACCTGGCAGGTGGCCAAGTTCGTCAAGTCCAACGCCATCGTCTACGGCAAGGACAAGATGACCATCGGTGTCGGTGCCGGACAGATGAGCCGCATCAATTCGGCACGTATCGCCGGCATCAAGGCCGAACATGCCAACCTGCAGGTCAAGGGCTCGGTGATGGCCTCCGATGCCTTCTTCCCATTCCGCGATGGTCTGGATCAGGCAGCCGAAGCCGGCATCACTGCCGTCATTCAGCCCGGTGGCTCCATGCGTGACGATGAAGTCATCGCCGCCGCTGATGAACACGACATCGCCATGGTCTTCACCGGCATGCGCCACTTCCGCCACTGAGCCCCCAACGCCGGCGCCCTCGCCGGCAGGCGAACTCCTTCCCCGTTCTGCGATCTGTTCGGGCCGCACCACTCGCCTGCAACTGAACGGCTCCAGGCATGCCCGGCCGCTCAGTATGAACCCGACAAAGGCCCTTTGCCGGCCTGCCCCGACCTCATGCCGAGGCGGCCTGCATTGGCCCCTGCTCACAACATCAAGCCGTCATCCCCGCGTCATCAGCCGTTAACAAAGCCGGCACAAACTCCCGTGCGTATTTCCCCCATCAACCTCATTCACAACGCTGGAGTAAACATGATGAACAAGAGTCTGGTTTCCGGGCTGATCCTGGCCCTTTGTCTGAGCGGCTCGGCCGCCGCCGGCAGCAATCACCAAGATCCCGAACGGGAACGCGCCGGTTTTTCCTTTGCGCTGATTGCCGACACCCCATATGGTGATGATCAGGTCATCGCCTTCGACAATGTCATCGACGAAATCAACGAGGACGACACAGTCAAATTCGTCATGCATGCCGGTGATGTCAAGGGTGGTGGCGCCACCTGTGACGATGCCCGTCTCATCGCCCGTTTCAACCAGTTTCAGAAGTTCGAGAAGGCCTTCATCTTCACCCCCGGCGACAACGACTGGACGGACTGTCACCGCACCAGCAACGGCCAGTACAACCCGCTGGAACGGCTGGATTTCCTGCGCAACCTGTTCTTCCCCAATCCCGACATGAGTTCCGGTCAGAACCCCATTGCTATCCTCAGCCAGAGCCGCATCAGCGGCTATGAAAAGTTTGTGGAAAATGCCCTGTTCGAGCGCAGGGGCGTGATCTTTTCCACCTTGCATGTGGTGGGCAGCAACAACGACCTACGCCCCTGGTCCGGCATCGATGCCAGTGATTCCTATGCCCAACCCCGTGTGGACCGTATCGCCGAGTACACGGAACGACTGGCTGCAACCCTGGACTGGATCGATCGCAGTTTCGCACTGGCGGAACAACGCCATGCCAAGGGCGTATTCCTGATGATGCAGGCCAATCCCCGCTTCGAACTGGACGGTAGTGAAAGGAACCGCCAGGGTTTCAACGCCATCATCGATCGCATTCGCAGCCGCACCATCGCCTTCAAAAAACCGGTGGTACTGGCCCATGGTGATTACCACACCTTTTTCATCGACATGCCCCTGGATCCCGAAGACTGGCGCACCCCGACTTCCGAACTGCTCACCAACTTCATCCGGGTACAGACCTTCGGCAGTCCTCATACCCACTGGATCAAGGTGCATGTTCGTCCCGAATCTGCCTCGGTGTTCACCTTCGAACAGAAAATCGTCGAAGAAAACATCACACCTCGTTGAGCTGGACGAAAACGCCGGTGCTCCCATGGGGAGCGCCGGCATGATCCCGCACCGGGATTCACACCTTTCCGTCATCCTCGCTTCACCGTTTTGCCGACAACCCGCAAGGGCGCCTGTACAGCCGGATTCCATGCCACCGGCCACATGGCCAAAAGTCCCGGGACTCACGTGAGGTGGCGGGTTCCGTGGCCGGCAAGCGGATTTCATACACTTCTCCCCACCGGATTACTGAAGCCCGTCACGCTCCCGCCTCATGAGGCAACCCTCCGCCGCTCGAAGTGACCGCCCGGCCTCAGGAGGCTGGTTTTCCCGCTGCAAACACGTTATAAAGAAACTCGCCGACATCCACACCGGACCGCAGGAACAACAAGGTTCGGCCGCTGAAAAACAAGGAGCCAGCACATGTCTTCAAGCCGTCACCCCTTTTCTCTTTTCATTGCCTTTTTACTTCTCCCTATCCTGCTGGCTGGCTGTTCCCGACAGGATGCGGGCAACTCGGTAAATACGGCAGAACAGAACTTCGACTGGAGCGAATACATCAGTGCCTATACCGGCCCGGTGGTCTCGAAGGAGTCTCGCATCATGGTGCGTTTCGTCAACGACATCATCGACAATGACAAGATCGGCAAGAACGCCAATGATGTGCTGCTCATCACCCCGCCGGTTGCCGGCAAGATCATTTACACGACCCGCCGTGGCATCACTCTCACGCCGGATCAGCCTCTGGAGTCAGGCACCACCTATCATGTACGGGTCAGCACAGCCCGGCTCAAGGGCATGCCCGCCACGCCTGCCGAGTTCAACTTCGGCTTCTCGGTGATCAGGCAGGCACTCGACATCAATATCACCGGTCTGACCAGCGACCCCGAAAATGACGGGATTCTCGGCCTGAGTGGCACACTGGTGACTGCCGACACGGAAGACAGTGAAAAAATCGAACAGGTTCTGAGAGCCTCCTATCAGGGCAAGCCACTGGACATTCACTGGATTCACAATGCCAATGGCAAGGAACATGTGTTTTCCGTCACCGCCATCGAACGACAGCCCCAGGCCGACAAACTGATACTGCACTGGAACGGCAGAGCCATCGGTGTCGAGTCACAGGGTCAACGGCGTATCGAAATACCGGCACTGGGGGCCTTCAAACTCAACCGCGTACGCGCCGTCAGGGATGACCGCCAGTACATTCTGGTGGAATTCTCCTCTGCCCTCAGTCGGCAGCAGAACCTCAATGGCCTGCTAACACTCGGCTTGGACAATGGCGAGGCGGTATCATTCACCACCCGCCTCAATGGCAACCGCCTCCACCTTTATCCGGCCAATACCCTGACGGGTGCGGTAACTGTCACCATCGATGCCGGCATTCGTGACAACAAGGGCAAACAGCTGGGTGAACGGATTGTCAAGCAACTCACCTTCAGCCAGGAAAAGCCGCAGGTCAGGTTTGTTGGCAAGGGCGTGATCCTGCCTGACAATCCGCGGCTAACCATTCCCTTCGAAGCCATCAGCGTGGACTCGGTACAGGTCACCGCATTTCGTGTCTTCGACAACAACATCGGCCAGTTCCTGCAATACAATTCCCTGTCCGGCGACACCAACCTGCGCATGGTGGGTCGATACCTGTGGCGCAAGACCCTGAAGCTCCGTGACATCAAGGCAGACAAATGGAATCGCTACCAGATCGATGCCACCGAACTGTTACAGAAACATCCCGGAGGCCTGTTCCGTCTCACCCTGTCCATCAATCGCAGCAATGCGACCTATGGCTGTCCGCAGGCGGATCTGGCCGTGCCGGTGAAGAAGGAATCGCCACTGAAGAACTACGAAGATCTATACACGGAAGAACGCAGCAGCTGGGACTATGCTGACGAGCAGTACAACAGCAGCAGCAGATACAACTGGCAGGATCGCAACAATCCCTGCAAGGACAGCTACTACCAGTACAGCAGTGGTGTCAGCGACTCACGCAACTTCATGGCCTCCAACCTCGGCCTGCTGGCCAAAAGCGGCTCTGACAACAAACTTCATGTGGTCGTAACCGATCTGCGCAGTGCCGAACCCCTGAGTGATGTCACCATTGACGTGATGAATTTCCAGAACCAGGTCATCGCGCAGGGCAAGACCGACGGCGAAGGCTTTGCCAGTTTCGATTTCACTACCACGCCATTCTATCTGTTGGCCCGCAAGGACAAGCAGAAAGGTTACCTCAAGCTGAGCCAGGGGCTGGCACTGCCTACCAGTCATTTCGATGTGGGTGGCGAGAAAGTCAGCAAGGGGATCAAGGGCCATATCTATGCTGAACGAGGCGTCTGGCGTCCTGGTGATGATGTCCACCTGACGTTTGTGCTGCAGGACAGGAACAATCTGATCCCTCCTCAGCACCCGGTAACCATGCAGCTGATCAGCCCCAAGGGTCAGGTCATGCAGACTCTCACCAACAACAAACCAGTGGGAAATTTCTATGCCTTCAAGCTGAAGACCCGCAGCAATGCCCCTACCGGCAACTGGACGGCACGGGCCATTCTCGGCGGCAGCCGCTTCAGCAAGAAGCTGAAAATCGAAACCGTGGTGCCCAACCGCCTGAAGGTGGAGCTGGACTTCGACAGCGAGGCCCTTTACCGCTCGGCCATGCCTGTCAGAGCCAGCCTGTTTGCTCAATGGCTGCATGGCGCCACCGCCAGTGAACTCAAGGCCGACGTGAAGGTACGCCTGTATCCCCTGAAGACCCGTTTCGATCGCTTTGCCGACATGGTGTTCGATGATCCGGCACGGCATTTTCGCAGCGAGGAACAAACCGTGTTCTAAGGCTCACTGGACAGGCAGGGTCATGCCCGCTTCGAGCTCGATCTGTCACCCGGCAGCGAAGCGCCCGGCATGCTCTCGGCGGCCTTCAGCTCCCGCGTATTCGAAAGCAGCGGTGCTTTCAGCATCAGCCGCAAGCGCGTCACCTTTTACCCCTACGAGCACTTCGTTGGCATCAAGTTGCCTGAGGGTGATGCCGCACGGGGCATGTTACTGACCGACACCCCTCACAAGCTGCAGATCGGCACGCTCGATGCGCATGGTAAACCGGTTTCCCTGAAGCGGCTGCGTGTGACGCTTTACAAGATCGACTGGAAATGGTGGTGGGACAAGTCCGGCGATGATCTGGCCCGTTATGCCAGCGCCACTCACAGCAGCAGTCTCAAAACCTCTGTCGTTTCCACCGACGAGGATGGCCGGGGTGAATGGGAATTCGAGATCAAGTATCCCGACTGGGGCCGCTACCTGGTGCGGGCCTGTGATCTCGAAGGCCAGCACTGCAGCGGCAAGATCTTCTACCTCGACTGGCCCGGCTGGGCCGGCCGTAGCCGGGAACAATCCGGTGCCGGTGCCAGTGCCCTGAGCTTCAGCGCGGACAAACCCCGCTATACGGTTGGTGAAACTGCCCACATCCAGTTACCGGAAACGACCCAGGGTCGCGCCCTGATCAGTATCGAAACCGGCAGCCGCATCCTCCAGCAACACTGGATGGTATTCGGCAAGGATCACACCCGCTTCAAGCTGCCGCTGACCGCCGACATGAGCCCCAACGTCTATGTCAGCGTAACCCTGATCCAGCCTCAGACAAACCGCGACAACGATCGCCCCATTCGTCTCTATGGCGTGATCCCCATCATGGTGGATGATCCCGCCACCCGTCTGGCTCCCACGATACAAAGCGCCGAAGAATGGGCGCCCGAATCCCGCGTCGAGTTTGGTATCAGTGAAAACAACGGCAAGGCCATGACCTACACGGTGGCCATTGTCGATGAAGGTCTGCTAGGCCTCACCGGTTTCAAGACCCCGGACCTGCACAGGCGCTTCTATAAAAAAGAAGCCCTGGGTGTGAACAGCTGGGATCTGTTCGATGAAGTCACCGGTGCCTACAGCGCCGAACTGGAGCGGTTGCTGGCACTCGGCGGCGGTGACAGTGGTGACGAGGATACTGGTAAAAAGGACAGGAAACGTTTCCCCCCAGTGGTCAAGTTCCTCGGTCCCTTCCAGCTTGCCGCCGGGCAAACCCGCCTGCATGCCATCACCCTGCCCCAGTACATCGGTGCAGTGCGCATCATGCTGGTGGCCGGCCATGAGGGTGCCTATGGCAAGGCCGACAAGTCGGTCTTCGTGCGTCAGGCCCTGACCATGTTACCCACCGTGCCGCGAGTGCTTGGCCCCGGTGAGGAGCTGACCGTACCCGTGGCCCTGTTCGTCAGTGAAGAAGACATCAGGCAGGTGGAACTGCGTCTCGAAGCCGACGCCCACTTCGAAATCATCGGCCAGGAAAAACAGACCATCACCTTTGCCGAACCCGGTGAACAGATGGGCTTCATTCGCCTCAGGGTCCGTCCCCGGACGGGCAGGGCCCACCTGGCTTTCATTGCCACAAGTGGCAAACACCAAAGCCGCACCGATATCGACATCCCTGTCCGCAGCGCCAACCCACCCACCCGGCGCCAGTGGAGTCAGGAACTCAAGCCCGGAGAAAGCTGGCAAAAGCACATCCGGCCTCACGGCATGCGGAACACCAACCGGGTCAGCCTGGAAGTCTCCTCCCTGCCCCCCATCAACCTGCAACGGCGGCTGGGTTATCTGATCCGGTATCCCCATGGTTGCGTGGAACAAGTCACTTCGGCGGTATTCCCGCAACTCTACCTGTCCAGCCTGGTCGGGCTCGACGAAACACGCAAAAAGCAGCTGGACAACCACGTGCATGCCGGACTGGATCGCCTGCGCAGCTTCCAGACGCCCGATGGCGGCTTCTTGTACTGGCCTGGCCAGGGCCGGCTCGACCCCTGGGCCACCAGCTACGTTGGCCACTTCCTGCTCGAAGCAGAGAAAAAAGGCTACCAGGTGCCCAGCTCCATGCTCGACAACTGGCTTTCCTACCAGCAGATCGCCGCACGCAACTGGCTGGCTGGCAGCGGCAATTCGGTGCTGGATCAGGCCTATCGCCTTTACACCCTGGCACTGGCCGGCTACCCGGAACTGGGCGCCATGAACCGGCTGAGGGAAATGCCCGAACTCGACAACACCGCCCGCTGGCAACTGGCCGCAGCCTACGCCCTGGCCGGGGTGCAGAACGCCGCCACCGAGCTGGTCAGCAATACCCCGGCACAGGCCCTTCGGGATCCGCAAAGCAGTCTCACCTTTGGCTCGCCACTTCGTGACGAAGCCCTGATCCTCAACAGTCTGGCGCTGATGGGCATGAACGAGGAAGCCGATACGCTGGCGAAGAAAATCGCCCGCCAACTGTCGGCAGACAAGTGGTACAGCACCCAGTCCATTGCCTGGTCGTTGCTGGCCATGGCACGCCACACGGGTGAAGCGGATCCCGATGACCACTTTCAGTACCAGTACCGCTTGGGTAACAGTGACGCCCAGGTCGTCAAAGCCGGTGCCCCCATCGATGAGCAGACACTGACGGATTTCCCCCTGCAGGGTCGGGATGTGATCGTGAAAAATACCGACACGCGCACCCTGTACGCCACCCTGATGGTCGAAGGTGTGCCTGAGGCCGGTACCGAGCAGGCCTCCGCCCATGACCTGGCCCTGCAGATCCGCTATACGGATCTCAAGGGCAATGCCATCGATGTGAGCCGCCTGAGCCAAAGCACGGATCTGCTGGCCACGGTCACGATCAACAACCAGACCAATGCGAAAATCGACAACATTGCCCTGAGCCAGATCCTGCCCTCGGGCTGGGAGATTCATAACACCCGCATGGACAGCCAGGACGATGAATCGGCCATCAAGCAGGACTTCGATTACCAGGACATCCGTGACGATCGGGTCTACACCTACTTCAGCCTCAAGCCCGAAGCGCAGAAGACCTTCAGCCTCAAGCTCAATGCCAGTTACCTGGGCCGTTATTACCTGCCGGCAGTGACAGTGGAAGCCATGTACGATGCCAACCGGCATGCGCGCAGCAAGGGCCAGTGGGTCGAGGTGATCAGCCCGGTTCGATGAAAGAAGCCATCACCCAGCATCCCTGGCGCTCGCTCACCCTGTTGGTGATGCTGGTGGCCGGCATTACCTTCTGGCGCAGCCTGCCTGATCCTCTGTTCGACGTCCCGCTGTCCTCGGTGCTGCTCAGCCGGGATCAGCAATTGCTGGGGGCACGCATAGCCGCCGATGATCAGTGGCGCTTTCCCTGTTCCGCCACGGTGCCGGACAAGTTTGCCCGCGCACTGGTGCTCTATGAAGATCAGCGATTCTATTCCCACCCCGGTGTCGATCCCCTCGCCCTGGGCCGGGCACTCTACCTCAACCTGAGCCGCAACCATATCGTCAGCGGTGCCAGCACCCTGTCCATGCAGGTACTGCGCCTGGCACGACGCAACCCGCAACGCAGTTACACGGAAAAACTCATCGAGATTGTGCTCGCCCTGCGCCTGGAACTGAGCTACAGCAAGGCCGAGATCCTTGCCCTGTATGCCTGCCATGCCCCTTTTGGTGGCAACGTGGTAGGCGTCCAGACCGCCGCTTGGCGTTACTTTGGCCGCCATGCCGAACAGCTGTCCTGGGCCGAGTCAGCGATGCTCGCGGTGCTGCCCAACAGCCCCTCTCTCATCCATCCTGGCCGTAACCGACAGCAGTTGAAAGACAAGCGTGATGACCTGCTCCAGCGACTCCATGACAATGGGGTGCTGTCGGCAACGGAACTGCAACTGGCCCGCCTCGAACCTCTTCCTGACCGACCTCTGCCATTGCCTTCACTGGCCCCCCACCTGCTCGACACACTGCGGGCATGGCACCCGCAACAGCAAAAGCCCTTTGTCTCAAGCCTGGATGCCTCGTTGCAACAAGCGGTAAACCACATCGTGCAACAGCACTCACGGCAACTGTCCCGGCAACACATTTACAATGCAGCCACCGTGGTGATCGACAATCACAGCTTCGAAGTCCTGGCCTACGTGGGCAACAGCCATTACCTGCATGCGGGCAACCAGCGCGGTTATGCGGTGGATCTCATTCAACGCCCGCGCAGCACCGGCAGTATCCTCAAGCCCCTGCTGTTTGCCAGCATGCTGCAGCAAGGCGAGCTGCTGCCCGATACCCTGGTTCCCGATCTGCCCACCCAGTATGCCGGCTATCGCCCAGAGAACTATGATCATCAGTACCGTGGCGCAGTATCGGCCCGGGACGCCCTGGCCCGCTCACTCAACGTGCCAGCGGTGCGCATTCTGAAAATGCATGGTGTGGGACGCTTCTATGATTTTCTGCGCAACATGGGCATGACCACCCTGTACCGCACCGCCGAGGACTACGGCCTGACCCTGGTACTCGGCGGCGCCGAAGGTAGCCTGTGGGACATGGCTGGCATGTATGCCAACCTGGTGTGGCTCGCCCGCCAGGACCACCTCGACCCTGGCCGCCGTTACCGCCAGCCCACCCTGCTGCTGGATCTGCCCGCCGCCAGTGGCCACTACGCCGAACTCAACCCCGCCGCCGCCTGGCTGACCCTGGACGCCCTGCTCGAAGTGCGCCGGCCGGGACTGGAAAATCACTGGAAAAAATTCGCCCGCCAACGCAAGGTGGCCTGGAAGACCGGTACCAGCTACGGCCTGCGCGATGGCTGGGCCATCGGCAGCGATGCCCGTTACACGGTAGCGGTGTGGACTGGCAACGCCAGTGGCGAAGGCCGTCCGGGACTCACCGGCGTGGCCAGCGCTGCGCCCATCCTGTTCGACATTTTCAACCGCCTGGAACCCGGCCCCTGGCTGCGCAAACCGATCGAACTGATGAAGCCGGTACGGATCTGCAGAAACGACGGCTACCTGGCCACCCCTGCGTGTGAAGCCACCACCGTGCTCATTCCCATCGGCAGCCACTTCGAAAAGACCAGCCGCCACCATGTAAAAGTGCACCTGGACGCCAGTGGCCACTGGCGGGTACACAGCCGCTGCGAGCCTGTCTCGGCCATGCGGCACGAAAGCTGGTTCGTGCTACCCGCCGGCCAGGCCTTCTACTACCGCCGCCAGCATGCCGACTACCGCAGCCTGCCACCCTGGCGCCCCGACTGTGCCGCCCTGATCAGTTCCAGCAGCAAACAGGCCCCCATCGAGATCATCTACCCCGGCGCCGGCACACGCCTGTATATCCCGGTAGAACTGGGCGGCAGAAAAAGCCGCGTGGTATTCGAAGCCGTACACCGCGACCAGAACGCCCAGCTCTACTGGCACCTGGACGACCAATACCTGGGCCAGACCCGCCTGTTCCACCAGCAAGCACTGGACATCACCCCCGGCCCCCACACCCTCACCCTGGTCGACAGCCAGGGCAACCGGACAAGCCGCCGATTCATGGTACTGGCCAGGGAAAGACGGGGACAAGTATCGATTTACGAGGCGGAAAGGCAAGATCAGGCGCCCCACCCGTCATTCCGGCGCAGGCCGGATTGAAGGCAGATACAAGGGACTAGATACAAGTAAAAAAACCGGCTCCGAGGTCATTCCAGCACAGACTGGAATCCAGGGAGGCTTCGGGCGGGTGATGCTGGCTTGTCGATGGCAGGAAGGGATTTCGTGGCAACGAACCGGCCTTTTCCCTCATCACATCCCTGCCTGGATGCCAGCCTGCGCTGGCATGACGGCATAGCCGTCCCATGAGAGTGTCCAGGATTACTTGACCAGTACAGGGACACGAGCGTGACGATGGGTAAGAGGCGCTACCGGCAGGTTATGGGTAGTTTTGTTCCCCGGCCTTTTTCAATGACAAACTCATCAGCGATTTTCCCCTGATCGGTAATGAAACGCCCGATCAGACGATGCCCTTTTATGTCGACCACAAGCGAACCCATGTTCTGTCGGCTGACTGCCATGGCAGGATGATCCAGCGGCCCCGAATCCACCTTGGAAGACGAGCCCACGACGGCATAGATGCTGCCGCTGTTGGCGGCACGAACTGTCAGGGGTTTTTCATAGACCATCACGCCGTCCTTCTCAAAGGGGGCCTGGGCCATGTCGGTGCGGTAAGTCCCGGAACTGCCGTAGTGACAGGCCACAAGGTTGGAGCGTTCATACATGTGGCTGTGCCCCGACAACACCAGATCCACGCCGGCCTTGTCCAGCACGGGCAGGATGTTCTTGCGCAGCTTTTGCATGCGCCCCCGACTGTCGTAATTGTCGTCGGAATCATGGGAGCCCTTGGTATAGGGCGGATGATGCATGGCGACGATGATCCAGGGTTGCCGGGTGGCATACAGGTCACGCCATAACCAGCCCAGCATATCCGAATCGGGTTCGAGGCCGCTGGCCTGGCTGTCCAGTACCACCACATGCAGCTGGGCAAAATCGAAAGAATAGTAGTTCTCGGTGCCCGACGGCACTCCGCCGGATTCAGCCTGCTCGGGGAAACTGAAGATATCGAAAAAGGCAAAGCGGCGTGCATCGTGGTTGCCATAGATGGGCCATACGGAATAATTGCGCAGCAGTTTTTCGTAGGGAACGAAGAAATTGTCCTGAAACTGCTGGTTGGTTCCGGAGCGGTAGGCGTTGTCGCCGGTGGTCATGATGAAATCGAGCATGGGCCGGTTTTTTCGTGGGTGGCCCTTCATCCAGCCGACCGCTGCATCTCGCACCGCACTTTGTCCCGGGTTGGCATAGCCGGGATCCCCCAGTACCCAGAACCGCACGGGGGTGGCCGCCCCGGCTGCAGGCGGGGTACGGAACCGGTAATCTTCACCCTGGTAGCGAGGAATGCCATTGGCTTCGATGCGGTAATAATAGCGGGTATCGGGCTGCAGGCCGGTGATTCGAACCTCGTGTTCCTCGGCAGGCTCGGCGCCGTCATCGACGTGCTGGTCGAGTGTATCGAGACGGGTGCCATAGAAGACCTTGCCGGTGGTCGGTGCGGTTGTTTGCCAGCGCAGGGTCATGGCCGTGGGGGCGGGCATCTGCAGGTATGGTGCACGGTCCCCGGTGTAGAAACTGCCCATTGCCACGTCGATGGCGCGGCCCAGCCCGTAGATGACGATCAGGATCAGCAGGCCATAGAGCAGTTTGCGGACTAGGCGCCGTTGCCGTTTTTCGCCCACCATCACCTCTGCTGTCACTGCCATTCCTGCCCTGCTCTGTGGTTCAAAATCACAGTCTGCACTCTAGCATATTCTGCGGGGCTTTTTTGTCTGTGCCATGCCATATAGAATAGCGGCTTCCATCGATCATCCTTCGTCCGAGACTCCATGCAAAAACTGCCCCGCCTGCTTCACTTCCTGGTCAACCTGATTGGCCTCAACCTGTTGCTGCTGTTCCTGCTGCGGCTGGCCTTCTGGGTGTATTTCGACAACCCCAATGACCCCATCCCCTTCGATGTGTTGCTGGACAGTTTCTACCTGGGCTTCAAGTACGATCTGCGCCTTACCCTGATCATGGTTCTACCGCTGTTCATCCTGGGGGGGATCCGTTTTCTCAGCCCCTTCGAAAGCCGCTTCATGCACCGCCTCTGGCTGGGGCTGCTGGGACTAGTGTTCGGCATCATCGTACTGATGTATTTCATGAACTTCGGTTACTTTGCCTATCTGCAGCAACCCATGAATGCCACCGTGCTGCGCTTTGCCTACAACTTCTCCACTTCCATGCAGATGTTGCAGGAAAGCTACCCCATGTTCTGGATCATGAGTGGCTGGCTGGCTCTGGTGGCCGGCTACTACTGGTTGCTGTCGCATCTGCTAGCGCGGGCCGAGCGCTATACCAACCCGCACTTTCACGGCTGGAAGAAGGCCGGCATGATCACCATCAGCATCGTGCTGGTGCTGTTCGGCCTGTATGGCAAGTTTTCCTGGTACCCGCTGCGCTGGAGCGAGGCCTTTACCCACCCTCACCCTTTCGCCCCCGCAGTGGCCATGAACCCGGTGCTGTACTTTCTCAACACCCTGAAGAACAAGGACAGCACCTTCGACGAAAAGGCCACCCGCCAGTACTACTCGCTGATGGCCGACTTCCTTGGCGTGGACAAACCCGACAGCAAGACCCTGAACTACCGCCGCGACATCACTCGCCCCGGCCCGCTGGCCGCGTCCCGGCCCAACATCATCATGGTGTTCCTGGAATCCTTTGCCGCCTACAAGACCGGCAGCTTCGGCAACCCCCTCAATCCCACACCCCATTTCGATGAGCTGGCCAGAAACGGGCTGCTGTTCACCCGCTACTACACGCCCCACACCGGCACCGCCCGCTCGGTGTTTGCCGCCATTACCGGCATCCCCGATGTCGAACCTGCCAAGACTGCCTCGCGTAACCCGCTGGTGGTGGATCAGCACACCATCATCAATGCCTTCAAGGGCTACAACAAGCTCTACTTTCTCGGTGGCAGCGCCAACTGGGGCAACATCCGTGGCGTGTTGCAGCGCAATATCCCCGGCCTGGACGTGCACGAGGAAGGCGACTACGAAGCCGAGCGCGTCGATGTGTGGGGGATCTCCGATCTGAGCCTGTTCGAGGAAGCCCTCAAGGTGCTGGACAAGCGGCACGACAAGCCCTTCTTCGCCATCATCCAGACCTCGGGCAACCACCGGCCCTACACCATTCCCGAGGACAACCGGGCCTTCCAACTGCAGCACCATGATCATGACACCCTGCAAAAAGCCGGCTTCATCTCCGAGGGCGAATACAACTCGTTTCGCTTCATGGATCACAGCCTCGGCCTGTTCATGGGCGAGGCGCGCCAGCGGGATTACTTCGACAACACCATATTCGTCTTCTACGGCGACCACGGCATTACCGGCTATGCGGGCAAGCACAGCCCCGAGTACATCACCAAGTACCAGATCAGCGGTTTTCACACCCCGCTGGTGATCTACGCGCCCGGACTCATCCCCGAAGCAAAGACCTACGACAAGGTCGGCAGCGAGGTGGATCTGCTGCCAACCATCGCCGGCCTGGCCGCGCCTGGCTACGTCAACACCACCCTGGGCCGGGATCTGCGGGATCCCCGCTTTGACGACCGCCGCTACGCTTTCACCATCACCCACCAGACCATCCCCGAGATCGGCCTCATCGGCCCCGATCACTACTTCCGCATGCTCGCCAATGGCGACAACAAGGTGCTGGCCGCCATTCATTCCAACCGGCCGGTGGTCAATGTCCTCAACCAGCAACCCGAGGTGGCGAAACGCATGGAGACCCTGACCCGCGCCATCTATGAAACCGCCCGTTACATGCTGTTTCACAACAAGGCCCGGGCCGGCATGACCGACAGGAGCCCGGCCACCGATCACGCCCCTCCACAGGGCAAGATCGTACTGCCTCATATACGGTTAGTGGACGGTGCAAGTGATTGATATTCAGTGTCTGCCGCAGGGACGCGGCAGCCAAATCGACAGGGATGTCTTCACGACGCCTGAATATCAATCACTTACACCGGCCGCAAGGTGAGTATGCGCTTGCCCTGCGCCCCTCCATCTCAGCCAGGCCAATAATATTGACCTGCCGGGGCCTGACAGGCATAGTCACTCCCCCAATTTACAGGCATCTCCAACGGGTACTCAAACTATGAACATTCTGGTCATCGGTGGCGGCGGGCGTGAACACGCGCTGGCCTGGAAAGCAGCCCAATCTCCCAATGTCGAAACCGTCTACGTGGCCCCCGGCAACGCGGGCACCGCCCGGGAACCGGGGCTGGAAAACGTCGCCATCGGCGCCGAGGACATCCCCGCCCTGCTGGCCTTTGCCCGGGACAGGGCCATCGACCTGACCATCGTCGGCCCCGAGGCGCCACTGGTAGCCGGCGTGGTGGACCGCTTTGCCGAGGCCGGACTGCGCTGCTTCGGCCCCCGTGCCGGCGCCGCCCAACTGGAAGGCTCCAAGGCCTTCACCAAGGACTTCCTCGCCCGGCACCAGATTCCCACTGCCGCCTATGGCAACTTCACCGACATCGATGAAGCGGTGGCCTACATCCGTGAACAGGGGGCCCCCATCGTGGTCAAGGCCGACGGCCTGGCCGCCGGTAAGGGCGTGATCCTTGCCCAGACCGAGGACGAAGCCATTGCCGCGGTAAAAGACATGCTGGCAGGCAATGCCTTTGGTGATGCCGGCCACCGGGTGGTGATCGAGGAATTCCTCAGCGGCGAGGAAGCCAGCTTCATCGTCATGGTGGACGGCAAACACATCCTGCCCATGGCCACCTCCCAGGATCACAAGGCCCGCGACGAGGGTGATCTTGGGCCCAACACCGGCGGCATGGGCGCCTACTCCCCGGCCCCGGTGGTCACACAGGAAATCCACGACCGTGCCATGGCCGAGGTCATCGAACCCACCGTGCGTGGCATGGCCGCCGAAGGCAATGACTACACCGGCTTTCTCTATGCCGGGCTGATGATCGACAGTGACGGCACGCCCAAGGTACTGGAATACAACTGCCGCTTTGGCGACCCGGAAACCCAGCCCATCATGATGCGGCTCAAGTCCGACCTTGTGGAACTGTGCAATGCTGCCCTGGATGGCAAACTGGACCAGACCCACATCGACTGGGATCCACGCCCGGCACTGGGCGTGGTACTGGCCGCCGGCGGCTATCCCGACAGTTATCGCAAGGGCGACGTGATCACCGGCATCCCTGAAGAAACCGCGGACAGCAAGGTCTTCCACGCCGGCACCGCCGAAAAAGACGGCCAGGTGGTCACCAATGGTGGCCGGGTGCTGTGTGCCGTGGCCTTGGGCGACAGCGTGGCCGAGGCACAGAAAAAGGCTTACCAACTGGCCGATGCCATCCACTGGGAGGGGGTGTATTTCCGCCGTGATATCGGATATCGGGCCATTTTGCGCGAAAAGTCAGAAAACTGAGCGGAATAGGCAGGTAATTGCGGGCAACTCCAATTTGCATTGAAAACGAGACTTTACCCACCGTTTTCCAGTAAAATACCCGGCAACATAAAACATCTCCGTGGTGCCCGCATTTGGGGGAGGCATTCCGGTTTACCGAGTCCAGCGACCTGTCCGTCCGCAACAGACAGGCGCAGAGAATAATGTTTTTTAAATCTTGTTTAGGAGCAACCATGTCCGTAAAACATCCTGTAATCGCCGTCACCGGCTCCTCCGGTGCCGGTACCACCACGGTGAAAAATGCCTTCGAACACATTTTCTTCCGTGAGCACATCAATCCGCTGGTCGTCGAAGGTGACAGCTTCCACCGCTACGACCGCGCCTCCATGAAGGACGCCATCGCCGAATTCGCCAAGCAGGGCAAGCAGCTCAGCCACTTTGGCCCCGAAGCCAACCATTTCGACACCCTGGCCGAAACCTTCAAGACCTATGGCGAAACCGGCAAGTGCAAACGCCGTTACTACCTGCACAGTGAAGAAGAAGCCGCCGAGCACAATGCCCGTCTGAAAACCGACTTGGGCCCAGGCCAGTTCACCCCCTGGGAAGACATCACCGAAGAAACCGACCTGTTGTTCTACGAAGGTCTGCACGGTGGCGTGGTCGACGGTGACGTCGATGTGGCTTCCCATACCGACCTGCTGGTGGGTGTGGTCCCCATCGTCAACCTCGAATGGATCCAGAAGATCCACCGCGACAATGCCCAGCGCGGCTACTCGGCCGAAGCCATCGTCGACACCATCCTGCGCCGCATGGATGACTACGTACACTACATCACGCCGCAGTTCTCCAAAACGGACATCAACTTCCAGCGTGTACCCACGGTCGATACTTCCAACCCGTTCATCGCCCGTGACATACCGACGCCGGACGAAAGCTTTATCGTCATCCGTTTCCGCGACTATCATGCCGTTGATTTCCCCTACCTGCTCAACATGATCAACGACTCCTTCATGTCACGCCCCAACACCATCGTCGTTCCCGGTGGCAAGATGGGCTTTGCCATGGAGCTGATCCTCAACCCACTGATCCACGACATGATCGAGCGAAAACGCAAGGCGTAATTTGCTTTCGCCAGGATCAGGAAAGCCGGGATAATCCCGGCTTTTTTATTGGTGTTTCCACCTGCCCGGCTGTGCTAGCATGCCAGCCCGATCGAGGAAAAAAACCCCATGAAACCATTCCAGCTTGGCCACAGCACCGAACCCGACTGGCATGGCGCCATTGATGATTGCCTGGCCCAGACCGGTCCGGCCGATGGCGCCAATCTCGGCGTCCTCTATGTCACCGATCCCCATGCCGCCGAACTTGGCAGTGTGCTGCGTGAACTGAAAAAACAGACCGGTATCGAACACTGGATCGGCAGTACCGCCAGTGCCGTGCTGTGCACCCGCCACGAATACTACGACCAGGCCGCCATGGTGATCCTGCTGTGCGAATTTGCCGCCGACAGTTTCAGCATTTTCAACAATGCCGAACACAGCCACCACAAACGGGATGTCGATCCCATGGCCGGCCTGCGTTTCGCCGTGGTTCACGCCGATCCGCGCAACAGCCAGCTGACCGAACTCATCGAACAACTGCCCGAACAGCTGGGCAACGGTTACCTAGTTGGCGGCCTGACCTCGGCGGAACAATACTTCTACCAGATCGCCGACGAGATCGTCGAAGGCCAGATCTCCGGTGTGGTATTCGAGGACAACGTGCCCGTGCTCACCGGCCTGAGCCAGGGTTGCAGCCCCATCGGCCCCACCCACACCCTTACCGAATGTGATCACCACATGGCCATGACCATCGATGGCCGCCCGGCGCTGGAAGTCTTCAAGGAGGACATCGGCGAAATCCTCGCCAAGGACATCGACCGTGCCGCCGGTTACATCTTTGCCGGCTTCCCGGTCACCGGCAGTGATACCGGTGACTACCTGGTGCGCAACATCATCGGCATCGATCCGGAAAACCAGTTGCTGGCCATCGGTGATCACATGAAGGAAAACAGCCCCATCATGTTCTGCCGCCGTGACGGCAAGACCGCCGTCGAAGACATGACGGCCATGCTGGAAAAACTGAAAAACCGGCTCGGCGATGCCCGGCCCCGTGGCGGCATCTACATCTCCTGCCTGGGCCGGGGTCGCAACCTGTTTGGCGACAACAACGAGGAAATGGCTATGATCGCCGAGGTGTTCGGCGACCTGCCCATCGCCGGCTTCTATGCCAATGGCGAAATCGCCGGCAACCGGCTGTATGGCTACACAGGCGTACTGACCCTGTTCCTGTAACCCGGCCGCATTGCAAGCCGGCAAACAGGACATTGAACCCCGCCCGTCTCCCTGCGCCGACGCCAGAAAGAGAACCCGGCAGGAAACACGCGCCGAGAAGACCGGAGCCTGCCCCGAACCTGATTCGTGAATGAGGCAATAACACCTTGATTTCCCTCATCCAGCTCAACAAGCCAGGAGCCAACCATGGAATACCGCAAACTCGGCAACACCGACATCGACGTCAGCGTCATCTGCCTCGGCACCATGACTTGGGGTGAGCAGAACACCCAGGCCGAAGCCTTCGCCCAGATGGACTACGCTCTGGATCAGGGCGTCAACTTCTTCGACACTGCCGAGCTGTACTCCATTCCGCCAAAGGCAAAGACCTATGGCGCCACCGAAACCATCATTGGCCAGTGGCTGAAAAAGACTGGCAAACGCGAGCAGCTCATCCTTGCCAGCAAGATCGCCGGCCCCGGCGTCGGCTGGGTGGATCACATTCGCGGCGGCAAGACCGTGTTCGACCACAACAACATCAGCGAAGCCCTCGACAACAGCCTCCAGCGCCTGGGCACCGACTACCTTGATCTCTACCAGCTGCACTGGCCCGAACGCCAGACCAACTTCTTCGGCCAGCTCGGCTACACCCCCAGCGACGATCACTTCACCCCCATCCGGGAAACCCTCGAAGCCCTGGCGCAACAGGTCAGGGCCGGCAAGATCCGCCACATCGGCCTGTCCAATGAAACCCCCTGGGGCACCATGGAATTCCTCAGACTGGCCAAACAGCACAACCTGCCACGCATCGTCAGCGTGCAAAACCCCTACAGCCTGCTCAACCGCAGCTACGAAGTCGGCATGGCCGAAGTCTCCTGGCGTGAACATGCCGGATTGCTCGCCTATTCACCGCTGGGCTTTGGTGTCCTCTCCGGCAAATACCTCGGCGGAAACAAACCTGCCGGCGCCCGCATCACCCTCTACCCCGACTACACCCGCTACACCGGCCCCGGCGCCCAACAAGCCACGGAAAAATACGTCGCCCTTGCCCGCCAGCACGGCCTGGATCCGGCACAGATGGCGCTGGCCTATGTGAACAGTCGGCAATTCCTCACCAGCACCATCATCGGCGCCACCACCATGGCGCAGCTCCAAGCCAACATCGCCAGCATCGACCTCGACCTCAGCGACGAAGTCCTCGAAGGCATCGAGGCAATCCATGAGGCACATCCAAATCCGAGTCCGTGAGGATTGATTATCGAAGCCGATGGCGGACAACAGGCTGAACAAATCGCCCAGAGTGCCAGACGAACAACCCGGTTGGAAGCAATGGGGTATCCGCTTGTGCGTTTCTGGAATCACGAAATACCAGGCGAACGTCACAGTGTGCTTGAACAAATACCGTCTGCCCTGATTGCCCCCTCACCCCAGCCCTCTCCGGAGGGAGAGGGAGTTGGCACCGTGGCCACCCACAAATTCTTCTGAAGAGCCAAATTTTTGCATGCAGGGGCTTTGGGGACAGTATTTTCAGGGTCGAGCGCAGATTTTTCCAACCGCAGCATGGCCCACCGAAGTGTAAGGATTGGAAAAAACGAGCACGGCGCTGAAAATGCTGGCATGGAAGGCGCTTCGCTATCCTGCTGCGAAAATTCATGCAACGATTGGGTACAGTCTGCCCTGATTGCCCCCTCACCCCTGCCCTCTTCCGGAGGGAGAGGGAGTTGGCACGGTGGCCACCCATAAACTCTTATGAAGAGCCAAAACCATTTATGGCACACTATTGACCCCAATGATGGGTCACCGGTATTAATCTGTTAAAATACAGCAGTCGTGGTGCTATCCTATTGAAACCATGAATACAGTAAAATTATTCAGTTTTCTCCTTTGCCTTTCTCTTCTTGCGGGATGTGCAACTCCCGAAAAACCCGTGGAACCAGTGCGTGCCATTTTCTGGCCTTCGTTGCCGGATCTGCCCCGTTTTGAATACGAATTTACCCTGCGTACCGACCTGAGCATTGCCGACAGGTCAAAAATGGACAGCTTCAAGGCCATGGCAACCGGGGTAACTGAAAAGCCAAGGGTAAGGATGATCAAACCTCTTGATATCGCCGCTTTCGAGGGACGTATCATCGTCAGTGACAGCGTCATGCGCCTGGTGTATCTCTTCGATGTCCCGCACCGCCTTACCGTTGCTTTTGGGCTCAGTGGTGACGGCCAATTGAAACAACCTCTGGGTGTTGCGGTTGATGGTGATGTGAATTTCTACGTTACCGATGCGGGAAGACACAGTATCGCCATCTACGACTCGGGGGGACACTTCAAACGTCGCATTGCCAAACCTGGAGAACTCATCAAACCAACCGATGTTGCAGTGAGTCCGGATGGAAAACGAATCTACGTGGTGGATGCTGGTGGTATAAATAGCCGGCAACATCGTGTCGTAGTCTACAACGCAGAAGGTGAACTTCTGTTTACCATAGGAGAGCGTGGAACCGCACCCGGAAAATTCAATTTGCCAACCCATGCTGCAGTTGCTCCGGATGGTACGCTCTATGTCCTTGATACAGGCAACTTTCGTGTCCAGGCCTTTACTGCAGATGGAGAATACATCACCAGCTGGGGAAAACTGGGTAGTGGTATCGGGCATTTCTCCAGACCACGCGGTATTGCGGTAGACAAGGATGGTAATGTTTATGTTTCTGATGCGAACTTTGGCAATGTGCAGATCTTCAATCCGCAAGGGCAGTTATTGATGGCGCTTGGCCGGGGGGGCACGGTGGACAAGATGGGCGTGTATTCGCTTATTGCCGGTGTTGCGGTTGACGAAACAGGCCGCATTTACGTGGTCGACCAGAGCTTTCAGAAGGTTGAAGTAATCAAACGTTTGACCGTAAAAGAGGGCGAAGCCATCATGCGGGAGTATGGCATCGAACCCGGGCATGAAGAGGCTGACGTGCCTGCCGACAGCAACAACTGATGTCTGCCGGGTGATTCAGGGGGCAGGCCTCTGCGGGGGGATGGTCTCGGTCGCAGGCTGAATTCCCTTTAGCCTTAGACCACAGCCGCATTTGTCTGCGGGTGTTACTTGTTATGACAGGTCAGGCAGAGTTCAGTCTGATCATTGACCCGCAGGAATGATTCGGTAAAGGCACCGCCACTGGTACCCACAATGGGTGTCCCGTGAGGGTTGTGGCAAGAAGCACATTCCACTTCAAAGCCTTCGCCCGAATCGTAGAAACGCAGTTCATTGTTGTCGGCACGACCATTACCATTTCTGTCGTAGAAACTGATCCCAAGGCCAACCCCATTGGGTGCATTGAAATCATATTTGGTCGTATCAGGTAACGCTACGCCGACAGGGTGATCATCGGTCAGATCCTTGCCGATGAGAAATACGGTGAAATCAGGTGCAAAAATATTGTCTGCAGAGTGGCAGAGAATACATTCGCCGAGGTTGGCGTGCAAGGTAGGTGAATTGTCCGGCCAGGTATCGAGAAATGCGTCATTCTGTGCGGTTTCCTGTGACTTGTTGTAGGAATCCAGCCCGGGACGATTGGGCATGTTGATCACGGAGTCAATGGCGACCGTTCCATCGTGGCAGGACAGACAGACCAGCGAGTTTACACCGGGTGCGGTCGGTGTCTGACCCGAAGTGAGTGGTTTGTTGTAAAGGGTATAGGTTGTCGATCGGTTGGTTCGATTCCAGAGTGGAGCACCAATGGTGGTGTTGGCCCCGTGCGGAGTGTGACAGTAAACACAAACCTCGCCATAATCATTGCGGGCATTGTCCATGTTGACCGACGCCCCACCCAGATAGCTCATGGTCATGTTGTGTCGTGTGTTGACAATACTGTCAATATTGGGAGCGGCAACGGCAATGTTTGATCCCGTGAGGAGCAAGATTACTGTCGAGAGATAATATCCGTAACGCGTCATACAACTGTAATTCATTTCCTCAAACCCCAGACATACTCACAGTTTAATTTCTCAAGGTACTTCAAGTCTTTTATCTTCCACTTTTTTTAAGCATTATATATGCCATAAATATAAGTCGTTGTTTTTATAGAAGTACGCAACCAAGTTTTTCGAATTAATGAGAAATTTATCAACAACACCCTCTCACTATCGAGAATTTCTTTTTTTCTTCATGAACGGATTAGCCTGTTCGCCAGCATCTGAAATCAGCACAAGGACATGCCGCACAGGCGCAATGGCAGGACAATCATCGCCATGTATCCATCCTCCCGGTTCCTGGCTTCGAGGAAATGGTGTAGCAAAACACTCGACAAATTCCATCGGCCAGCGGATAGAACTATTATAGCCTCTCATCATCAAGGTCACTACTCTGGAAAGGCCGGCAAAAGTGAATTAACGCCCCCGTACATCATTAATTAGTATTAAAAACGCCATATAACAGTTGCACATTGACTCACTCAGCGGCCAAATCTGTTTTTTTGGCCCCGTTCTCTGTCCGCGTGATCGCATCTCGCAAATGGTACTTGCCTCACAGCAGCGACATCACAGCCCCTCTCCGCACCGTCTTCACAAGCAAACCCGGGCTGTCTGACAGGCTTGCAGGCACCGGCCAGTTTCGACTACCTGCTCATCAGTTACAATGGGATCCACGACATGAACATCAAACTCGAAAAGGCCCTGAGCCGCCTGGAACACATTCTGCCGCTGAAGAAAAGGCAGGGTGAATGTTGTGACGAGATTCACATTCTTCATCAACAGATCCTCCATTCGTTCGTAGCCAGTGGACACATTCTGTCCCGTGATGAAATGGCTTCCTGTGTTGATGACCTCGAAGCAGCAATACAGGTGTTGCAAAGCAGGGACCTGGTCATTTTTTCTGCCGCTGGAGAACCCCTTGGCGCCTACCCCTTTACCATGGAACCCCGTCCGCACAAGATTCTGATCAATGGCCATCAGATCCATGCCATGTGTGCACTTGACAGCCTGGCAGCAAGCCCCATGTTTGGCCTGAAAGCGCGTATCGACTCACAGTGCCGTGTGACTGGTGACACCATCTGCATACAGCAATCCGATCAGCGAATCGAAAACCGGGAGGAAGCTGACGACATCCATGTCGGTATTGACTGGGGATCGGCCAGGCATGACGATCACTGTGCAAACAACCTGTGCATGGACATGATCTTCCTGCGCAACCACGCCATTTGCCGACAATGGCTCATCGAGAGACCACAGAACAGGGAAGTCTTCACTCTTCGGGAAGCGATTGAATTTGCCAGTCGTTTTTTTGTACCACTGGTAAAGACCACGGATTTACCTTCCCGATCGTCTTCCGCTACAGTGGGGATTAATTGCATTCACCTGCCGGGACGCTGACCGTTTCCTTGTTGCAGGAGACTAAATAGCTGTTCCAAATGCCAGGTCACTTTATGGCAAGTGATTGTTCATAAGCACCGCCCCAAGCGCAGAAGAATTTGGCATGACCACGCCATAAATACATCCATGTAAGCTCGACAGCCAATGGGCTTCATGTTTCGACGCCAGGGGCGTCATTGAGCCATGTATTGTTGATTTTGTTTGCACGGATGCCAAATTGATTATCGAAAGCGATGGCGGACAATAGGCTGAACAAATACAGTCTGCCCTGATTGCCCCCCCAGCCCTCACCCGGAGGGAGAGGGCGTTGGCACGTTGGCCACCCACAAATTCTTCTGAAGAGCCAGATTTTTAACAACGTATCAGTAAATTGGCTGAACATGAAACCAGTGGATTTTACCCCTAATGGTGTTTATCATTGTTCGATATTCCCCAGATGCCACCCGGTAGACTTCATCACATGTCAGCAAGCATGCTCTCATTCCGGCTTATCCTGCTCGGTACCACGCTGTCCATGCTTGGTGCCTGCGGCAAAGAGCCGGCTCCGGTTCCTCTTCCTGGCCCCAAACATGTTGCCGTACTGCAGCTGGCCAACCCCGAAAGAATGGAAGTGCGTACCTTCCCGGGCCATGTACGGGCAGCCGAACGTGTGGACCTTTCCTTCAATGTGCCGGGCAAGATCATCGAGCTCAATGCCGTGGAAGGCAAACAGGTAGAAAAAGGCGCCTTGCTGGCCCGTCTGGATGCACGAAATTACGACAGCAGGCTGCGAGCCGCCCTGGCCGAGTTTGAAAATGCCAGGGTCAACTATCAGCGCGCCAAAAAACTGCTCGATAGCGGCTACATTACCCGGGCTGAATATGATCAGCTCAAGGCAGCCCGTGACGTGGCAGCGGCCAAGGTCACCATCGCACGCAAGGCGGTCGCCGATACCGAGTTGCGGGCGCCCTTTACCGGTCTGGTGGCCCGGCGTGATGTGGAGAACTTTACCGCCGTCAAGGCCAAGAAACCGGTGCTCAGCCTGCAGGATGTGGATAATCTTGAAATTGTGGTGGATGTGCCCGAGCAGTTTGTCGTCAAGCGCAGGGACAGACGCCAGTTAAAACTGGTCGCCCGCTTTGACACCTTGCCAGATCAGGTATTTCCGCTGAGCATCAAGGAATATGCCACGGAGGCCGATGCAACAACCGGGACCTATCAATACGTTACCGCTCTCAAGCGTCCCAAGGGGGCCAGTATCCTGCCTGGCATGACGGCCACGGTGGTCGCCCAGCGCACCGACTCTGCTCGTGCTGAAGCCAAGCGCTTTGTGCTCCCCATTCCTGCCGTGTTCGCCAGGGTCAAACCCGATCCCCTGGTCTGGGTTGTGGAGGAGAATCACCGCGTCCACTCGCGCAAGGTAAAACCGGGGCGGCTGACTGGCGAGGGGCTCATCGAGATCCTGGCTGGACTGAAGGCCGGGGAGCGTGTTGTGGTTGAAGCGGCCACCCAGCTGCGCGAAGGCATGGAGATCGTGCCCGTCACAAACCACCAGAACGATGCCGCCGATGCCTCCTGATCAGCTTGCAGTGCATGCCCGGAACACCGCCAGTGACATCAGCCGGGATATCCGGCCCATAAACGGACATTCCGCCATGGAATCCAGACACCGATCATTCTTCCTTTCCCTTGTCCTCCTCCTTGTGGGGCTGCTGTTGACACTTGCCGTTCATGCGGGTGAGGAGAAAATACCCACTGATGAATCCGTGATCAGGCCGGTCAAATCCATGGTTCTGCCCGAATACCAGGGCAAGACCCGAACCTACCCGGGTACCGTACGCGCAACCAACCGGGTAGAACTCTCCTTCAATGTTCTTGGCACCATCATCGAACTCCCGGTCAAGGAAGGCCAGCGGGTCAAGAAAGGCCAGCTGCTGGCCCGCCTCGACCCGAAGGATTACCAGGCCCTGGTCACGGGAGCCAAGGCCGAATATGAAAAAGCACTGGCCGATTATCGGCGCGCAAAGGAACTGGTCAAGAATGGCTACGTCTCCAGATCCGACTACGACAAGACGGTATCCGACAAGGAGGTGGCCGCATCCAGGCTTGCCCGGGCCAGGAAGTCACTGGAAGATACCTACCTGCGTGCCCCTTTCGACGGTGTGATCGCTCGCCGCTATGTGGAAAACTTCACCGATGTGCGCGCCAAGCAGCCCGTGCTGAGCCTCCAGGACACGCATGCCCTGGAAGTGGTTGCAGATCTTCCTGAAGATGTCATTGCCCTGAACCGTTCCTCCCTGCCTACATCGATAACGGCACGCTTCAGTGTGCTGCCCGGCCGGGAATTCCCCGTCACCATCAGCGAGATCGCCACCCATGCCGATCCGGTCACTCGCACCTACCAGGTGGTCTTTGCGCTCCCCGCACACGAGGGCGTAAACCTCCTGCCGGGCATGACCGCAGAAGTGTCGGTTACCCGTGGCAGCAAGACAACCGAAGGATCGCCCGTGTTCACCATTACGGCCACCGCCCTGCTCGAAGCCGACGGCAAGACCTGGGTATGGGTCATCGATCCAAAGACAAACCGCGTCAGCCGCCGGGAGGTTCAGGCCGAAGTCATCGGTGACAGGGCCGTCGTGAGTCAGGGTCTCAGGCCGCTGGAGCGTATCGCCACCGCCGGGGTACATCACCTGAAGGAAGGCCAGGTAGTCAAGCCCGTTACGGAGATTCGCTACTGATGAATATTGCCGAGTGGAGCATCAAGCACAGTACCATCACCTGGGTGATGACCATTGTCGTGGCCATCACCGGGATCTTTGCATTCCAGAGCCTGCCCCGGCTCGAGGATCCCGAGTTCACCATCAAGGAGGCGCTGATCTTCACACCCTATCCGGGCGCCTCGGCCGCCGAGGTGGAAAAGGAAGTCGCTAATGTCATCGAGAAGGCCGTGCAGGAGCTGGGGCCACTGGACTATGTGGAATCACGTTCATCGCGGGGGCTGTCCATCGTCCATGTGTTCATTAAACGCAGCGTGGATTCTTCCGAGCTGCCGCAGATATGGGACGAACTGCGGCGCAAGATCAATGACAAGCAGCATAAACTGCCGCCGGGTGCCGGTCCGTCCCTGGTCAACGATGACTTTGGTGACACCTATGGCGTGTACTTCGCCATGACCAGTGATGGCTATACCTACAAGGAACTCTACGAAGTTGCCAAGTTCCTGCAGCGGGAGCTGCTCACGGTCAGGGACGTCAAGCGCATCGTCCTGTTTGGCCACCAGCCCGAAGCCATCTATGTGCAGATGCGCCGTGACAAGATGGCCCAGCTTGGTATCTCGCCATCACAAATCTACACGGCGTTGTCGGCCAAGAACGTGGTGGCCCCCTCGGGCCACCTTAGCGTGGCGGGGGAGCGCATTCCCCTCAACCCCACCGGCGAGTTCACCTCCGAACAACAGTTTGGTGATTTGCTGATCCGCGGTCGTGGCGAGGGCTCCGACCGGCTGGTCTATCTGCGCGATGTGGCCGATATCATCCGTGACTACCAGGATCCACCCAAAAACATCCTGCGTTTCAATGGTGAGCCGGCCATTGGCATGGGCATTTCCACCGTCTCGGGTGGTAACGTGGTGGTAATGGGGGATGCACTGAAGCAACGCTTCCAGCAACTCAAGAGCCAGCTCCCCATCGGTATCGAATCCCACATCATCTCCCTGCAGTCTGGCGCCGTGACCAAGGCCATCAATGGCTTCCTGGTAAATCTTCTCGAGGCCATTGCCATCGTGGTGATCGTGCTGTTGATCTTCATGGGCCTGCGTAGCGGACTCATCATCGGCACCATTCTGTTCGTCACGGTTTCGGGCACCTTCATCTTCATGTCCATGTACGGGATCACCCTGGAACGTATTTCCCTCGGTGCGCTGGTGATCGCCCTGGGCATGCTGGTAGACAACGCCATCGTCGTCACCGATGGCATGCGGGTACGCATGGAACAGGGCATGGACGCCGTGCGTGCCGCCCGGGAAGTGGTGGGTCAGACAGCCCTGCCCCTGCTGGGTGCCACCATTGTCGCGATAACCGCCTTCGCCGCCATTGGCACCTCCAAGGACAGCACCGGTGAATACACCCGCAGTCTGTTCACCGTGATCATGATTTCCCTGCTGCTCTCCTGGGTAACGGCTGTCACCAGCACGCCTCTGCTGTGCAAGACCTTCCTCAAGGTAAAGAAGAACGAAGGCGAGAATAAAAACGGCAAGGATCCTTACGACAACGCCCTTTACCGGGGTTACAAAAGTGCGTTGAGAGCCTGTGTCAACTACCGTTGGGTCACCGTCAGTGTCGCACTCGTTCTGTTCGTGGTGGCCCTGCTGGGATTCGGCTATGTGAAACAGAGCTTCTTCCCCGACTCCACCCGGCCACAGTTCTACGTGGACGTCTGGTTCCCCGAGGGCACCGATATCAAGGCCACGGGGAAGAAAATGGAACGGGTCGAAGCCTTCATGCGCAAGCAGCCTGAAATCACCGCAGTGGCCACCCAGATTGGCGGCGGTTCACCCCGCTTCCTGCTTACCTATTCCCCCGAGCGCCCCAACCCCAACTTTGCCCGGGTTGTTGCCGATGTCGAAAACTATCACATCATCCCCGAGTACATCCGCCAGCTGCAGACCTGGCTGGAAGACCTGATGCCCGAGGCACTGATCAATGTACGCATGTTCGTCAATGGACCCTCCACCGGAGGCAAGATCCAGCTGCGTCTGCAGGGCCCCGATCCGGTGGAACTGCGCGCCCTGGCCAGAGAAGCGGAAGCCGTCATCTACCAGGATCCTGTCGCCAAGGCGGTACGCAGCGAATGGGGCAACCAGGTCATGGTCGTTCGTCCCGAGCTGGCCGAAACCCAGGCCCGTCGTGCCGGGCTGGATCGTCCCGAACTCGCCGCCGCCCTGCAAACTGCAGTTGAAGGTCGACGGGTAGGCATCTACCGGGAACAGGACGAATTGCTGCCCATTATCGCCCGAGCCCCTGAAGCCGAGCGCATGGATCTCTACAACCTTGGCGGTATCCAGGTCTGGAGCCCGGCCGCCCAGCGCATGATTCCCGTGGATCAGGTGGTGGATAATTTCGACATCAGCTTCGAGAATCCCATGATCTGGCGCCGCAATCGGGCGAAAATGATCAAGATCCACATTGATCCCAGGGAAGGACTGCCCAGCGAACTGTTTGCCCGCATCAAACCACAAATCGAAAAGCGCCTAGGCGTGGATCTGGCCCAGTATCTGGGCAAGGACATCCCGGAATCAGAATACACCGCCAAGACCATTCCGGTGAAGGTCAACGATATCCTGCCACTCAAGAACAAGCCGGGCTACTTCATGGCCTGGGGTGGTGAAGCGGAAGACTCCCAGAAGGCCAAGAACGCTCTGAACAAGACCATGCCGATCTTCTTTGGCATCATGGTACTCATCGTGCTGTTCCTGTTCAACTCCATTCGCAAGACCCTGATCATCTGGCTCACCGTGCCACTGTCCATCATCGGCGTCACGGCAGGACTACTGCTGCTCAAACAGCCCTTCGGTTTCATGGCCCTGCTCGGTCTCATGAGCCTGTCAGGCATGCTGATCAAGAATGCCATCGTCCTCATCGATGAAATTGACACCGAGATCACTGATGGCAAGGCGCCCTTCCAGGCCATCATCAATTCGGGCGTCAGCCGCCTGATCCCCGTATCCATGGCGGCCGGCACCACCATCCTCGGCATGTTACCGCTGATCACCGATGCCTTCTTTGTCTCCATGGCCGTGACCATCATGTTTGGCCTGGGTTTCGCCACCTTCCTCACCCTGCTGGTAGTACCCACCCTTTACGCCATTTTCTTCAAGGTAAAAACAGGATTAACCCAATAGTTGTATAAACTTTTGGATGTGCACCGATAATTAATGCAACGATTGGGCTAACAGGCTGTTGAAAAAGCCCTTCCCTGGCCTTTTTCAACAGCCTGCTAACCTGGAGCGGATTCAACAAGCACATAAACCAACACGTTCATGCCTGGCCTGGGGAGAGAGGAGGCGTGGCTCGGTCCGGGAGCTGGCACACCCAATCATTGCATGAATTTTCCGTCGCAATGTCGTGTTGAGACCTCCAGGGTCATTCCAGTTTATAGCGATGTAATGGTGAAATTTTCGTGGGATGCTATATTTACAGACTATAGATATCATTCAGGTCTCATGCCAGCCTGAGAAAACGACCTTGCATGTCTTGCAGTGCTCTGGATATCCTCCAGAGCACTGCATCTGTTGTCAGTCGAGCTAGACAGCTGGTGTAAATACAGGTGGTTATGATGGTTACAGAAAAAGACGACCTTGTTGAACCGGGACACGATCTAACCAAAAGGCACGAAGATCCTTTTCTTGAATTCCTTCACCGCATTATCCGTTTTGCAGTCAAGATATTAGCCGTGCTCATGGTTCTGGTGATAGTTTGGGGTATCGGTGATGTCATTTTTGTTCTATACCAGCGCATCACTTCTCCTCCCTTTCTGCTTCTGAGCATCAATGATATTCTTGCAACTTTTGGTGCATTTCTTGCTGTTCTGATAGCGATCGAAATATTCATAAACATATCAATGTATCTTAAAACCAATGTAATTCCAGTCCGGCTGGTGGTTGCTACTGCCTTGATGGCTATTTCACGTAAAGTCATTATTTTCGACTTTGACGAAATAACCCCTCCTTTCATACTTGGAACCGCTGCCGTGGTACTGTCACTGGGCATAACCTATTGGCTTATTTCAAAAAAAACCTGACAAACCGATCAGACACCAGATAATCGAACATATAACCGTGATCAATTTTGGCATATCTTCGTTACTGCACGGCAAGCCTGAGCCATGAAACCAAATCCTGTTTTCCGGTCAATGCGGATTCCATTTCTTGTCCTAACTCCTGTGTGTGTATTTCTGGGAGCAAGTATGATCTGGCAAGACTTTTCCGGACAAAAAATCACGCAACTTTTCGGTTCTCTTTCTCATAACCCACTGGCGTCTGATACCCGATCGTTGAGTGGCGTCTCTGGCGGTTATAGAACACCTCGATATATTCAAAAATCTCCTGCTTAGCTTCCTGTCTTGTCTGGTAACGCCTGTGATGGGTCAACTCCGTCTTCAGGGTGTGGAAGAA